>JAASSU010000011.1 GCA_021767705.1 Bacteroidota bacterium | reverse complement strand
AGATGAGCGAAGGGGAATTGCTACAGATTGAAAAAGCCCGCAGGCTCGATATTCAGGAGCCTGTTTATTTTGATATCATCAGGAAAAAAACGGCTTCTTTAATTGCCTCCTGCTGTGCTGCCGGTGCTTCTTCGGCTGGTGCCGATAAGGAAACCATCGAGAAAATGCGTCGCTTTGGTGAATATGTGGGTATCGCTTTCCAGATTAAGGATGACCTTTTTGATTACCAGGATTCACGAAAAACAGGCAAACCCAACGGCATCGACATTAAAGAGAAGAAAATGACGCTTCCGCTGATTTACATGCTCAACCAGGTATCTTCCATCGAACGGCGAAAATACATCCGGACCATCAAAAAGAAGAATGATGATGCAGAAAGTGTGGAAAACATTATCAGCAGGGTCAATGATAGTGGCGGTATTGAATACGCCTACGATCGAATGATGGATTACCAGGCGAAAGCTGTGGAAATGCTGCAAGAATTCCCTGAAAATGAATATCGTAAATCCCTTGAGCAGTTGGTGATTTTCACTACTGAGCGCAAAAAATAAAATCAGGCTTTTTTCAGGGTAAATGCAAAAGTAGTCCCCACATCCACTTTGCTTCTTACGTTAATGGTTTGCTCGTGAGCTTCGATGATATGCTTCACAATGGCCAGTCCCAGGCCGCTGCCTCCCTGTTCGCGCGAGCGTGCTTTGTCAGTACGGAAGAAACGCTCAAAAATACGTGGTAAGCTTTCTTCCGGAATTCCGGGGCCATCGTCGGTCACCTCGCAAAGAATATGGTCGTGCATATCAAAAAAACTCACTTTCGTTGACCCGCCATCTTTCCCGTACTTGATGGAGTTTTCGATGAGGTTGCCGAAAACCTGTCGTATCCGGTTGCGGTCGGCTTTCACCTTTATGGCTTTGTCGTACTTTTTCCTGAAAAAGAGTTTGATATCGCGCTTGCTGGCTTTCATTTCCGATTGCTCCATAACCTCCCTGGCCAAATCAACCACATTGAATTTGTCTTCCTTAAGGCGCAATGCCCCCGATTCGAGCTGAGAGATGTCTTCGAGGTCGTCGATAATGCTGATGAGCCTGTTGATACTTGTTTCCGTGCGCTCGAGGTATTGCCTGTTAATGGCCGGGTCATCCACCGCCCCATCAAGCAGCGTAAGGATATATCCCTGGATATTGAAAACCGGTGTTTTTAATTCATGAGAAACGTTTCCGATAAACTCACGACGGTATTGTGCGCGCTGCTTCAGGTCTTCAATCTGTTGATGGGTGTCTTTTTGCCAGCGGGCCACCTCCTGGTTCACTCTCTCGATGGCATCGCGGCCCAATGCCGGACGGTTTTTTTCGAGGGAAGATTTTTTGAACTGGTGAATGGTTTTGTAGATAACCCTGATTTTTCGGTAAATATAGTTCTCTACATAATTTTTGAGAAGGATGAAGGAAATGATGAAATAACTGACAGAGGCTCCTGCCGCGATGACAAATTCAGGTGTGCTAATCCGGTTGTCGCCTCCCCACGCCAAAACCAGCAATAAAATCAACACCAGGATGCTAAGCACAATGCCCAGCACCAAAGCAAACCTTCCCGGATCCGATAGTTTCATAAAATATCTCTACTCCTCTATTTTAATTCCAATAATTCCTGAATTATTCCTGCCTCACTTGAAACATCTGGAACTAAGATTCAAATTTGTAGCCTACCCCTTTTACCGTTTTGATGTTTTTCAAGCCGATTTTTTCGCGGATTTTTCTCACATGCACGTCAATAGTACGGTCTCCCACAATCACATTATCCCCCCAAATCTGAGAAAAGATTTCATCGCGCGTAAATACTTTATCAGGCTTAGAGCACAGGAGCGACAGAAGTTCGAATTCTTTTTTCGGAAGTGTGATTTCTTTGCCTTTGTAGGTTATGACGAACCGATCTTTGTCGATGATAAAATCATCAAACACAATCCGGTTCGAATCATCCGATGGGCCGGCTTGTACTTTGTGGCGCCGCAACAAAGCTTTTATCCTGCTAATGAGTACTTTGGGTTTGATAGGTTTTGTAACGTAGTCGTCGGCACCTACATCAAAGCCGGCAATCTGAGAATAGTCTTCTCCGCGGGCCGTTAAGAAAACAATAACCGAGTCTTTTACCACCGGCATCTTACGCATTTCCTCACAGGTTTCCATGCCATCCATTTTGGGCATCATAACGTCAAGAAGAGTCAGGTGGGGGTGTTTCTCATTGGCAATTTTAAGTGCTTCCTGGCCGTTTTTTGCTGTAAAGACTTCGTAGCCTTCTTTTTTCAGGTTGTAACCTACAAACTCAAGTACATCCTCCTCGTCGTCTACCAGAAGAATCTTGTATTGATGATTTTCCATTTCGCAATTTTTGTCTACCTCAAGGTATCAAAGTTAATTATTTTACAAAAATATTATTATTTGGATGGGACTAACTTTAACTCTTTGTTAATTTTTATCGCTTGAAATATCGTAACATCCTGAAAAATAACCAATAAGTAAAACATAACCTTAGGCACATCGCGAAAAACATGAGAGTTTGGCACTGAAAAAAGTTGATATAAACACAGAATGATGCATGGTCGGAAATTTTTTCAGTAAATTGTGGTCGATTATGGATGGAGTGTGGCAATACATGGTTATCATGCATCCATTTATTCAACTGGCAAACAGATTAAAGCAAACAGAAGATTTTAATAACATCAAAAATTCATAAACACGAAGAAGATGAGAAGATTGATACTTTCAATTTCAATTACAGTTATAATTTTGTCTTTGGCAGGAAATCACACCTTAAGAGCACAGGAGTTTAAGGGCGGTATTGTTGCCGGCGTGGCCGGTACGCAAGTTAAAGGCGATGGCCTGGGTGGATATGACAAGGCCGGAATTGTTTTTGGGCCATATGTCAACCTGGAGCTGTCCGACAAAGTATCCATGCAAATGCAATTAGAGTACTACCAGAAAGGGAGCAGGGCCAACCCCGATAGCACCAATAATTTCCAGTCATACCTGCTGAGGTTAAATTATATGCAGATCCCGGTTACGGTGCAATATCGCCATAACGAAGACTTTGGATTGGAAACAGGTTTGTCTTACGGGGTGTTGATTCATGACTATGAAGAGATTAACGGGTATACGAATTTTACTTCTCAGTATCCGTGGGAGAGTGGCGACTTAAGTTTTATCCTGGGGGCTCACTGGTATCTTACGGATATCATCACGGCAGAATTTGAGTTTTCGCATAGCTTACTTTACATCAGGGAAGACACTAAAGGAGTGACAACATTCTTCAACAAGGGAATGTACCATAACGTGATTCATATCGCGATACAATATCAGATAAAAGATTTATTCGGGAGGTAAGGAATATCCGGGGGATTAATCTCTTCCGCTTTCAATGCGGATGCCCCTGGCCACTCTTTTTTCCCTGATAAGGTCGTAAACCTGTTTCTTTTCCACCAGCAGATGCGCATCAGCGGCACTGAGATCAGAATTGTAAAGGGTGTCGCCATACATCACTTTTCCGTTTTCTTCATTCCATTCTTTGGCATAAAGCCTGTAGCGATCGCGGAGCATCGGGCCGGCTTTTCTTCCGAATTTCAGATATTTACCGTCTTCAGCTTCAAAACTGATATTTAAATGATAACGGTTTACCTGCTTGCACACACCGGGGGTCTTTTTTTTGATAACAATTTCTTCAATAATCTTCCCCTTCGTAACCTCCACCGCACCTTCGTTCAGCAATACTTCTTCGGGTTGTTCCTCAACACGTTTCAATACAATCTTCTCAGAGTTATAAAACTGCACATCTTTAAGGTCAATACTCTGGTTTTCGAGCTGAGCACGCAACTGCGGAGTGAAAACTATTTTCCGCGAACAGGAACTAACTGTCATCAGAAGCGTAATAGAAACAATGATCAGGATTTGCTTACCCATAAGCTGTTGGTTTTATAAGGTATCAAAGGTATGTAAATGCTCTGTTATTTGCAAAAGATTAAAAACACTACCACTCAACGGCTTTCCTTTTAACAGGCATCGTCATACAACGGCAGCCCCCTCCGCCACGAGGCAACTCAGACCCCTCGATGGTGATGACATACTTTTCGTAGTCTGCCGGATTGACCCGGTTTTTGATGATGTCTCTTGCCCTGAGCACTTCAAAACCATGGTTGTTAAGCTCTTCGATAGTATAGACATTCCGTTCATATCCGATGACTTTCCCTGGGGCCAGTGCGAAAAAGTTTGCGCCGCTGTGCCACTGTTCTCTTTCCTGCACATAGCTGTCTTTGGTTCCTCCGCAGGAAATGGGCTCCAGGTCCATGCCCAGATTTTTCAGGCCTTCCAACAGGTTGCTTTCTTCTCTGATGGTCACCTTTCCGTTATCGATAATGATATGAATAGTGATATGCTTGCTTGAGTGGAACACCATCGGATCAAAGGTCATCACCTTATCTTTGTCGAGGAAAGTAAAAATCATGTCGAGGTGAATAAATGATTCCGGGCTCATTGGCAATTCCTGGATGATAATGTGCTGCTTTTTCTTCTCGCCTTTAAATCTTTCAATCAAATAGTCTATCCCTCTCGAAGAGGTGCGGGAGCCCATTCCCACCAACAGGATGTCGTCGCGGGCCACCAGAACATCGCCGCCTTCAATCGTCAAATCTTTTTTTGAGCAGCGGTTGTCTACCGGGTTAAAAGTAGTGCCCGTCACTTCCTCGCTAAAGTCGAAGATGGTTTCCATGATAATGGATTCGCGATCGCGCACCTGGCTGGCCATGCGGCTGATCAGCACTTTGTTGTAAACACTCACCGAACCGTCGCGGGTAAAGAAAAAGTTGTGCAGCGGAGCCAGCGAGTAGCGTTGATTGCTCAGGAACTTGGTCAGGTTATCCACTTCCATCACCACGCCTTCAATCAGTTGCTTGGCAAGCTCGCTGGCCGAGAGGCTCATCAGGTGCCCGTGTAAATATTCCACCTTCTCGTTCTCAGTGATTTTCCGAATCAAATCGTACTTCACCTTTTCGTTCACAAGCACTTTGGCCAGTAAATCCTGCACCTCGAAGGTGTTGGTGAGCTTATCGAGCACATCCTTAAACTGACTGTATTCCTTGTCCACAATCTTCTTGTTAAGGATATCACTGTAGAGTGCCTTCTCAGCATTACGCGGTGTCATGTTTTCTATTTCTTTCCCTGGCGAGTGGAGGATAACCCCTTCAAGTTCTCCAATCTCTGAGAAAACACCGGTTTTTAGCTTGCCTGCCATAGCTGAAACAAAATTTTTGGTTAAAAAATTAAAATCGCCTGCAAAGATAGATAAAATGCAAGAGGCAGGTGTTACTTTAAATTGAACTTAATGTTGCGTTTAAGCCCTTTGTATTTTGCGCGTTTCACTGCTGATTTTTTAAAGAGTTTCCGGTACTCTTCCTCGCTGACTTCCTGCCATTTTTCTTTATCCATCTCAACGAGGTCGGGGTGGGGCTCAAACTCAGGTTGGTTGTGGGTGATGGAAAATTTATTCCACGGGCACACGTCCTGGCAAATGTCGCAACCAAAAATATAATCCTCAAACCGGCCTTTAAGCTCCGATGGCATATATTCAGTTTTGTTTTCAACGGTCCAGTATGAGATGCACTTGTTAGAGTCGATCACCCCATCCTTGATGATTGCATTTGTTGGGCATGCCTGGATGCATTTGGTGCACCCACCGCAAAGATTGTTTATGGGGGTATCTTCCTCTATTTCCAGGTCCGTGATAATTTCCCCGATAAAAACATACGAGCCATACTTCCTGCTAATCAGCATGCTGTTTTTACCTATCCAGCCCAGCCCTGACTTTTCGGCCCACGCGCGGTCTAAGACTGGGGCGGTATCAATAAAGACCCTCGACCGGGTGGGGCCTGCTAATTCTTCAATATCTGAGAGGAGGCTCTTGAGGCGGTCTTTAACCACAAAATGATAGTCAATACCATAGGCGTATTTTGAAATACGAAGGTTGTCCTTTTCGGGAATTTTTTTATCAGGATAATAGTTGAACAGCAACGAGATAACGGTTTTGGCACCTTCTACAAGCCTGGTTGGGTCTTTTCGCTTTTCGCGATAATTTTCCATATACTGCATGTCGGCCTGGAAGCCTTGCTCCAGCCATTTATCAAAAGCATCGGCATGCGATTCAAGCTTACCGGCCTTTGCAAATCCACAGTCGAGAAAACCATGTTTGGAGGCGAGTTCTTTAATGCTATGCTTGAGTTGCGGTTTATTCATCCGTAAAGAGATCCCTTTCCTGACGCAGTTTCGACAATCCGAGATGACTATAAGCAAGGTCGGTGGCTTTTCTTCCGCGTGGCGTCCGCATCAAAAACCCTTCCTGTATCAGGAATGGCTCATACACTTCCTCGATGGTTCCGGGGTCTTCTCCCACGGCAGTGGCAATGGTGGTCAAGCCAACCGGCCCGCCCTTAAACTTCTCGATGATGCCCTGCAGGATTTTGTTGTCCATCTCGTCAAGCCCATGCTTGTCCACATTAAGTGCTTCAAGACCGTATTTTGATATTTCCAGGTCAATCGTGCCGTTACCCTTGATTTGAGCAAAATCGCGGATACGCCGCAGCAGCAGGTTGGCTATACGCGGCGTGCCCCGGCTCCGGCGGGCGATTTCATTGGCGGCGTTGTCTTTTATTTCCACACCCAGAATGCCCGAAGAGCGCCTGATGATGCCAATCATCGTGTCGATCTTGTAATAAGACAGTCGCGAATTGATTCCAAAGCGCGAGCGCAATGGTGCGGTAAGCAGTCCCGACCGGGTAGTGGCCCCGATGAGGGTAAACGGATTGAGCTCGATCTCCACACTGCGTGCATTGGCGCCCGATTCAATCATGATGTCAATCTTGTAATCCTCCATCGCAGAGTAAAGATATTCCTCCACCACCGGACTCAAACGGTGAATCTCATCGATAAACAAAACGTCGTTGGGCTCCAGGTTTGTCAGTATCCCGGCAAGGTCGCCCGGCTTGTCCATCACCGGGCCGGAGGTCAGCTTCAGGTTTACACCAAGCTCGTTGGCGATGATGTGTGAAAGTGTCGTCTTTCCCAGTCCGGGAGGGCCGTGAAGCAACACATGGTCAAGGGCATCGGCACGCTGTTTGGCCGCAGCCACAAAAATCTCCAGGTTCTCCACTACCTTGCCCTGGCCCGAAAACTCCCCGAAGCTCAATGGCCGGAGGGCTTTCTCAAATTCCTTTTCTGCTGATGTTAACCGCGATGCATTGGCATCCAAATGATCATTCATCTCGTTCCCTGCTTTTTTCCTTCAACAATATTAATGATTTTTCAGCTTTCTAAATGGGTTCTTTTTTGTAATTTGGTGACAAATCCAACATCTTATGGAAAAAGATAAACCGGAAAAGACTACGTGTACCGAAAATTCTGAAAATCCTGCTACCGCTTCCAGGCGAAAAATTATGATTCAAAACATGGGTAAACGGCCGCTATGGATAATAGCAGTTGTGCTTTTGCTTGTGGCGATTGCGGTGGCTTTTACCTTTTATCCTTCTAAAGGTGAAAGAGATATTAGGGTTGGTTTACTGATAACCCCATCCAGCGAGGGGGCAGAGTTAGCAGCTGTTGAAGAATTTCTCAGTAAACAGGACAAAATCAATTACCGGACGATAAATCTATCTCCTCCGCTTTCTGAACTCCCTTCTTTCAGTAGGTTTGATATTTTGTGGTATCATCAGGATGACAGCAGTGATGTTTCTGAACGCCTGAACAATATCCGGGTGAACGATTCGATAAAAACTTTTCTGACAAACGGTGGAAATCTTTTGCTTACCCTTGACGGGATGAAGTACCTCGAAGATTTAAGGATGGAGCTTTCTCCCATCGATACGGCTTCTGTTCAACTGAAAGACAATGGCTTTGGAAGAAAACACGGCTTGCATTCCTATAAAAGTCATCCGGTTTTTAAAGGACTTCATGGAGGGGCTTACCTTCTCAATCCTGAAAAAGACACAGCACTGAGGCAAACTGGTTTTATGAGCGGTCGGCTTCCAAAAAATGGCAAAGTCATCGCTGTAGATTGGTCATACATCAATATGAACGAGGATAAAAAGTTGATGGTGGAGTATGATTTCGGTAGAGGAAAAATACTTGGAATTGGGGCCTATACGCACTTTAGTATCCCCAATTCTCATCAGCCACAGCTTGAAATATTCATGAGAAATGTCATTGAATACCTTGCCGGGAACATTGGTGGCCGCGAGAATTATTGGAATTATGCCGATAACCGCATTGAGCCGTTTAACCTGCTCGAAGATGCGGTAAGCCTTCCTAAACCACGAAGTTGGAATGAGAAAAATTGGAGCCTTAGTCTTGAGGGCGCACCTGCTGATAATTTCTGGGATGTGGCAGGACAGCGCATGCTTGTGATGGGCAAAGAGAATGGTGGTATTGATGAAATATGGGCGCATCCGTTTATGGCCTTGCGCGATTACAGCGTGGGCTACAGGCTGCCGGGCGATGATCGTATTTACTGGCTGGATAAACAGGCCGAAAAAGTGAAAGTAAGCCCCAATGCTTTTACCCGGACTTACTCCATCGGCAAAAGCCATCTGAAAGAAATTATTACGGTTCACCCAAAAGAGCCGGTGGCAGTGGTTCACTATGATTATTCCGGACAGGACAGCATTCATTTAACGACCCGGTATCAGACCAACATGCGCCTGATGTGGCCCTATTCCGGAAAGGCGAATGAAGTGATTAAGCAAACCTACAGCAAAGATTTAAACGGTCATTTGTTTGTGGATGAAAGCAGTGACCTGGCATGCATAGTGGGGGCCTCAAAAATTCCTGAACAGCAGCTTAGCGGAAATTATTCAGCATTTGAATTTAATGAGGGCACCCTTACGGGGATAGAAGGAGAGGCGTTTTCTGTTTCAGTGATGAACGAATTCCGGTTAAACCATAATGATCATTTGGATATGCTGATGGTTGCAACAAATCAATCATATGGGAAAGCCACAGAGACCTACAGAAAATATCTTCAAAATCCTGAAAAAGTTTATCAGCAATCGCAAAAATATTATGAGGATTTACTTGGTGAAAAGCTGATGATTTCCACGCCTGACGAGGATTTCAACCAGGCATACCGCTGGGCTGTGATTGGTGCGGATCGCTTTTTCGTTCATACGCCGGGCGTAGGAAAATCGTTGGTGGCCGGATATGGCACCACGGCGGATGGATGGGATGGCGGTCATGAGGTGAGCGGCCGCCCCGGATACAGTTGGTATTTTGGTCGCGATGCCCAGTGGAGCGGCATGGCCTTTAACGGCTACGGCGATTTTGAAAAGGTCAGGGATATCCTGAAGACATTCATCAACTATCAGAGCCCGAAAGGAAAAATTTTGCACGAACTGACCACATCGGGGGTAGTGCATTATGATGCTGCCGATGCTACGCCGCTTTTTATTGTTTTGGCCGGACACTACCTGCGCCACTCGGGCGATGAGGATTTTATCCGCAAAAACTGGAGCCATATCGAAAAGGTGCTGGATTTTTGCTACTCCACTGATCGAAACAATGATCACCTGATCGATAATACGCTCGTTGGCCATGGCTGGGTGGAGGGAGGTCACCTCTTTGGCGGACAGTCGACGCTCTACCTCTCGGCATGCTGGGCCCGGGCCCTCGGGGAGGCTGCTTTTATGGCTGAGGCCACAGGAAAATCAGGAAAAAGGAAATTTCGCGAAGACGCTGAGAAAGTGAAGCGCATCATCAACGATAAATTCTGGAATGAGCAGGACGCTTTTTTCTATCACAGTGTGAATGCCGATGGCTCTTTTATCGACGACAAGACCGTAATGCCTGCCATCCCGCTTTATTTTAGGCAGATCGACAGTGCCTGGCGCAAGCCTGTGCTGGAGGCTTTTGCCCGCGACAATTTTTCTGCCGACTGGGGCATGCGTATCGCCGGAAAAGACAACGCGCACTTTAATCCGGAGGGTTACCACACCGGCTCGGTCTGGCCGCTTTATACCGGCTGGACAGCGTTGGCCGAATACAAAAACAACCGTCCGGTGCAAGGATTTGTACACACTATGAATAATCTTCAGGTTTATAAACATTGGAGCAAAGGGTTTATTGAAGAAGTGATGCATGGGTTGGAATACAAGCCTTCGGGGGTGTGCGCGCACCAGTGCTGGTCAGAGACCATGGCCTTGCAGCCAGTTTACGAGGGCATGCTGGGCTTTGAGCCCTTGGCTACGGAAAACAAGCTTACATTGGCACCTGCTTTTCCTATCCATTGGAAAGAAGCTCAGGTGCAAAACCTGAGAATGGGGGATCAGCTTATGGATTTCAGGATGCGTAAAAATGATACGTCCATGATTTATGATTTCAGTAAGGATGAAAACCAATGGGTAAAACTGAATCTCAGACCTTACCTTCCGGTAGCTTCGTTGGTTGATTCAGTTACGGTTGATGGCCAAAAAATCTCTTATACATCCCGGCAAGGAGATGATTTTATGCAGATGGATTTTGACTTTGAGCTGGCGCAGAGGAAGCAGGTGGTGATTTATTATACCGAAGGTGTTGGGATGGAGCCACCGGTTCCTTCGCCCAAACCCGGAGAAGGTTCTGAGGGTTTGCGCGTGGTTTCGGCCGCGCTTGAAGATAATCGTTACGAGGTTACGGTGGAAGGGCCGGCCAATACCACCAAAGAGCTTTTTATTCACCAGGGATACAAGGAAATAAAATACGTTGAGCAAGCCAGGCTGGTGGAATTTTTGGATTCGAAAGTCAGAATTGAAGTGAGTTTCCCTTCAGATAATTCAGATGGGTATATTGAAAAAACCTTTAATTTGATTTTTGAAGATTGAAAAACGGTATCAAAATTTAATCGAGGAATTTTCAATAGTGTGCCATGTACATTCCTTTGTGCGCGTGGTGGTTAGAAAATATTAACCACAATACCGATTGTTTGTAAATATGTTTTTGTTGAACCTGTCCAGACAATTTCTAATCTTTCTTTCCCCATTTCTTTATTTCTTCTTTCAGATTTTTCTGACTAGTGTAGTTTCCTTTTGCATAAGCCTTTTCAGATTCTTCTACTTTACTAAAAAAAGTATCAAGACTCATTTTCTTTTTTTGCTCAGCAGGCTTATCATCTAAAATCTTATTGATTTTGCTTAAGGCGGATTTATCTTCAAGGTTTATAATTTTCTTCAGCCTTTTTATTCCAGTATTCGGCTTTTTGCTCTTTGTCCATGCGGGTATAGATGTGCCCCAGATACTTGGCGTATTCCGCTTTTGGTTCGAGTTCGTAGAGCTTCTCAAAGATGTCGCGCGATTTCCTGAAGTCGGGCCAGATCTTGTCCCAGGCTTTAAGCAGTTTCCGGTATTGCTTGCGGGTGCGGTTTTCATCATAAGCCTTCATTTCTTTTACATACAAGTCATCGGCTTTGCGGAAAAACTTCTTTGCCTTCCACTCAAGTCCGGTGATGTTGTTTTCGTCGAGTTCAAGAAGCCGCTGAGCTGTTTTGCTGCGCGCCTCCTCATTATCCAGCTTACTGTTCAGCACGAAATAGTCTGTGAGCAGTGCGACATCCGAATCGGCCTGATTTTCTATTTCGGGCCACAGGTTTTTGGCTTTGCTCCACTGCTCGCTCTCCATGTAAGTTTCAAACAGGCGCACATTTATGCTGTCAATTTTTTCACCCTCAGGGTATTCGCGGTGATAGTTCTCCAGCATTTCAATCTCAAGGCTGAGGTTATCCACGCTTTTGTACATCCCCGAAAGGGTCAGGTACATATCGGGTGAGGAGAAACCGCCATCATCGGCCCAAACGAAATACTGTTGGGCCTTATCCTTTTTATCCAGCTTCAGGGCAGCCATTCCGGCTTTGTAATAGAGGCTGGAATCGACGAGCCTGGCCTGCTTTTCGGTCTCACTGATAATTTGTTCCCACTTGTCAAGGGCAGTTTCGTAATTGCCCTGCTGATAGGCCATCTGACCTTCCTCAACAAGCTTGGTGGTGGTGCAGGAATGCACAATTAATAAAGCAACTAATGCTGATACTATTTGATTGATTCGCATGATTTACATCCTTTTTAAGGCTCGCAAAAGTATGATAAAATTATTTTTCATCAGGAATACACGAATTAAAATATCATTTTTTCTATTAAATACAACAATGCTTTATGATATCATATGTATTCTTAAAAAAGGAATTTTAGCTTTTTAAACTGAGCTCAATATTAAAAGTTAAAATGAGTTCTTAAACCAATAAGCGAATAGTTTTTCGATGAACCATTTGCATTTGCGGTATATTGGAAATGCGGCGATGCATATACCCATTCATTGAACCGGTATCGGGCATATATTTCAAATTGTTTTTCGTTTTTCATTGCATCATCAAAGGGCAAGGTTTCACCATAAGCTAATCCAAAGTTAATCCCCCGATTACCGAACGTTTGTAAAAAGCTAAACCCTGTGCTCCAGCTTTCTGAAATTCCGGAGGAAATTTCAAGATTAGGATTATTGTTTCCATAACGAACAAAAACATTATATTTTTCAAAGAACTTACCGTCGATGCTCGTTCCGTAACCTTGCGCATCATCTGCAACCGGACTTTGATAGCCATAAAAACGGAAGTTTGTTTCCCAGGGGCTGTTTGCAAACAACCTGAACCGTACGCTCGCCGCCTGGTAAAGGTCGTTGAATATAGCCTGCCCCATATTATCCATGCTGGATAAGCCATACTGAAAATAGAACTTTTCAAGCAATGTAGTCTGTATCCTTATCCCGGGAGAATTAGAAGGTACAGTACCGGCAAACGAAGCATTGTTGATGAAAGCGCCGGATAAAAACTGCAGTGTTTCATCATTGGCCAGAGAGTTGTTATCGAAGTAGTTGGTTAAATCTACTTTTCCGGCTGTAATTGTAAATAGGTTTTCAAAAACAGAAAACTCAGCCCACCCTTCAAGGAGATGGAGGCGGTCCAATCCATCCTGATCCTGTGTGTTTCCTGCATCGCCATTTAAGCCGGAAAAAGTTGGGAAATATTGATCCGGGCCGTCTCCACCTATCGCTTCGATATCAAAAAAGAGCAATGTCCCCTTTCCGAAACTAGTCATAGCATATATATCGAACGAACCCACTGCGGCAGATTTATTTTGCGTGTTTTTGGCAGGAGATTGCATGCTCATGGTTGCCGACCCATTAAAACGTAATTGTCCGGGTTGCTCTCTGATGGCTCTTAACAAATCATCAACCCGCTTATTTTTTGACCGTTGGTCTTCAATTAGTTCCGCCTCATCTTCGGTTTTATCATCAAGAATTTCAAAATATTTCTCAGACTTTTGCCGGGTTGTTATCACATCATCCTTGATATTTTGTAAATCATTGTTTAAATCTCCGACCATCCTTTTTAGAGAATCTATTTCCGACTGTAATTCTATTACATTCCTTACAGAAGTATCATTTACTTGTGCTATTAATTTTCCTTTTTGAGCCGAAAAAGCAAGAAAAACTATAAGGACGCCAATTTTTTTCATTTTTAATGTAATTTATAAGGTTAAATAAAAAAAGATAAAATGAGTCCGGTCTTACAACTACAAACAAAGCTATTCACAAAAGCCTGGGATAAACTCTGACCGGACTCAAAAAGCATTCTGATTGATATCATTTTCAACAGTAGGTTTCATGTAAACTTTAAAACTGCAGTTGAAACACTCCTGATAAACCAAGTTGATTATCTTGATTATCAGGCATAAGCATTTCTGCATTAACCTGGAAACTAATGAACTCTGTGGTCTGGATATTCAAACCTAATGTAAGCATATCAGAAGATGTATCAAAGGCATTGAAGTCCTGATTATCCAAAGTATAGTTTTGCCAGCGGGAAAGGATTGTAACCTCGTCATTCACGGCATATCCCAGGGTGGCGTAATATCCATCCATCATCTCATCTTCAGATGTGTTTAAAAGCTGATACTCTCCGGCAAGATATTCAGCAGCCAAAATCCATTGGTTCGATTCAAGCCTGAAATCAGCACCATATGTTGTCCGCTTTCCTTCAATATCCGGACCACTCCCGCCCATATTCCCGGAAGCCGATCCGCCGTGTGAACCATTTACAGCAATCTGAATAAACCCGGGTACTAAATCACGGAAAGTATATTGCAGTCGACCAATAAAATACAAATCATCCTGTTCCGGTATCTCAAGTGGATTTCGGCCATTAAAAGCGCCAGCATAATAAGATACATCACCAATATTTCCATCTAATGCAATACCTATCTCACGGGATGCTACTAATTTACCTGTAATCACAGCCCGGTCGATAAAGTCAGTAGCTCCGGGATTAGGAATAAAATCGAGGGTTTGTTTCGGTTTCATTTGGCCGGTAGTGATACGTAATCCTTCTCCAAGATTGTATCCTATGAAAGCATCCAGTAATTCAGGTTCGCTCGAGAAATTTGTATAAAGACGATAGAAGAACCCATTATCAAGATTTCCCCGGATACTGATTCGCGCATTGGCCACCCCAAACTGGCTTCTTCCATAGATTTTTTCGTCGCCGAAAGAATATCTTCCTTCAGTTTGCATAAGCATGTTCACTGTAAAATATTCCTTACGTAAGGACTCTTTTAGGTTTTCATCGATTGAGGTTCCCTGTGCAAACGCATTCATTGAAAAAAGGCCTGTTATTAACAGGTTCAATGCAAGTTTAATTGTATTTTTTGTTTTCATTTTTTTTATTGTTCCATTTTTTTTTAATTGTTTAAAAGCTCAATTTCTTTTTCAACAAAAACAGATGTTGGGATTAACCAACTGTTTTTTTCCCCTTGTACAGTAACGTGAATTTTATCAATTTTAGTAATTACTCCTGTTTTGTCATTGTATTTGATTTTTTGGCCGATTTGAATGTTTTCCCTGCTATAATAAGAGGACAAAATATTCCTGAAAATACCTCGCGATGCAATAGCAAATGAAATGGCAATGGTCAGAAACACAGAACCCAAAACAAGAGTAATATTAGACACCAATAACGTGGTGTCTACTCCCATTTGTTCCAATGCTGTTGTTACAACAATTATCATTATAACATAAAAAGCAATGCTTGATAATGCTTTTGCAGATGAAATTTGCAAACCGGTTAATGTTGTTTTAATAAAATCTTTTACTACTTGGGATAAATAAAATCCCAAAACAAATATCAGAATAGCACTAAAAAGCTGTGGCAAGTAATTGATAAGATCATTAAAAGACTTAGAAACCGCATCCCAGCCTAAAGTGTCTGATGCAGTGATAAAAAACAGTATCAACACAAGCCAATAAGTAAACTTACCGATGATTTCGCTTGGCACGATTTTCAGGCTTGAATCTTTCATCCATTCTTGTTTGTTGATTTTATCAGCCAGATTATCAAACTTCATGGCTTTTAGAATTCGGGTAATGAGTTTGGATGTTCCTTTTGCAATGAGCCAGCCTAATAAAATTAACAGCAAAGCCCCTAAAATACCGGGCAAGATTTCCATCAGCTTATTACCCAGCGTAATTAGTGATTCCAGGCTTACCTCCGACCAATTATTAATGTTTTCTTGCATAATTCATTTGTTTATTATTACTATTGATATTTTATCGATGCTTATTATTTCTGTTTAAACCTGATAATGTATAATTCTTAAGCTTACTTCTTTTGATTTGTAATGTCGCTAATTGTTTTGCCAAACTTTGTCGTGAATAAGTCAGCAGAGTCCAATAACATTTGCGAAAGGTGCACTTGCTTCATCACCTTTTCCTTCATGTGCTTGGGAGGTTCTTTTTCAAGTTCTATATCCTGAAAAGGATTTCTTTTTTTGCTATTCGGCTTCATGGCTAAAAGTTTGGTATAATTGAATAAGTTTATTTTTCGCTCTCTTAATACGCATTTTGGCTGCACTTTCTTTTATGTTCAGAGTTTTCATAATATCCTTAATCGATTGTTCCTCCCTGAATTTCAATAATAGAATAAGTTTATCTTGTTCCTCAAGTTTGTCCATTAAACGAATCAGGTCATGAGAATCTATACGAAGGACTTCTTCATCTTTAGTCTCTTCCATTGCTTTATCCTCCACATCCAAATCCGGGTCTTCCAAAAATCGTTTTCTTTTCCTCAAAGCATCAACTAAATGGTTGTAAGTAATAGAATAAACCCAAGATGAAAATGATGATTTGCCTTCATAATTCTTAAGTGAAACGTATACCTTAACAAAAACTTCTTGTAAGAGGTCTTCTGAATCAGCATTGTCTCCCATCAGCGAAACAATTCGTCCATAAACACGAGATTTGTACCTGTCGTACAAGTGACTGAAAGCGTTAATTTCGCCATTTTCAAGTACAAGAGAGATCAACTTCTCATCACTCAAATCTTGGGCAGGCCTCTCTGTTTTTGGTGTTAGTATCATTTTATAAATCAATTAGAAAAGGTATTCTTTATTTTTTTTAATCATTACCCTTATGATTTCTACGTATTCCATACCTTTTGCTGAATACTTTTGTAACCCAATAGCAAGCTCATGTCCGCTTGGACGTCTTTTTTGTTGCCTGGCAACGTATCGGGTTGTTCTTAATGGTTTATAGGCCGGGTGCGAATTAAGGTTTCTGATATATGTAGCAACCGATTCTCCTACCGTTTCAAATTTTGCCACTTCATGGGTTGCTCCTTCATTTCTTTTCCGTGGAACAATCCCACACCCTGGAGTAAAACACCATTGTCCAAACAGGTTGTTTCCTGTTTTGGCAAAATATGAGGTGCCCCAGGCTGATTCATTGGCTGCTTGTATAAGAGCCAGCTCCACAGGTATTTCATCTACTTTGAGGATTAGTTGCCTAAAAAAGTCTTCATCGAACTTTAACTTTGATTTCACCCGGTATTTTGATGCTAAACCTAATAACCTTGACTTATCACTGTCATCCAGCGAATCGTTTGAATTGACCTTTTGATACTTACTAAGAATATAATTTCTTTCATAAAGTACTTTTTTATTTTCTTGTTCAACAAAAGGCTTCAAATAGCTGAAAAAGGCTTTCTTTCTATCTTTAATGTCTTCATAAACCGAAAAATCCGGGATGTTTTCAGTCCTGTAGATCATGCTATTCGATTCACTTTTTACAGTGTCCTTCTTATTGTTATCAACAGGGTTTCGTTGATTATTATTCTCATCGCAACTCTCAAAAGCAGATAAAGATATACTTATAAATAAAATCAGCAGTAATTTGTTTTTCTTTTTTATCATAGAACTTTTAGGTATAAAATATAATTATTCAATAGGCAAATACATATAATTGCTTCCACTCGTACTCCTCATAATGGAATCGATATCATCATACAAATGGTGGTCTTTGCTAAAGACGCTGTATTTTTTAAAATGCTCTTTTTTATCTTCAACTTTAAAACAGATCCCTTCTTTCTGAATAGCTAATGCTAACTCTAAGAATTCATTATATTCTACAGCTATTTCTCTCATTTTATGAACAATATAAGAAATATATTTATATGAATTGTTAGAAAGAACAATCACAAGTAATGAATCCTCTGGTGTGTATTCATATGCATTTGTAAAGCCATTCCATACCCCATGATGGTATATTTTTGAGTTTGATTTGCTATTCTTCAACCGATAACCAAATCCATAGGGGACTTTTCTTTCACTGTTTGTTTTTCCATTCTGAAAGGCCAAGTCAACCATTTCTTTGTTAAGAAGGGTATAGTTAATGATAGATTGATGCCATTTAAACATGTCCACAGCATTGCTATACAATCCTTTATCGCCAAGCACCCCGTCATTTACGGTTTGTGGAATGACATAGTTTCGCTTTCTTCCCTTTCTGTAACCACTTAACTGGTTGGCATTACCTGAGTCATAAAAACCCGTGTTGCTCATACCGATGGGTATAAAAAAGTTTTTTTGCATAAATTCCTGAAAGCTCGTTTTTGCAACCTCCTCTACTATGGTAGCCAAGACAAAATATCCGGTGTTAGAATAATCGAAACGCCTTCCTGGCTTAAAATATAATGGCAAATCAGCGTTGCAAAACATCTTCATGGTTTCCTGATTGTCTGGAATCTCTTTTCTATTCCATTTATTTTCTAACAACCACATGTAATTCGGCAGTCCTGATGTATGATTCAATAATTGTCGGATAGTTATTTCGGAGTATGGAAACTCTGGAATGTAATTAACTACAGCACTATCAATATTTAGTAAAGTTTTTTGATGGAGTAACAAAATCGCTGCAGCCGTAAATTGTTTGCTTAGTGAGGCAAGCTGAAAGCTGCTTTTTTCAGAAATAGGCTCACCCCTTCTGATTGCTGATTTCCCAAAATTTTTAGTAAAAAGGATTTCTCCTTTTTTAGCTACAAGAACAGATCCATTGAAATATCTCATTCTGTTATTAAAAAACCTTTCAGTTTTTATATTAGGATATTCAAATATTCTTTGCTTGAGTTTTAGATGGTTTATATGAATGCTAAAGGTTTCACTGCAGGGCGCCGGATGATCTACGAAGTGTTTCTTATCCATATCATGAACAACACCGGAGTCACTCACTGGTGAAAAAATTAATAAGCCTAATATGACAAATACAAATTGTTTCAACATTTATTAAAAATTCACTTGTCTTTTACATCACTTTAGACGTTAAATAATCAAAAAGTCACATATAAATGTGTTTATAATTGTTAAACATCAATAAAACAAGGAATTAAAAATTTGAAAGCTCCTATGGAATCGCCGATAAATATCAAGTAACTCAAAACCCCTTCCGCTTTATTTGCTCAATATTTTCATTTTCACGCTGAATGGTTTTGTCGGTCTTTTTTGATCCGAACCGATAGCTGACCTTCAGCCACAGAGGGAAGCCTGAAGTGTTGATTGTTCCTTCGGAAAGGCTGTAGAGTTTATTTTGTTTGATTTCATTACCGTAATAATTAAAGCTGTTGTCGAAGGGCAGCGCGGTGGTTAGTCCAACCTTGAGCTTGTCGCTGATGCTTTTATCCACAGACAGAAAATAGAGTGCATCGCTAAAAACTTCAGTCTGCAGGAGCGGGTTCGGACTGCTGTATTGAAAACGAAGCGAGGCCGAGTAGCCATCAGCAAAAGATGCAAGGGCTGAAAGTCCTGAAGCATAAGCTATACTGCTGAAGCTGTTGAGGTTGTTGGACTGCTCAAACGAATTAGGGTCGGCATGTATTCTGAACACCCTGAAATAGGGATTCAGAGATGCCTTTTTACCAATTTTGAGTGAGCCCTTGAGTTGCAGCCCGTATCGTGTAATATCTCCCAGGTTTTGGGTCGTGCTCTCGAAAAGATTGTTTCCGTTGAATGTCAGCAAATTCTGAATGGCATTTTTGGTTTGCGAATAGAAAATCCGGGTAGCTAAATAGTTGTTATCAAAACGAATGGAGTGTTCGAGAAAGAGGTTTTCATGATGCCCGGGTTTTAGCTCAGCGTTGCCTTTGTTCAACATCATCGGGTTATCGCTGAAAGCTACCGGGTTCAATTGGTAAACATTCGGGCGGAAAAGTGATTGGCTGTAGCTGAGTTTGAGCTTTTGTGCGGAAGTGAAATCATAGGTGATGGTCGCTTGAGGCAGAAAGAACAGGTCTTCGTAATCAAACTGATGCTGATTTTCTGAGGTGGCCGACTCCACTCTGATCCCGGCATTCAATCCAAAATTTCCGGAAGCGTATGAAGTGCTTCCGTAAGCGGCTAAGACCTGTTCGGTGTAGTTATAGCTTTCGCGGGTTTTGTCGGTCATTTCCCTGAAAGTGGCTTTGAGTCCGGTTTTTAGGTTCCATTGTTCCGAGAGTTTTGATGAATAATCTGTTTTCACAAAAACCGAGTGCTGAACGGGCTTCACCTGGTTTTTCAATTTTGCAGGATAGGATTCGGATACACTATCGGCAAAATAATTCGTCGTGTTATTGGCTGTCAGGTGGTAATAGCTCACGTCAAGTTCGAGATGGTTTTCCGGACTAAATGAGTGCTTGTAGTAAAGCGAGTGAAAAGTACGTCGGTTGATGTCGGTGTCTTCCTTTTTTGCCGACCAATATGAATATTCATCGTCAGGACCTTCCGATTCAAAAATCACATTTCCGCTGAGTTCCTGAGAGTAGGGGTTGTAATAACCAAAATAGCTAATCCGGTTTTGTTTGTTGAAGGAGTAATCCAATCCAAAGTTGAAGCGGTGCGACCAATTGTTTTGTCTGACGCTTTGTTGTTCAAAAATTTCCATGGTTTCGTCAAAGCGCTTTATGTTGGTATTGATGATGTCGAAATTGCTGACAGCACCCGTATAGGAAGTGTGCAGACTGATTTTTTGGTGATCATACTGAAGGCTGTAATTCGGGAATAAGTAAACCTCTTTATCTGAGGTAGGGATATTGGCCAATACACTACCACTAAAGCCCTGGTTTTTTTCTTTCAAAACAACATTAATAACTCCGGATGCATCGGCCTCCATGTCTGCTCCGGCCACATCGCTGACCTCAATTTTGTCTATGGCGCTTGCGCTGAGCTGCGAAATATAGTGAAGGTCGCGCTCGCGGCCATCCACCATCAATACGACGTTGCCACTACCTTCAAGCGAAAGCTTGCGCATCAAATCCATTTGTATTCCCGGAAGTTGAGTGAGCACGTCCGTGCCGCTGTGTGTTGCATCTTTCAATTGTTTGTTCATAAAGTAAGTGGTTTTGCTACCCTGAGATTTTACCTTAATGCGTTCGCCAACCACTACCATCTCATCCATGGTCACCGATTTATTGTCCAGCAAAACAACCCATTCATTTTGATTTTCAGAAGGCTCCCAGTTGAGTGTTTTGGTTTGATAGCTCATGTGCCTTACTTGCAGAATGCTTTTTTCCTTAGCGGGATGCTCGAAAGAAAAACGCCCCCCAGGACCACTGACGGTTCCGGTGATCATTGAAGAATCTCCAGGATTCAGAAAAACTACGGATGCAAAAGGAATAGGGTTGCCACTCATGGCTTCCTTGATGATTCCGTTGAAAGATTCGTTTTGTTGTGAGAAAGTAAGGACTGTCGTCATTAAAAAGAACAAAGTAACTACGGTTTTTTTAATTTCAGTTAAGCTTTTCATGATTCTCAGTTTTTAAATTGTTTTGCGATTATGAATGCAAATAGAATCATATAAAACCTGACAATCAAGCTTTTGTGATATAATGAAAGGCTTTGTTACCTACAGTATTTTTCTGTGATGAATGGTATTTTTTTGGGATGGGTGGGGAAAAGGATCTGGCGTTTTTTCTTATTTCCAATAGATGTTAGAAATGTGGTAAGGTAGTTTTCTTTTTTAGTTCAACGTTGCTAAAGCAAACACTATTTATCTTTAAGGTACTTTCGCGGATCAACGTATACTACTTTACCATTCTCTGAGACAACCAAGTCAGAGTTGCTCTCTATCTTGCTTTTGATAAGTCGTTGATAATATAACTCTAAGCCTTTTATGAACTTTTCTCTTATGACTTTATTTTTTTCTTCCATTTTTAGTGTCTTTTATCATTTCAAAAGTACGATAATTTTCAATTCTATAAACGTCAGTTGCATTTCCCTCAGCAACCAACTCCAGATTTGGATTTGAATTATTTGTTACCATCCAATAATCACATAGAGGGATGTATAATTCAAACAAATTACTAATTCCAGAAAAATATCTCCTTGTAATAGTTTGATCCGGTATATTATGACCTCCCTTCTTTACACGGTTTTTAACTCTTTGAATAGCTAGATCAACAGAATCAAGCCAAAAGAAAAGCAAGTTGATTTGAAATTCTTGTTCTCTGGCTTTCTTTATTGTATTTACAAACGTTCGAGAGGATAGTGTAGTTTCGAAAGCAAAATCAATTTCTTTGTCTATATAGTCGTCAATTTTTGATAACATAATTCGTCCGGCTTCAATAGCCGCTTTATCCGGATTAAATGGCGATAAACCCCGGGCTATTTCATCGGCGTTTATAAATTCTTCACAATTCAAAATTTCCGGCAATACTGTATAGGATGCAGTAGTTTTTCCTGCACCATTACAACCTGCTATGATGTATAAGTTTGGCATTAGTCCTTTTTTACAAATTTATATATTCCTCAAGAGAACCATCAAGCTCTTTCGATTTCTGCCTGGAAACGGGGATTTCTGTTTCAGCATCTATCAGTTTCAGACGATATTCGGAGGAATTTCCAAGCTTCCGCTGAACCTTCTTCAAATTCACGATGAACGCCCGGTGCGTGAGAAAAAACTCCGGATAACCGGAAAGCTGCTTTTCTACATTGCTGATGGAATTTCGGATAGTTTTTTCAATCATGTTCTCATCCTTAATCAAACAAAAGCGAACATAGTTTCCATCAGATTCTGCGTAAAGCAACTGAGATGGAATAAAACTTAAGGATTCTTTTTTTAGTTGTGAAGTGATAAATATTGGCTTTTCAACGTTTGTAAAGGCTTTGTGCTCTGATAAAGCAGATGTTTCATTTTTGATTTCGGAGGCTTTTAGTGCAGATATATTGATGGCAGTAAAAAATGAAAATGGCAAAATCCCGACAAGGAAAGCATTTTTTATTGAATCAATGAAGGTGCTGAGGTTCCATCGATCGGCGGGCGGCTCGATGATAAAAGCAGCCAGATAAATGGTGATTCCTAAGCCCACCAGTGTGATGCCAATAGCCGCGATTTCTTTCTTCAGGTTCCAGGCATGCCTATTCGAAAAGAAAGGAAACAGTTTCATGAAATAAATTATCAGAATGGCAGCGAAACCTAAAATAAAAGAATAAAGCGCCATTGTTTCAAGATAACTGATCCCCAGCGAGGCATGCGAGCCCAATGGTCTGTATATCGCCGTAAAAGCAATGGTGAACAGCATTAAAACCAGCCCTCCCACCACGGGGTTTTGAATTAGGTAATTCTGTGGATAGTTTTGTTTAAAAATATGGCCTTTTCGGAAACTCATCAGACTTTCAATTGCTTTACTTTTCAGCCTGCAAATTAAGGATAATTTTGACTGTTTTGAATTTTAAGTGCGTTGATGTTTTTCAGATCGTTAAATAACAGGTACCTTTACATTTTGTCGTAAAGAATTAAAGTTCAGAGTGTATGAGCAGAAGAGATCTGTTTTTGGCCATCGGTTTCGTTTTTCTTTGGAACTCAGGATTTATAGGGGCGGAATACGGTCTTCCGTATACCGGGCCATTTACGCTGGTGTTCTGGAGGTATCTGGCTTTGACTTTAGTGATGTTTCTCATACTTTTGATTCGCAGGCGCTTCATAAAATTGTCCTGGACTACCGTCGGGCTTAACATGCTGGTAGGTGTTCTTGCCCACGGAGCCTGGCTTACCGGCGTGCTGCTGGCTCTTGAGCAAGAGGTTCCGGCAGGGATAGTGGCGCTGGTGGTGGCCTTGCAGCCTCTAACCACAGGAGCATTATCAGGAAAAGTAGTAGGGGAGCCCACGCACTTTTATAAGTGGATTGGTTTGCTATTGGGGTTTATAGGGGTTGCACTAACCGTATCTTTCAGAATCGATTTTGAAAGCCCCAGCTCTATTTTCGGATACCTCATTCCCGTGGGTTCGGTGGTGGGAATTACCGCCGCCAGCGTTATCCAGAGAAAGATAGATATTGTCAATCCCAAACACAAGCTGCCTGTCGACCTGACATTGTTTTACCAAAGCCTTGCTACAACCATGGCTTTGGCATTTCCGGCTGTTTTTGCAGAACAACTTTCCACGCAGTGGGAGCCGGAATTTATTTATACTATGATTTGGCTCATCCTCGCCGTTTCAATGGGAGCATATTCGCTGATGTGGCTTTTAATTGAAGACCTGGACGCCACACAGGTGGCCAGCCTCTTTTACCTGGGCCCTCCGGTAACGATGTTTATGGCCTGGATTGCCTTTGGCGACAGTATCCTCCTGATGGATGTTGTTGGTTTACTGGTGGTTTTTATGGGGGTGTTGGTTACACAGATGAAAAAAGACCGGACAAAATACAGTGCCACGAAAACCAACCGGTAGTTTTTTCAAAAAGCCTGGCCGGGTTACTCCTCAAATCTCCCTTCTTTATCAGATTTCGACACAGAGTGTGCTCCAAGAGGAGCGGTCAGGTAGATGAAAAATATGATAAACAAAGCTTTCAGATAAACATAAGGATCATTAAAACAGACAGAAGATCCGATAAGAATCAGGAGAATCCCGAAAGAAGTAGCTTTGGTAGTGGCTTGCATCCGGCTGTAAAGGTCGTCATAACGGATGAGCCCGATAGCTGAGAGCAGGATAAAAACAGAACCGATCAGTATGAGGAGTGCTGTTATCATGATGCTTTTTCTTTGCGTTTCAAATAGGTTGAAATGGCTACCGTGCCAATAAATGAGATAAGTGCGATAATGACCGGAATATCGAAATAGATGGCGTTTTCAGCCGTTACTCCGTATATCAGGATAAATCCCATGGCAATGGAAGCGGTTAGGTCAAGCGCCACCACCCGATCCTGAATAGTCGGCCCTTTAAACATCCTGACAAAGACCAGGAAGAGAGCAATAACCAGGTTGGCCAGTGAGATGTATAGGATAATATTTGTAACGTTTTCTGTCATTTCAATCTGTAATTCTTTTTATCATTTTTTGAAATCGCATAATCTCTGCCCTTTCTTTGGCTTCATTGCGCAGGTATAACACATGAACCTTCAGAAGTTTTTTACCCAGGTTGGCGTCCACCACCAGGGTTCCCGGCGTCATCGAAACCAGGTTGCTAAGCATCAGGATACCGGTTTCTGATTCCAGGTTTATCTCTACATCAATAAAGCCTGGCTGGTCGAGCATCTTCGGAGTAAGGATATCCCAGGCCATAAAGAGGTTTGCTTCCACCAGCTTATACAGGTAGAACCCCAGAAAAATCAGCACATAATATGTTTTCTTTAAAAGCTTTAACATAAGTTTCTACTTTAAAACGCCTTCAATGTAATTTGTGTTTTCCATCAGCACCTCCGCCGCTTCCGATGCAGAATCAAAAACCGGTGCGGCAAATATTCCCATCAAAATACTTATTAATCCCAGTATCACTGATGGCAACGCCTCGGCAAGTGTTAGTTTTTTAGTCTCACTGTTGGTGTCTCCCTTTTTCAGGAAGGCTTCATTCCAGATTTTTATCATCGAATAGAGCGTAAGCATTCCGGTGAGCACCGCCACTGCCGTTATCAGGTATTGCTTGCTTTCAATGCCTGCCTTTATCAGGATAAATTTCCCGAAGAACCCCGAAAGTGGTGGAATGCCTGCCAGGGCAAATGCCGGAACTATAAACAGCACTGCCAGAAACGGACTCTCTTTGAAGAGCCCTCCAATATTCTTCAGGTCGAAAGATCCTTTCACCTTCTGAATCATCCCGGCCACCAGAAAAGTATTGGTTTTGGCAATCATATTATGAATCATGAAATAAACAGCCCCGGCGATGGCAAGAGGAGTGAAAATGCCCAGGCCCATCACCATGTAACCAATCTGACTGATGATGTGATACGACAAGATGCGTCGGGTGTCGTATTGTGTGCTGGCAGCCATGCCACCTACCACCATGGTAAAGCCTGCGATGATGAGAATCAGGTTGTGCCAGAATGCCGGGTCCTGAACGAAAAACAGCGTAAAAAACCGGATCAGGGCGTAAACCCCCACCTTTGTCAAAAGTCCGGCAAACATTGATGAGACAGTGATATTCGGGCGGTGGTATGATGCCGGCAACCAGAAAAAGAGCGGGAAAACAGCCGATTTTATTCCAAAGGCCAGGAAAATAAGCATCGCCGGTGTGTTAAGCCACTGTGTCTGGTCGCTGTTTTTGGCAATTTGCGCAAGATGCGCCATGTTTAAAGTGCCCGTTTTTGCGTAGAGCAGTCCTATCCCGGCAAGGAAAAAAAGCGAGCCAATCAGGTTTAAAGCCAGGTATTTTATTCCTCCCCGCAGCTTGTCCCGGGTCTTACCCATGGTCATCAATACAAATGATGAAAGCAACATTACTTCAAACCAAACGTAAAGGTTAAAAACATCCCCGGTAAGAAAAGCTCCGTTCAGCCCAAGAGCCAGCGTGAAAAAGAAAACGTAAAACTTACCGGACAAGTAGTCTGAGCTCAGAAAATGAATCGCGTAAAGCGAAATAACGAACAGAATAATGGCAGAAACGACGAGCATTAAAGCGCTAAAGGGGTCGGCCACAAAAGTAATCCCGTAAGGCGCCTCCCATGCTCCCAGGTATAGGGTCTGTATCCCTTCAGTTTTCACCTTTACCAGGATGAAGACAGCAGCAGCCAACATCAGGAGGCTTCCTGAAACACCGGCTGTGCGCGCAAGCCTATCAGGCAATCGCAGGATCATGAGGTTCATGAATACCAAAGGAATTAATATGGGAATAGCCAGTGTCATTTGTTAGCTTTTAAATTTTTTCAGTAGCCTGTTTCATTTCATCCAGATCGTCTGTTCCGCTAATTTCGAAATATTTGTATTTAAGCGCCAGCGTGAAAGCCACCACACCGAGTCCTATCACTACTGCCGTCAGCACCAGCGCCTGCGGCAAAGGATCGGTCATGGCGGTGGTGTTAGCTGACTGCTCCTCAACAAAAGCGGTGCCTCCGGGAATGAGTCCGGCAGAGAGGAACACTAAAAGGTTAGTGGCATTGCTGAAAAACAATATCCCGATAATGAATTTAAGTATGCTACGCCTGAGCAGCAGGTAAACACCTGCAGCATATAAAATCCCAACGAATATGGCCAGTATAATTTCCATTAATCTGAACGTTTTAATGAGAATAAAAACAACACGGTAACCCCAATTACCACGAGGAAGATTCCGATGTCGAAAAGCAACGGGGTTCCCAGCTTCAGCAGGCCCGGCTGCCCCAGATCGACACTAAACCAAACGCCTTCGAAAAAGGTCTTTCCGGCAATTATTCCCGGAACAAAACTCAGGATTACGGCTGCAAAGCCTATCACGAGATAAGTCTCAGGTTTGATTTTCATCGACTGGTAAACTTCTTCGGCTGAGTATGCAAACCCCCTGAATACAAAAGCCATGGCGGCCATGAGTCCGCCGATAAACCCTCCTCCCGGAAGGTTGTGTCCTCTGAAGAGTGCAAAAATGGCAAAGACCATAAACAGCCATCTCAAATATTTTTCTGCTATTTGCAGTATTCCTGAATTCATCCGTTTCCTCCTTTCTTCAAAAGCATTGATACTCCCAGTGCTGCCACTGCCAGTACGATGATTTCGCCCAGGGTGTCCATGGCGCGGAAATCAACAAGGATCACATTAACCACGTTCTTCCCGAAAGCCCTGCTCCAGCTGTTTTCGATGAAAAACTCCGAGACAGGTGGCTGAAGGCTGACGTCCATTGCCTGGATGGCCACCAGCGTCATGACGGCACCAAAACCAACGGCGATGGCCAGGTCTCGCACGCGCTGTTTTTTATCTGACAGGCGCAAAAACCGTGGCATCTTTTGCATGACCAGCACAAACAGCACAACGATGAGTGTTTCGGCCAGAATTTGTGTGATAGCCAGGTCAATAGCGCCATAGTACATAAACACCAGTGCAATACCATAACCTACAATCCCCATGGCTACAATGGCAGCCAGTCTTGAACGCGAAAACATCGCCATCACCACGGCAAACACCGACACAAGCACTAATCCGGCCATATAGTATGGGATATTCCCGGAGTTGCTGATGGTTAGCTGTGCTCCGGTAGCATAGAACTGATACCACATCGCCACCGTTGCCAAAACCATTATCGTCATAATGTAATAGCGATGGTAGCCATGCTGGATGATTTGTGTCTTCTTGTTGGCAAAACCAACAAAGCCATCTACACCTGATAAAAACTTATCGCTGAGACTAAAGCGTACCATGCGCTCATTAAAAGCCTGCCAGTGTTTAAGAAGCATTTGCTTTTTATTGATGAGATAGGTCAGCGTAAATCCTGCTACCACAGTGAAAAGGCTCAGGAAAAACACATCGTTAAAACCGTGCCAGAGCTTTAGCTTAACATCTCCCGCCCCATCAATTACTGAGCCCAGCGCACTCTCGATAAGCGTTCCTCCAAGTATTTTCGGAAATAAGCCAAACACCAGGCTCAGTATAGCCAGCAAAGCCGGTGCCAATAGCAACCACGACTTTCTGTCTTCTTTAGGGATTGCTTTGTTGGTGGTTCGTTTGGCAATGAAAATCCGGAAAATAAAGTTCAGCGAAACAGCTACCAATAGAACGTTGGCAGCAACACCTACCACAAGAATAATTGATGAAATGCCGGGTAATTGCACTTTTGCTTCATAGATAAGCTCTTTTCCCAGGAAGCCCAGCATAGGTGGTATTCCGGCCATCGAAAGTGCCGAAATAGTGGTGATAACAAAAGTCATTGGCATAGTGCGCGCCAGTCCGCCAAGCCCTGAAAATTCTTTGGTGCCTGCCTTTTTATCTATGAGTCCGGCCACCATGAACAGCGTAGCTTTGTAAAGAGCGTGCACAATCAAGAAAAGTAAGGCTGCCTTTATCGAGAGCTGTGTGTCTATCCCCATCAGCAAAACCAAAACGCCCAGTGCGTTGATGGTGGTGTAGGCCAGTATGGATTTCAGTTCGGTTTTAGTGATGGCAAAGTAGACGCCCATAAACATGGTGATGACGCCAATCGAAGAAATGATGTAAATCCATTCGGGAGTGCCTCCCAACACAGGGTGGAGGCGTGCTAGCAAAAAGAACCCGGCTTTAACCATGGTGGCTGAGTGCAGGTATGAACTTACCGGTGTGGGCGCCTGCATTGCTCCGGGAAGCCAGAAATGGAAAGGAAACTGTGCGGACTTAGTAAAAATGCCCAACAGAATTAGCAGCAGTCCCGGCAAATAAAGATCGCTTTCGCGGATGGCTTCGGAAGAGGCTATCCATTCGTTCAGGGAGTAACTTCCCGGAATGGTTCCAAGTAATACAATCCCGGCAAGGAGGCTTAAGCCCCCAAAGGCAGTGATGTAAAGCGACTGAAAAGCAGCTTTACGGGCTTCTTCTTTTTCATGAAAGAAAGTGATCAAAAGGAAGGAGAGCACGCTGGTCAGCTCCCAAAAGATAAAAAGCTGTATCAGGTTTTCTGAGAGTACCATTCCCAGCATGGCACCACTAAAAAGAGTCAGAAAAAAGATAAACCTATCAGTTCCGGCATAATTTTTCATGTAAGCCTGGGCATAAAAAAATACCATGGCACCAATACCAGATACCAGTAAGGCAAATGAAAGGCTGAAGCCATCCAGGATAAAGGAGAGATGGAGCCCCAAATCCGAAACCCAGGGCAGCGATTCCGATAAAATATCTCCTTTCAGTATTGCGGGAAGCTGAACCAGCAACCATGAAAAAATTGCGATTTGAAACAAGGCAATAACCACAAACTTATATCTCCGTACGCCAGTAGGAAACAGGAACAAAAGGAATGCAAGTAATGCATATGTCAAAAGGATTAAGCCCATTGGTAAATGTATTGACCGAACCGTCCGGCGGTTCCCTCTTTATTGTTTTCAAAGCATAACACCCGGACTAGAAAAGTGTTCTGTTTGCTTCCTTCAAAGGTAAACGATATTTCGTGAACCACGATAGGAAAATGGTTTCTGAGAATTGTCTAAAACCCATCAACGAGAAAAAATCTATCACAATCGATATTGAGAAGTTCTAATCTCAGCTTTTCCTGATTAATGCTATCGCCGGTTTTAACTGATAGGTTTTTTGATGTGTGTTCCTCCCTTTCTTCATCCCGAAAAGGACACGCATAAAATTGAAAGGACGGATGAGAAACCAATAGACAGACACCGACAATGCAAAGCTGCATAACAGAATGAACAAAGCTTTTATTCCATCTGCCCAAGGCCATTGGATAATAAAATAACTGCAAATGATAATGATGGGTTGGTGCACCAGGTAGAAAGGATAGATGGCTTGGTTTAAATGCTTTCTGAGCGGATGATCCCTGTTTGCCAATATTGCCGTCCACACCAGAGCAGCCACTGAACATGTCCATGCCGTTGAGGTTCTGATAATTTCCGCTAACGGCCATATCACTTGTAATTGAGTTCTGCTCAGAAACCAGGCTATGGTCATTACGGAAGCTTGCACAAGCAAAAAGCGTTTTTGTTTTTTTAGTGCCTCTATCGCTTCCGGATTAGAAAACAGGATGAATCCACCAAGGAAAAAGATAAGGTTGTAGGCGATAAAGGCCCAGTCGTTTATCACATCATGGGTTTCGACAGGAAAGTAGGGTTTTAGAAGGAGTTGCGAGAGAAACAATGGCAGGATAATTATATTTATTCCTCCTTGCCGGGAGACTAATCTTAGCAGCCTTGCTTGTAAATTTTGATAGGCTGGTTTCCTGACATACTTCAGGAACGGGGAAATGAACAGCGAAATGAGAAAAAGATAAGCGATAAACCACAGATGATGCCAGCTAAAATTTCCTGACGGATAGATGCCCTCAAACATATGCGGATAGAATTCCAATAGTGATTCGTAAGAAACTATCCTTTCGAAATACACCTGAACGGGAACTAAAATAAATATCCCGGATATCAGTGGTACTAACAGTCGTTTTGTTCTTTCGAAAAGATACTGGCGTCCGGATCGCTTGCCAAGGGCAAGATACGTTCCGGCACCTGAAATGAGAAAAAGCAGGGGCATACGCCAGAGGTGCAGAAAAGACATCACCTTGTCAAGCTGTGGGTAAAGCAGGTTGTTTTTGATATGCCATCCAAAGCTGTTAAAGACCATGCCTATGTGAAAAAGAAATACCGTAAGGATAAGCAAAATGCGTAACCAGTCGAGATAATATTGCCTTTTGTGTTTGTCAGTGTTTAATGTATTCATAGCCGCTTTTATTTGAATCCTGACAAAGATGCGGTGCGGCATCACAAAATGAGGTATGTGCCCTCCGGCAAGGTGTTCATCCTTATCGGGATGTACTTTTTCGGTTTTGTAAACACCAGGTATACAGAAGGAAGGCTAATTGTCCTTGTCTGCTTTCCGGTAAGCCGATGGAGTCATGCCGGTCATCTTTTTAAAGGCGGTATTGAAAGCCGACTTGGAATTGTACCCGGTTTTTTCGGCAATTTCAATAATGGTGAGCCTTTGGGTGTCGCTGTTTCTTAACAGGTCTTTGGCCATGTGTACACGATAGCGGGCAATCATTTCATAGAATGAGCCACCCTTCTTTTCATTAATGACTTGCGAGAGGTGATGCGCTGAGGTGTTCAGCCTTTTTGCCAGGTCGGCAAGTGAGGCCAGGTGGTTGGCGTAATAATGATTTTCTTCCATCTCCCTGTCCAGGTTCGTGAGGATAAAATCCTTTTGTTTTTTTGTGAGCGAGGATTTGCGGTATTTCGGCGTGGGTACGTCCATAAATGAACGCGCGGTATCGAAAAAGGCTGAACGGTTCATGGCCCGGTATGAAGTAATAAAAAACATCAGTGTGATGTAGGTGCTGATGAAATAGTCGCCCAGGTCGCGCTCGAAGCTGAGCTTGGTGACGATAAAAACGACAACCAGGATCGTCAGATGAACAATAGTGTTTCTGATGTCGCGGTAAGGCAGGGTCTTAGATTTGTTTCCATCGCCTTTAACCCTGAAAAGTTCAGTTATGCTGAGAAACAGGTACATTAAAATATGAATTCCTGTGAGGGTGTTGATATAATTCCGGATACCCAGCGGATCCTCAGAAAATCGTTGGTTCACTTCAACAGCGGCCCACCCGGGATGCTTGCTGTGGATAAATTCGTTGTACTTTAGGGTTTCGGGTTGGGCAAAGAATAAAATCATGTACAACAGGTAAACCCCAAACAGAGCAAGGTGCAGGAGATCCTGCTTGCGCAGACTTTTATGAAAGCTTGCTTTTATGTATAGGAAAAACAGTGGGCCGTAAGCCAGGTTGAGCGGCTCGGCAAAATTCACCAAGGGAAGCACTTTTACAATCAGCCCGGTGTTATTAAGGAATTCTTCCAGGATAGCCATGGACAGTGCCAGCATCAGAAATCCCTGAAAAAGGTGTGGGCCTGATTTGCGGGTGTTGTTTTTAAAAAACAGGACGCTCAGTAAAATCCCCTGGAATACACCTGCCAGCATAATCAAATCAAAAAAACCAATGGCGATTTCTGTTTTCATATCTGAAAAGCTAATTGCACCGTAAATTTAAGGAATCAATTTTTATTGACAATATTGTTCAAAGAATTTCCTGACGCAGCGTCTTACTGAATACTCGTGAAGGTTATTCAAATCCATTCTAAAGTCAGGATTTCCTATTTTTGAGAGGAAATCGGATAAGCGGAAACATGTCAATGGTTCCCATATCAAAAAATACTTTTCTATGAAAATTCGTGATCTCGAATGGTGGATTGTGGGGCTGCTGGGTGTGGCTTCCTTTGTTTTGGCAATAATTGGGTTCAACATTCTTTTCTCGCAGGCCGGCGTAGAGCGAAACTTTATGGACCTGGCTTATCAGTCGATGAAAGTTTTTGGGATGGAGTTTATCGATGAGTTTGAGTCGCCACTTCCCTGGCCGCTGGAGGTGGCCCGCTGGCTTTCTCCTGCCGTAGTGCTCTATGCTGCCGGCAAGGCCGTGCTCTACTTTATCAGGAGGGAATTTAAATCGCTGATGGTAAAATACTACCGTAATCATATCATTGTTACCTCACTGAATGTACGCTCGCGCCACCTGATATCCGACCTGATTCGTGAAGGGAAAAAAGTTGTGGTGGT
>JAASSU010000107.1 GCA_021767705.1 Bacteroidota bacterium | reverse complement strand
AGCCAACAACGGTTATTAACGTCAATGTATAAATTCCTCAGCAAGGAGGATGAATAATATCAAAGATGGACGATCGCAGCGAGGAAAAGAGGACACTTGAGGAGCAGCTCACTATTTGTCAAAAAAGTCTGGATGCTTTTAAAAAAGACGCTGAAGCACGCCGGCGCCAGGATAAGCAGACACTGGCAAATTTTCTGCATGGCATTAGTCAGGATATTATAATGCCTTTGAATGGTATTTTGGCTTCATGTCAAAAAACAGGTGGTGTTGTGCCCGAAAAACCATCCAACGAAAAACCGGGGGTCATTCATTCTGTGAATTACCTGATGACGTTGGTGCAGGGCTTGTCTGCTTTTGCTTCATTGCTCAAAAACGATGTCCGGCCCGAAAAAAGGGAGTTTTCTGTTAATGATTTGTTCAGGGAACTGATAGGCAACAACCAACCGATGGGCGCCATGGTGAAGGTGGATATAAAGAAAGCGTTTTACAGTGATTTTCCTGAGCGTGTGGAGAGTGACTACTCCCTCATCAGGCAGATTCTCAGCGGCTTTGTATCGAATGCTCTGAAAAACACTAAAGAAGGCACAGTGATACTCTCGGCCGAAATAGTTAAACGTGACAATGATAGCCTCCTTACGAGGCTGATGGTAAGTGACTCTGGCAAAGGTATGAGTGAAGAGCATCAGGAAAAGATTAAAAACGACCTGGAGCAAAAAGGTGATAATGGTTTGATGATGACCGAAAACACCGGGCTGGGCCTGATTTTGGCAAAAAACCTTGCTCAAAAGCTTGGGGGGACTTTCGGCTTTAAAAGCGATAAAGGAGTAGGTTCTTCATTTTGGGTCGACATCCCTTTGCGGGAAATTAAGGATGCGATGCCGGTTTCTAAAACTGAAAAACATCCATATCAAGCCGCTAAAAAGCGTAAAATCCTGCTGGTTGAAGACAACTACCTGAACCAGAAGTTTGTAGCGGCAGCCCTCCTTAAAGCCGGACATTCAATTGAAATAGCGGAAAACGGAAAAGTGGCGCTTGAAAAATACAGGAGTAAACACTATGATTTGATTCTGATGGATATTCAACTGCCACTGATCGATGGGCTGGAAACTACTAAAAGAATTCGCCAGAACGAAAAAAAATACCGTAAAACAGCCATACCTATTATTGCGGTTACCGCTTATGCTATAGAGCATGATAAAAAGCAGTGTCTGGCTGCCGGGATGAACGAATACCTTACCAAACCATTTAAGCCGGAAGAGCTGCTTCAGATTATCGACCAGTTATAAATCCCCTTTTCTTACCTCCAGCACTTCGAGGTCGTATATCAGGGTGGTTTTCGGAGGGATTTTATCCTGATCGCCGGCAATGCCATAGGCCAGGTGCGATGGTACAATCAGCTTAGCTTTATCGCCCCCGTGTAATTTCGTCATCCCGCGGTGGAGTCCGCTCACCTGCGATCCCCCGCCGGCAACGCGCATCACCTCCGGGTGATTCTGTTCCGAGGCTGCTATTTCCTTGCCATTAATAAGCGACAGTGTGTAATGGTAAACTACCTGATCTCCTTCAGCTATTTCCGGACCGCTGCCCTTGCGGTAACGTGTAAAATACACGCCGCTGGCGTATTGCAGGTTCCAGTGGTATCGCCGGGCATAAGCTTTTATCATCTCCCTTTCTGTTTCCAGGGCAGAGCGGTTTGCTTCAATTAAAGCACGCTCCTTCGTACGGCGGTCGTTGCTTGTTTGCCCTGACTGGTCATGGGTTTTGCTCTTGCACGAAGCAAAGGCCACGACAACTAAAAGCAAAAATCCTGTGTAAAACAATAACTTACGATAAAACATTGAGTTCCTCTTTATACTGGGGTAACAACGATTCAAAGCGCTTAATAGTATCCTGCAACGATAATCCCGAACTTCCGCCTGCGGCACGTTCATGTCCTCCGCCATCAAAATGCTCCCTGGCAAAATGATTCACCGAAAAAGCCACCTTAGAGCGCAGTGAAAGCCTGACCTCGCCTTCTTTCTCCGTTATTAGTGCTGCAAGGTTAATTCCTTGTATGGAAAGCCCGTAATTCACCAAACCCTCCGTATCGCCATCCTGGTAATTAAAACGTTGCATATCTTCCTTGCTCAGGTAAATATAAGCTGTAGCATACTCATGAAGCACCACCAGGCGTTCACTCAGGCTAAAGCCCAGTAAACGGAGGCGGTATTCAGAATAAGTATCATAAACACGATGACCAATTTCCTGAATATCAATTCCCTTATCCACCAACGCTGCCGCCACCTCAAAAGTAGAGCGCCCGGTGCTCGAGTGCCTGAAAGAGCCGGTGTCTGTCATTATCCCTACATACAGCGCCGAAGCCAAATGTTTACATATGTTACTTTCACCGTCGAGTTGTTTAATTATGTGAAATACGATTTCGGCTGTGGAGGACATCCCTGGGTAAGAAAACAGCAAATCGAAGGAAATACTCTCCGGTTCAGGGTGATGATCAATCATGACCTTAAGCGCATCAGACTCTTCAAGGGGTTTCTCCAGGCTGTTAGCCCGCTTTAACTGGTTATAATCCACACAGAAAATGATACCAGCCTGATTGATTAGTCCTTCTGCTTTTTCCCGATTCTCCTGGTGTATACAAATGTTATCAGATTCCTTAATCCAACTCAAAAAATCGGGGAATTTGTCGGGAAGAACCACGCTTGATTGGTGGCCGAGTTTAGAAATGTACATATGTAAACCCAGGGCTGAACCCACAGCATCGCCATCGGGTCTGGTATGTGATGTTATGACAATTCTGGATTTGTTTTCCAGCAATTGCCGGAGGTGTATTATCTTTTGTTTTTCCACAGTCTTTTTAAAGCAAATCTATAAATTTTTAGTCAGTCGTGGATTTTAATATGTATATAATTCATTGTCTGTATTTTGCAATTATTTTAGATAGGGGCTGAAGCAGTAATTTTATTTTTAAACCGACGAAACATTTTAATAGCTAGCCTGTTGCTTGTTTGTCTGATAAAAGCTAAATTTACAAAAAAGCAAAAGATTATGAATAATAAAACGCTCACTATCATCAAGCCCAAGGCGCTCAGCGATAATTGCGCCGGAAAAATTCTCAGTACAATCAATGCAAATGGTTTCCGTATCCAGGCCATGCGCATGATGCGACTTACCAGGCCACAGGCTGAAGCATTTTATTCAGTGCACAAGGATCGGCCATTTTTTCATGATTTAGTGGAGTTTATGACCTCTGGCCCTATCATAGCAGCTATTCTTGAAAAGGAAAATGCAGTGGAAGAGTATAGAAAGCTGATTGGCTCTACTAATCCTGATGAGGCCGCTGATGAGACCATCAGGGCAATGTGTGGCACTAATATCCAGATGAATGCTGTTCATGGTTCTGACAGTGATGAAAACGCGGAACAAGAGGCTAATTTCTTTTTTAGCTACGCAGAGAGGTTTTAACAGGATGATTAAAAAATACGGAAAGGTTGCAATACTTCGCTAAGGTGGGTTGCAACCTTTTATTTTTCGGGTTTATATTCCCTGAACGTCTTGTCGTTAAAAAAGGTTACAATGTACTCTATGTCTTTAGGCTTTGACCCATAGGTTACTGCATCTTCTTCTTTAACAGATTTCTTATCAGTTATTTGCTGATCCTGGTTTTTTCGGGCTTCCTTCAGCAACCTTACCTCTTCTTCTAACTCAGCTATTCGTTTAGATTTCTCCCCGCTTTCATTTTTCAGAGCTTCAAGCCTCTCCGCAGCTTCATTGCCTGTATCCAGCTCCATCTGGACATCCTGGCGGCTCATGCTCCCTGTGCCAAATAATAGCCAATCCGGATTTATGTCCGGAAAACGCTTTAATATCCGTCTTATAAAATCCAGACTGGCTTTGTTCCTCCCGTTCATGACGTGCGACATGCTGCTGCGCTGTACCTCAATCTCGTCAGCAAAACGGGTCATGCTCAGGTTTTTTGCTTTCATGATAAATGCTAACCGCTCTTCCATATTTTTTGTTTTCAATTGTTACAAAGATACAAATTCCTGATTTTACATGGTTCTTATTTGTAATTCATATTTGTTAAATTTTTCAGCTTTAGAAACTTTATGGCATTCTGTTAAATTAAATTTATTTTATACATTGATATTGTGTTAATTAAGTTCTAAATGTGTATTTTTGTAAACAGCTCCAAATAAACACAAATGATTAAACTAATACTTTATTAAAATATCTTAATTATTTGTTTATGTGATACATAAAGTAAATCTTTTCTATTTTAAGGTAGAAAGTAGATATGTGAATTTTAAAATCCCGAATGTTTATTAATGTATACCCCTATAAATTCGGTATAGTATACATATGTATACTTATAAGAATGTAGTTTAGCTTATTGAAGATCTTCGTCCCCTACCCTCTTTTGTGGTGAGCCGCTTTCACGTTTTATTTCTGTTTCAATTGGATTTCAAAAATACGCGGTGGAAGCCATAATTGCTCTTTATCTCCTGAAGAACGATATCGCTATGCCAAATGTGTTTGTTATAATACCCTTGAATTATTCTGCTATTGAACCTGACTCTTTACAAACCAGGTTATTTCTTATCTAAATGATTGGGGTATGGTCTAATAGGATAATCAGTCTCTATCTTTTGGTCCATATATTTGTAATATTTTAAACCTGCCCTCCCCTCAGCCCGGAATATGGTCAAAATACGAAGATGATTTTCGTATTAACGATGAAGAGACCTTTGATAAAGTGATTTGCGGGCACAAAAAAACCTCCCCGGTTCACACGCCCGGAGAGGTTCTCACCTATTCAGATTTTAAATTCAGTTCTTGATTACCTTTTTTACCGTTTGCTTTCCATTTTCAGATTCAACCTTTACAAAATACATCCCTTCCGAAAGGTTGCCTATTCCTGATAATGTAAAAGATTTTGCCCCGTTTATTCGGACATCCCTCAAAATGTTTCCGGAAATACTGAACAACGTAATCTTTGAAAATGCTGTGTTTGATGAAATTTGAATACTGTTTATAAATGGGTTTGGAGCTATGGTAATTTTAGGAATACTCAAAACCGATTCACTGCCTAAACCTATCACATCAAGCATTGCACCATAATCCGGAATTCCGTAGCCCAAAAGAGAATCAGGGTTATTATACTGGTTCCCGTGCTCCTGAATCAGTGCTATCAACTCCATATTACTCAGGTAAGGATTTGCCTGCCATATAGATGCAACCATTCCGGCTGTGATGGGAGATGAGAACGAGGTTCCGTTCGAATAGGTTACTCCACCCCACTCCGAAGCTACTGTTGCAGATGATCCTTTGGCAGCCACATTGGGTTTCACCCTGCCATCATAAGAGGGCCCTTTTGAGCTGAAAGAAACATAATTTCCTCCGCCATCCACAGCTCCTACTGCCATCACGCTATCACCATCGGCAGGGGCGCCGATATGGAACCAGCTACTGTTGCCTGAGTTTCCCGCACTGTTAACAACCAAAATTCCGGTGGAAGCGGCAATATCTGCTCCAATGGTCACCAGCGCAGTATCTCCGTTCATATCTTCATAAGTATGGTTGTTTTCAGGGTCATTGAAACCATTGGTGTATCCCAACGATGAATTGATGATATCCGCTCCGGCGCTATCGGCAAATTCAGCACCATCCACCCAGTAATATTCCTCCAGAAGGTATTCATCAGAGGCGTCTTCGGTGCGCACCAACCAATAATCAGCTTTTGGCGCGGTTCCTACGATTTCACCGGGAAGGTTTCCTCCCATCGTCGAAAGCACCGCCATTCCGTGCGAACTAATGGTGGGACTAAACACGTTTTCTGAATTAACATAATTCCTGGTGCCCAAAATCTGCTCGTTAGCCCATAAGCTATCGAACGCGTCAATCTGATCCACTTTTCTAAACCCTGCGTCGAGCACAGCAATGACCATGCCCTCCCCGTCGTACCCGGCGTTGTGGACAATGTGGCCGTTAAGCATCTCTATCTGGTTAAATGCTTCACCATATTCGTAAACATTCTCAGTGCGTGTTTTGGAAGATGAAGCCGGTGCGGCGATATTATAATCTTCGTTTTCAAAAAAGGGCTTTTGCTGAGCCTCCTCATTACGCACCACCTGCATAACCTCTTTTACAAAAGGAAAGCTTTTCAGTGCAGCTTTGTCTTCACCCTCCACAATCAAGGTGTTAAGCCATTTAATGCGGTTGGTAATCTTATAGCCGGCCTCATCAAGCGATTTAACGTACTCAGGAGAAATGGGCAGGTCTCTTGAGGTGAGCTCCAACCCCATCCTTTCTCTTCTTTCAATAGCCCTTTTGCTCAAAAAAGCTTCCGGATTATCGATGCTAAACGACTTTGTTTGCTTATCGGTAAGTTTTACAATAAACCTTTCGGTTGTCTGAGCCCCAAGCAAAGAAGCACTCAGTATAAATACAACCAACAGTGGTATAACCTTCTTCATATAATTCAATTTTGATTTAATTAATGAACAGTCAAAATTACGTAAAAGTTTAGACTTTAAATGATACTCCCTTTGAAGTTTGTAATTTTGCAAAAAAAAGCTGATGCGTATAGATATATTGACCATCTTTCCGGAGATGTTTGAAGGCCCTTTTAGCCATAGTATCATCAAAAGAGCTGTTGAAAAGGGAAAAGCAGAAATACATCTTCATAACATCCGTGATTATTCCACGGATAAGCACCGCCGTGTGGACGACTACCAATACGGCGGGGGCGCCGGAATGGTAATGATGGCAGAGCCTGTGGTAAACTGTATTGAGGCTCTTCAAAATGAGAGGGATTACGATGAAATCATTTACATGGCTCCCGATGGGGAGCTGTTTGATCAGCCGATGGCCAACCAGCTGTCGACCCACCAAAACCTGATACTCCTCTGCGGGCATTACAAAGGTATTGATGAGCGCATCCGGCAGCATTTTATCACCAGGGAAATCTCTATTGGGAACTACGTCCTTTCGGGAGGGGAGCTAGCCGCTGCGGTCATTACCGACAGCCTTATCAGGCTGCTTCCGGGAGTGTTGAACGATGAAACATCTGCTCTTTCAGACAGTTACCAGGACAACCTTTTGTCGCCACCGGCATACACACGTCCTGCCGAATTCAGGGGGATGAAGGTACCTGACATCCTGCTATCGGGCCATGAGGCGCGCATCAAAGAGTGGCGGCACGATGAGGCTGTAAAGCGCACCAAAGAGCGCCGTCCGGGCTTATTCGATAATATCAATGAATAACCCGGATTATTATCAACATTTTACTTTTGAAAAGTAGGGCAAGTTTTTAGGGGTTTGGTTACTAATATTGAAAAAAATCGTGTATATTTGCAGCCATTTTAAGCGAAGAATCTATAAAAATACAGAATAATGGGCAATAACGACTTAATTCGGTTTGTGGAAGATCAATTTGTAGACAAGAAGGAAATTCCCGAATTCAATGCAGGTGATACAATTACTGTAAGCTATAAAATTAAAGAAGGTAATAAAGAACGTATCCAGAGTTTCCGTGGAACAGTTTTACAAATTGCTGGTAAAGGAGTGAACAAAACTTTCACTATCCGCAAGGTTTCAAGTGGTATTGGAGTAGAGCGTATCATTCCTCTCACCTCTCCTTCTATTGAAAGCATTGCAGTGAATAAAAGAGGTTCTGTTCGACGTGCCCGTATCTTCTACCTCAGAGGAAGAACCGGTAAAGCAGCAAGAATTAAAGAAAGAAGAGTTTAATACACTCTCTGAAAACAAAACAATGAAGGGCTTTGAAAACATTTCAAAGCCTTTTTTGTATCTTTATAACGCTGTAATCTGTTAAAAAATACTAACTGCTATGGAACTGGAACTACTTAAAGATGTGGTCATCATTTTTACGCTCTCGGTAATTGTCATTTACTTGTTCAGCAAAATGAAAGTTCCGGCTATCGTAGGATTTCTGCTAACAGGAGTGCTGGCAGGGCCACATGCTTTGCAGCTTATCTCCAACCCGCACGATATCGAAATTATTGCTGAAATAGGTGTTATCCTGCTTCTTTTTACTATTGGTATTGAATTCAGCCTCAAAAAGCTAAAACGGATACAGCGTTACGTGCTTTTGGGCGGAGGATTACAGGTAGGCATTACCATCCTGATAACTACACTATTAGTCAATAGTTTTGGGTTTTCATGGCAGCAGGCGGTCTTTGCAGGGTTCCTGGTTTCGCTCAGCAGTACCGCTGTGGTTTTGAAAATGATACAGAGCAGTGGCGAAATAGGTACGCCGCACGGACAAACCTCCCTGGCCATACTTATTTTTCAGGATATTATTATTGTACCGATGATGCTTATCCTGCCTTTTATCGCCGGTAACGAAGGCGACCTGGCAGGAAGCCTGCTGGTTTTTCTTGGAAAAGCGGTCTTGATTATCGGGTTTACGTTTGTAGGAGCAAAGTATTTGATGCCTTGGGTATTATACCATATCGCCAAAACCCAAAGTCGCGAGTTGTTTATGATTGCCATCATGGTTATTGGCCTTGCCGTGGCCTGGTTAACCTCAGAGCTTGGACTTTCCTTGGCCTTGGGCGCTTTTATCGCCGGACTGATCATCTCGGAATCGGACTACAGCGAGCAGGCTTTTGGTAACATCGTTCCTTTCCGGGATGTGTTCACCAGCTTTTTCTTTGTTTCTATCGGGATGCTGCTTAACGTTTCTTACGTGGCCGAAAGTTTGATCCTGGTGATTGCGCTGACCGCCGGCGTGATGATTCTGAAAACAGTTGTCGCCGGGTTCTCTGCCTTTATGCTCGGATTTCCTTTTAAAACCACGGTTATTGTGGCGCTGACCTTAAGCCAGATCGGTGAATTTTCTTTTATCCTGTCAAAGATAGGAATGGATTACAATTTGTTCCCGGGCGATTATTACCAGGCTTTCCTGGCTGTGTCGGTGATTTCCATGGCTGTTACTCCTTTTATTATAAGGTTTGCACCCGTATTGGCTGATTTTATCCTTAAATTTCCATTGCCCAAAAAAGTACGTCACGGGTTGCGTGATATTCCCGAACCCAAACAAGCGGTCATGACCAACCACATGGTGATTGTTGGCTACGGTATAAATGGACGGAATGTAGCCCAGGCGGCAAAGTTTGCCGACATTCCACATGTGATTCTTGAGCTTAATCCCGATACCGTGAAGGATGAACAGTCTAAAGGTGAAATTATCTACTATGGCGATGCCACACAGGAGACCGTGCTCAGGCACGCAAGTATTGAGAATGCCACGGTGCTAGTAGTTACTTTACCGCATACAGGCGACGTTAAGCGCATTACGGATATAGCGCGTGGACTGAACCCGGATCTGCACATCATTATCAGAACCCGTTTTGTAAAGGATATGAAAACATTTTATGACCTCGGTGCTGATGAAGTAATACCGGAGGAATTTGAAACATCTATTGAAATCTTCTCCAGGGTGCTGGCCAAATACCTGGTTCCGAGAAATGAAATCGAAAAAATGGTATCGAAAGTCCGGGGCGACAGCTATGAGATGTTCAGAAGCCTCAGTCTTCCCGGCAAGGAGTTGTCGTTTCTGAAAGTGCAGGCCCCCGAGGTGGAGATTCACTCCCTTCATGTCTGCAACAATGCTCCCATCATTGGTCTTCCTTTGCGGGATATGGGTTTCATCTCCGACAAAAATCTTTCATTGCTGGCGCTGAGCAGAAACGGCCATGTAATGCCCCATCCTGAAAAGGAAACGGCCATTCAGAAAAATGATATTTTCTTTTTCCTGGGCAAAAGAGAGCATATCAATAACCATATGCACCTGTTCAAAGGCAGCGACGAAGAGTGCGAAACAGGCATTCCTGCAAAGAGTTAGCCTTTCGGATCTCTACTTCTTCAATGGCGTGAACTTTTCATCATACACTGGGTGGTTCGTTGCACTTGAGACGGTTTTTATAAAGTCCAGGTACGAATCGGTTACCATAAAGTCCTTGGGATTATAAAAGTGCTTTAGCAACGGGACATTACGAATATCAGCAAGGTCGATGGTTTTCGTTTTTGGTGCTTCAAGCCAGTTCTTTTCAATCACATCGATGGCAGGCATTTTACCAAAATCAGCATTGAGTATCATTTCCTTTAGCCGAGCAGCAAGGATCTCAGTGAGTTTTTGATCTATAGAACTACAGTTGCCTGCACGGGCATAAAACCCGCTTACCACTCCTTTTGCCGGAAAACCTGTTGCATTT
>JAASSU010000106.1 GCA_021767705.1 Bacteroidota bacterium | reverse complement strand
GAATTCAGCGGAAGCGTATTGTTTTTATTCTTTAACAGGATGACAGATTCTCTTGCCGCTTTGAGGTTATCCTGCGCAAATGCCTCCGAGGCAAAATCAGAATATCCCTTATAATTGGTTACTGGGGCTTCCCAAAGGTTGAGCTTCTTTTTTACGTACAGTATTCTTTTTACAGCGTCGTCGATCCTTGCCTCACTAACTTCCCCGCTTTTTACAAGATCAATTAACGAGTCGGCAAATTCTTCATACTCGAACGGAACCATACTCATGTCGATTCCCGCATTAATGGCAATACGCACGGCATCGCGCATGGTGGGTGCTATTTTATGACGTGTATGCAAGTAAATGATGTCCTGCCAGTCGGTCACCGAAAACCCTTCATAATCAAGTTCGTCTTTTAGAATATCTGTGAGGATATGTTTATTGGCATGCACCGGAGTTCCGTTGATTTCTCCTGAATTAACCATAGTAGTCAGTACGCCCGCTTCAACAGCTTTCTTAAAAGGTGGCAGGAAATACTGTCTCAGGTTTCTTTCCGGAATCCAGGCCGGAGTGCGGTCTTTCCCGGTTTCGGGATGAGAATAGCCGATGTAATGCTTCATGCAGGCTGCCACGCGGGTAGTGTCAGCAATGCTTTCTCCCTGGTAACCCTGAATCATCGATTTTCCAAGTCTCGAGGTCAGATAAGTATCTTCACCAAAAGTTTCCCAGAATCGTGGCCATAGGGGCTGTGTGCCCATGCCAAGTACGGGAGAAAATGTCCATGGAATTCCTGAAGCGCGAGTTTCGTAAGCCGTTATTTCGGCTGCCCGCCTTACAATTTCGGGGTTGAAAGAGGCTGCCTGGCCTAATTGCTGGGGAAAGAGGGTGGCACCTTTAGTGTAATTCGTACCATGAATAGCATCGATACCATAAAGAACCGGAATGCCCTGATTAGTCTCTTGCATGGCCGTATTCTGGATAGTGCTTATAATGGTATTCCAGGTTTCGAGAGAGTTGGCTGCACCTCCCGTATTGATAACTGATCCTACCTTGTAGTCAATTATAGCTTTCTTTAAAGCCTTTTTATCGATTTGTAAGGGGCGGATGATGTTTCCATCTTCATCTTTCTGAACAATAACTTCCAGGGTAATCTGGGTCATTTGTCCAACTTTTTCCTCTAAGGACATGGTATTTACGAGTGATTCAATGTCACTATCGTAGGTATTTTTTTCAGCAGATTCGCAACCGCTTAGAATAAGCCCGAGAGCTATACCAATAACGAGAATAGCAATTAGCGTAAGAATAATTTTCTTTTTCATAAAAAATTGATTTAGTGAAGATGAATAGAACATGTTGCAATATTAGTGGCTGATGAAAGTAATTGCAATTATATGGTTACAACAAAAATTGCTTAAGTGTAAAAAATAATTACATCTGTATTACATCAAGAGGGGTTCGCAATCGTTATAAATACATCAGGGTATTCACTAAATCAGGTTTAATGAATTTCGCAAAAAGCCCTTTAGATTGTATAACGGGGCTTTTGGCGTTGAGAAATGTATTTACCGGGTTTTATTATTTCAGGAGTCCGGTCTTAAAAGCCTTCCAACTGTTGATTTTTATCGTTTTTACCCCTGACCCCTAAAGGGGAACTGCTAAAAATCAACAGTTTGAAAAAGTCCCCTTTAGGGGATTTAGGGGTTATAAGGCTTTTTAGACTGAGCTCATTCATGAAGCTGAAAAAGACCAGTAATTCGTCTTTTTATCCAAAAATAAAAGGTTTTATTGCTGCATCAGGTATTCTACCAGGTTTGTTTGCCTTTCGAGACCCAATTTTTTTCTGAGGCGGTATCGATGAATTTCAACACCACGTATGGATATATTCATTAGCGGGGCAATCTCTTTGGTCGAGAGGTTCATTCTGAGAAAAGCGCAGAGCTTCAGATCGTTAGGTTTAAGGTTAGGGTGTTCATCCTGCATATTTTTAATAAAACCCTGCTGCACACGATCAAAATGGATTTTGAACTGTTCCCAATCGCGATCGAGCTTTATGTCTTCATCGATTTTTTTCGTAAGTTGCCGTATCTGTGTTTTTGCCTGGTCATTCACACGCTCGCTCACTTTATCGAGTTCCTTTTTCATGTGACCTAAAATCTCATTCTTGTGGTTAATTTGTACGGCAAAGGAAGCAAGCTCTTTATTTTTGAGTTCCATATCCGACACTTTTCTGGCTACATCGGCCTTGAGTTTTTCATTTTTCAACTGGATGATTTTGTTTTCGAACACAATAGCTTCTTTCTTTCGCTGCTCTTCCTTAGCTCGGATCTCTTCTTTTTTCGTTTCTTCAACTTTGGCACGTTCACGTTCAAAACGCTTTTCAATGTATTTAAAAGCAAAATAAATCGAAACGAGAGCCAGGATTGCATAAATAGCATAAGCCCAAGAAGTTTGGTGCCAGGGTGTTTCTATGGAAAAACGCAAGGTTACAGGTTTGCTTTCCGTTCCATAAACATTTTTTGCCGTGAGTTCAAAAGAGTAGTTTCCGTATTCGAGGTTGCTAAACTCCCTGGTATTGTTTTTAATCCAACCAGTTCTGAAAGTGTCGTCAGGTCCATTCAGTAGCATTTTATACCGGATATTTTCAGCACCCTCGTAAAAAGCAGCTGAAAAGTTGAACCGGAGACTGTTGGTATTTGGAGGGAATTCTATTTGCTCTTTTGGTGCCTTCTCCTGTGTGCAGAATGCTGTGATTGTGTCCTTTTTGCTGTAGGCTTCCACACAGGTGATCAGGGCCTCAAATTTCTTTTGATTTTGGTGGCTCATCATTGGATTCAGGTGAGCAAATCCTTTTTCAATACCCAATAGTATATTTTTTGGGTCAATGACGTGTACATGCTCAAAAGCGTTGATAAACCTTTCATCGAGCTTATTAAGCACTTCAAAGTTTTCTTTTTTCCAGGGGCCGTTGTCGTTTAAATGTACGTTCACTTCATTCTCATAGCGCCCGAAATACCAGATATTACGATACTTATCTACTTTAATTCTGTTAACACCTTGGCCGTCAAACATATTGGTGGTTTCCTCAGAGTATTCAAATTGATTTGCGAGATAGTTGAAGATAAATATTGAATCGTAGTTACTATGATAAACTTCGTTGTTCAGATTAAAGAGATAAAACTCGGTTGGGGTGTTAATCCCATACTCTTTACCCATTTTGGTCACAGATAGAACAGAATCAAAGGAGGAGTTAATATGAAACCTGAACACTCCTAAATATCCATGATTCATCCACAAGTCCCCGTGCTTATCGAAAAAGATGTCGCGGCATGATTCATTAAACCCTTTGACGCGTCCGACGAATTTCCATTGGTCTCCTTTCTTTTTTAACTTTAATAGTCCGGAATAACTGCCGGCAATAATAATTGAGTCATTACCCGGAACCCTCAGGTAATCCCATCCGCCTTCAATTTCGGTTATCTGCCTTATATTTTGATCTTTAATGATAAATGTTCCTTTATTATGGCCACAAAAGACCCTGTTATCAATAGTTTTTAACTTCCAAGCCTGGCCTTTTAATTCTTTTATCAGCTTAAAATCTCTTGAAGCCTGTTGCTCTAATCCTTTTCTGTTCCATTCATTATAGTAAACCCCTTGGTTGGTGCCGAGATACAGCTTGTTATCGCAAATAGCAGAGGTATAACCTGTGCCTTCAATTTTACGGCCTTCATCAAGGTAAGTGATAGGCGAGTGCACCTCAATATAGTTAATGCCATTATCAAGTCCACACCACAGGTTTCCCCACTGGTCAATTTGTAAACTCAAAACTGTGTTATTTGCTAACCCGCTTTCTTTGTTGATGTGTTGAACGATTTCACCGCTGGTGTTTGTGATGATAAGCCCGTTTTGGATGCTGCCGAAGGCATAATGTGTTTCAGAAAGCTTTACAGCACTGAATAACTGATTCTTCTTTAAAAACTCATTGGCATCTGATTTCCATGGCTTAATCCTTCCTTCGGTGTACACATACAGTCCATTGTCTTGCGTGCCAATCAAAAAGGAGGTCCCTTCGTGGGGTAACATGGCCCATATTTTCCTGTCGTTTTTAAAAAAGCCTCCTTTTGTTACCGGGATGAAGTCCTGCCCGTTGAACCTTAGCAGCCCTTTGGTCCGGTGCGACAGATAGAGAACATTATTCAGATAGAAACTATAATGAAAGTCCTCATTATCAGCTAAAACACTTATTTTATCTTTATAATAGAGCAGAAGCGAAGAGTAAGTCTGATAAAGCACGCCATTTTCAGTAACATGTATTCTCCATACTTCGCCGAAGTCTTTATGCTGTTCAGGGACTTTATCAGTGATATCAACATATTGACGCTGTCCTTCGTTGTTAGTCATCAGGTAACCGATAGAGTTGTACCCTCCAATGTAAATCCGGCCGGAACCATCGTAGGCAATGCTCCTGCTTACCGAATGGTTTTCAAGTGTAAACAAATTCCAATGTGTTCCATCAAATGACAACATTCCCTGGTTGTTACCAAAATACAGCACCCCATGCTCATCCTGTGTTATCGACCAGTTTTGGGTGCCTGCCCCATAGGCGTGTCGGTTATAGTATTTGATTTCCGGTATGCCGATGTGCTTTATCTGAGAAAATAATTGAGGTAGATTTACCAGTAAAACCAGGCAGAGAACTGCAGCTATTTTGAAAGTATTTTTCGTCATATGTCAATCATATATGTCTAATAAACAACTGAATAGAATTTACTGAACGATATTTTAATTGCAGCGTAATTGATCAGTCAACGAAATTAATTCATCAAGTATTGATGAAAAGAAATTCTTTGTCACAAATATAAATTTTAATTTTTTAAATATTAATTTTGTACAATAAACCATTGAATAACGAAAAGAGATTAATTACAAATTCCCTGGTTAAGTATTCATGGTTTGAATGTGGTGATTCAATCTGAATCAGGGTGGCCTGTAATAAACTGATGTTTATTGCAGGCTTTTTTGTTGAGGTAGATGTGAAAGATTGTGCAAATTACTTAGAAAATTTATTTGTTTGCTTGAAATTTACAACTATCACAAAACCAAAAATGTAATATTTCATTTTTTTCTTTATTTTAGTAAGCGTAAAAAAATATGAGTATGAGAAAGCTGATTTTTGTTGTGGTAATTCTGATTTTAACCAGCCACATTCTCGCCCAGATAAAGACCACCGGATTACCTTATATCAAAGGGTATGATCGATACGACTACAAGGCCGGAACGCAAAGCTGGCAGATAGCCCAGGATACGAACGGTATGATGTACTTTGCCAATAACGACGGCTTGCTCCAGTTTGACGGCGAAACATGGCGCACGTATGCCCTCGATAATAATTCCATTGTGAGAAGTGTTTGTGTCAGCTCTGATGGAACCGTTTTCTTTTCAGGATTCAATGAATTTGGATATTTAAAGATTTCAAAAAATGGTTCTCTTGGGTTCCAGTCTCTCCGACACTTATTGCCAGAGCAGGATCAGTCTGTCGGGGAGGTTTGGAGAATACATGAGTTGCCGGAGGGCGTCATCTTCCAGTCGTTTAACTATGTGCTTTTGTATTCAAATAACACCCTTGAAATAATAGCCAAGGCTGATGAATTCGGGTTTTCCTTTTATACCGATAAGAGGTTTTTTATCCAGGACAAAGAGCGTGGCTTAATGGAATTGCGAGGCAGACGCTTTTTCCTGTTACCCCAGGGTGAGCTTTTCAAGGATGATAAAGAGGTTTGGAGTATGCTGGAATATGGGGGCGGAGATATTATGATCGGCACACAGCAGCATGGTTTGTATCTCTATGATGGATACTCAATTGAAAAAGTGAACTCCGAGGCCTCTCAAATATTAACAGAGAAACAAGTTTTTTCTTCGCAAAAAGTGGATAGTAACCTTTATGCGTATGGGACCATTCAGGATGGTCTGTATATTTTTAACCAGGAAGGAAGAATGATACAACACATCAACAAAGACAGGGGCTTGTTGAATAATACAGTATTAAATATTTTCCAGGATCAAAATGACCAGATTTGGTTGGCACTGGATAATGGGATAAACTATGTTGAGCTCTTTTCGCCTTTTACATTTGTTAACGCCGGAATGGGGATTGAGGGAGCAGGATATGATGCCGAGCTTTTCGAAGGGAAGCTCTATTTAGCCACTAACCAGGGTTTGTTTGTGAAGGAAGCCAGTGCCGGAACACAAAAATCATTTGAGCTGATAAAAGAGATTAAAGGGCAGGTGTGGAATTTGCAGGTATTTAATGACGTACTTTTGGTAAGTCATAACCGGGGGTCTTTTGCTATTAAAAATGGAAGGATACACCACATCGAAAAGAGTGAAGGCGTCTGGCGGTTCCTCGAGATAGAGGGAGAATCAGATTTGCTTATTGCAGGTAAATACTCATCAATTGATGTTTACGAATTTAAAGACGGGAAGTGGCAAAAGAGAAACACTCTGAAGAATTTTGAAGAGTCGAGTCGTGTAATGGTTTTGGATAAAAACAAGAACTTATGGATTAGCCATGGCTACAAAGGTGTGTATAAAATAGATATTGATAATGAATTCAGAATGGTCACTGATATTTCTTTTTATGATAGCAAGGATGGTTTGCCCTCTGATTTTGACAATTATGTTTACAAGTTAAATGGTGAAACTATTTTTGGCACTTCGGAGGGAATCTATCAGTTTAATCCGGAAAGAGAATACTTTTCGCCACATGATTACTGGCAGAAATACTTTGGAAAAAATGAAAACATCAGGTTTCCGGTCATAGATACAGAGGGAAACATATATTACGGCGATGATGAATACCCGCTTATTCTAAAAAAGACCAGCGAAGGGTACCAAAAAGTGGATACTATTTTTACGAAATTAGGGGATTTTCTGGTAGGAGGATTTGAGAAAATAATTCCTATCGATAGTAACAACGTTGTTTTATGCAGTGAAAATGGTTTTGTACATTATAACTCTGATTTCCATTTCCCGGATTACAAGCCTTTCAAGACTCTTATCAGAGAAATAGTATCAACATCCGTCGCAGATACTACTATTTACTTCGGGAATCAAAACTATTCTGAGGGCTATCCGGAGTTGGATTTTAAGATGAACGATCTCTTGTTCAGGGTAAGTGCTACAATTTTTGGGCGAAGGGCAGATATCCAGTATAAAACCTATCTTGAAGGATACGATGATCAGTGGTCTGAATACCAGTCGAATAATATTAAAGAATACACCAATCTCGCTCCCGGGGATTATATTTTCCGGGTGAGTGCACAAGATAAAGAAAACCATACGATAATCGAGGATTCATTTGCCTTTACGATACTGCCACCATGGTACCGTACCACATGGGCGCATATCTTTTACGGTGTTATTATTTTTATAGTGATAATACTGGCTTCACGATACCTCAACAGAAGAATGAAAGACGAAAAGGAGAAACTTCGCAAAAAACAACAGGAAGAGATCAGGCAAAAGGAAGAGAAGTTCAGGCAGGAGAATTTGCTGGCCGAGCAGAAGATCATAAAGCTAAAGAATGAAAAGCTGAGGGCCGAAGTGGACAAGAAGCGTGCGGATATGGAGTTGAAAAACAAAGAAGTTGTCTCGATAGCCATGCAGATAACGCATAAGAATGAAATCCTGAACGAAATTAAGCGTAAGCTCTCTGTTGTAGCTGAAAAAGTAAATGAACATGCCCAGGGCGAAATAGGCAACCTGATAAGAACCATTGACAGCGATGTAAAACTCGATAACGATTGGAACCGGTTTCAGAAGCATTTCGAGGATGTGCACAGCGACTTCTTTAAAATTTTGAGAAAAAAGCATCCCGGATTAACCCCAAAAGACTTAAGGATGTGCGCATATCTCAGAATGAACCTCTCCACCAAAGAGATTGCCATGATATCCAATATTTCAGTAAGGGGAGCAGAAATCAGCCGATACCGATTAAGAAAAAAACTTGGTCTGGACAAGGATGATAACCTGGTAGAGCATATGATGAGTATTTGAAAATAGGGAAGGTTTTTTATCTTACAGAAAAACAGAATAATACATTATATTTGATTAATAGGTAGATGTAGTGCCTGTATTAGAAGGTTAAAAATACTTAGTTTTTATGCCTCAGTAAAACAGTTCATTACATTTACTTTTTGTTGAGGCCAAAAGAAGTTACTGGGAAAAGTTATTTTATAGCCTGCTAATTTCTTAAATCACGTTTCCGGTTGCTTGCAGTCCGTTTCTTTTCCACTAATATGCTAAATTCGATGAGATTGAACAGATTATTTTGTTAAATCATAGTTCCAATTCGCAAAAGCCTTACTATAGCTGACTTTTTTGTTTTTTGATGTACCGTAAATGTTTGATAAAAACATTGGATGATGTGGTAATGATGTGTAACAAACGATTTAAATTACCCTGATGATGTGATAAATATGTGTATGTATGATTGGCATGTAGTAGTATGGTTGTAGGTTAATTGTTGCAAAATGGCTGTACCTGTAACTATGTTTGCAATATCGATTTTGAAAAGTAAAACTTCATACAGCAAATCATGAGAACTGGATTAATCTTACTTTTATTTTTGGCCTCGCATTTTTTAATGGGGCAAGGCATTAACAATCTTTCACACGAGGATGAAATCACCTCTTTATTGGAGCAGATGACAATAAAGGAGAAGGTTGGGCAAATGACCCAGGTAACTCTGGAAGTATTGCTGAAGAGGGAAGAAGATGGGAAGCTGGTTGAACCTCACACATTGGATCCTGATAAAGTAAAGAAGTTTATTGGCGAGTATGGAGTGGGTTCGGTTTTGAACTTTGCAGGATATGTGTACCCGAGGGAGCAATGGCTCGAAATTGTTTCTGGTATTCAAAAGTATGCAATTGATAAGACGGAAAACAACATTCCTGTACTTTATGGAATCGATGCTATTCACGGCATGAACTACACCACAGGGGCAACACTCTTTCCGCAACAGATTGGCCAGGCTGCTACCTGGAATCCTCAACTGGTTAGGGAGGCAGCAAGGATTACGGCTTATGAGACAAGAGCCTCTGCTATTCACTGGAATTTTTCTCCGGTGTTAGGTGTCGGACGTACTCCGTTGTGGCCACGGTTCTGGGAGACTTTTGGCGAAGATGTGCATCTGGTGAGCACACTCGGAACTGCCATGATCGAAGGTTATGAAGGTAACGATGTGTCGGATAAAGAAAGCGTAGCGGCTTGCATGAAACATTATGCAGGTTACAGTATGCCATTGAGCGGAAAGGACAGAACGCCTGCATGGATACCTGAGCGGATGTTCCGAGAGTATTTTCTGCCACCTTTCGAGGCCGCGGTGGAAGCAGGAGTGCATACGGCAATGATCAACTCCGGGGAGGTTAACGGAATACCCGTTCATACCAGTAATTTTCTTTTAGAAGATATACTCAGAGAGGAGCTAAACTTTAAAGGATTGGCCGTTTCGGACTGGGAAGACATTAAATATTTGCATGACCGCCACAAAGTAGCTTCCACTCAGCGCGAAGCTGTGATTATGGCCGTGGATGCCGGGGTGGATATGAGCATGGTTCCGATGGATTTATCTTTTGCTGATTATTTGTTGGATCTGGTAAAATCAGGAGAAATCAGCGAGGAGAGAATTGATGAGTCGGTAAGAAGGATTCTCAGAGTGAAATTCTCATTGGGACTTTTCGAAACTCCGGTAACGTATCCGAAAGATTATCCGGAATTTGGATCGGAGAAGTTCCGTCAGGCGAGCCTAGAAACAGCGCAGGAATCGATTACCTTATTGAAAAACAAAAACGACATTCTTCCTTTCGCAAACGATGCCAAAGTTTTAATTACAGGCCCAACTGCCAATTCAATGGTGCCTCTTAACGGAGGATGGTCGTACACATGGCAGGGTAGACGCACTGATGAATTTGCTGGAAAGTACAATACAATACTCGAAGCTTTTCAGCAGGAATTAGGTGATGAGCAAACCCTTTTTGCCCAGGGAGTGGATTTTGATGGAAATCTCAATCTGGATGAAGTAAAAGAGAAGGCAGAAGAATCAGATTATATCCTGCTGTGCCTGGGCGAAAATTCTTACACCGAGAAGCCCGGCGATATCAATACTTTGGCACTTGATGAGAACCAGGAGCTTTTGGCCCAAACAGCATTTGAATCAGGAAAACCTGTTGTACTCATTTTAGCACAGGGCAGGCCACGGATTATCAGGAATATTGAG
>JAASSU010000105.1 GCA_021767705.1 Bacteroidota bacterium | reverse complement strand
ACATTGCAGACCAGCACCTGCTTGGTTTTAAACGCTTTGAAGTCAGCATAGCGGCTGTCTTCATCCAAAAGGTCTTTGAGGCCGTAGGTCTCTTCACTTTTCACCACCAGCCGCCAAAAGTCGGCATTGGCTGCCTTCGCATAAACGGTTTCGAAATCCAGGGGAATGCCCCCGCTTTGTGGGTTCTCATCCCACAGATATTTGATGCCGGCATCCTCAAACAGACTGGCCATATAGCTTTCCCCTCCGGGCTGATACCAGATTCCTCCGTAGGGCTTGCCAGAGAAGATGGTTGGTGCATGTTGCACACTATCCAATTTCGCGGCAAGGGTGAGGTAAGTTTCGGCAGTACGGTTAAAATTCTGTCTTGCCTCGGTGCTTTTCCCGGTAAGGAAACCGAAAAACTTAATCCACTCGGCACGGCCCAGCGGATGGTTTTCAAGGTAATCGGGAACGGGAATAACAGTTATTCCCATGTCCGTCAGGCTTTTAAACGATTGATTTTCGTAAGGTGATACCAGCACCGCATCGACATTGGCTGCAAGGAGCTGCTCCTTTTTAAAGGTGTTGTTAATCCCTATTTCACGGATTTCACCATTGTTGATGCGGTTTTTGATTTTGGGGTTTTTAATAAGCCTGAAATCGCTTACGCCCACTACCCTATCCAATTCATCGAGCAAATCAAGAAAAGCGATGTGTGTTCCTGACATTACGGCCAGCCTTTTTACAGGTGTCCTTAACTCCTGGTAACCAGATGGAAGGTTCTCAGGGAGTGTTTCCTTTTCAGGGACTAAGAGTAAATTGGCAGCATGGCTGTGTTTATCCCAGGCATTGGCAATGGATATTTGAGTATATCCAAACACAGTATCGACTGAAAACAGTGTGGAAAATTTTACATCGTCTTTTTTTTCGGTCTCGTTGGTTTGCTCAGCGTTGTGGCAAGCCTGGAGAAAAAAGAGCAGAAAGGCGGCAAAGGCAATTGTATTTTTCATAGCATCGCTTTTATTCCCGAAAGCATTTTTTCCGGTATCCTGGCTTATGCCTTCATATCTGCACCTTCCCGCAGCATGGCTGCAGTGGTTTTAAGCAGATACAGTAACGGCACCTACAGTTGCGGGTACAGCTTCGGATTGCTTACCGAATTCCCGGATTGCTCTGCAAATATCGATATTGTTTTTATCTTTTGCAATGAAACGATGTGGTGCTCACTGATTAATCCATTTTCGAAATTCGGAAGTGCGCTTAAAGCTTACCAGCGCATCTTCTTCAGGTTCAGGACCAAGCTTTAGCTTGATGCGGCTTTTTGACAGGCTGTAAATCTCTTCTATCGCATCAATATTGGCCAGAAGTTTCCGGTTAACGCGAAAAAAAGTATCAGGATCAACTTTCGTTTCGATCTTTTCCAGCGAATAATTTAGGTCGTAACTTTTATTGGAAAAAGTCCTCAAGAACACGCCCTTATTTATAACCTCAAAAAACGCGATATCTTCAGTTTTGATGCTCTTGATACGGTTAGCAAAATGCACCATCCACCTTTTTTTGTATTGAGGTTTTTCAGAGGCATAGGTTTTTAAAAAGGATTCGATGTCAGAGGCGTTTGAAAAGCGATGCTTTTTAAATTTGCTGATTGCAAAATTGAGGTCATCCTGTAAGAAAGGTTTTAACAGGTAGTCTACACTGTTGTGCTTGAACGCTTCAATTGCGTATTGATCATAAGCCGTTGTAAAAATTACAGGAGTCTGCACTTGGGTTTGCCTGAAAATATCAAGGGCCAGGCCATCTGAAAGCTGTAAATCGAGAAATATTAAATCGGGGCTATTCGCTTTTAACCACGTAACCGATTCTCTCACCGTATCAAAAACCTTAACCACCGAAATATTCTCATCAGTTTTTGAAAGCATATTACTGAGCTTTTCAGCAGCAGGTTTTTCGTCCTCAATAATTATGGCATTTATTTTATTCATCATTGAGCAAAGGAATTTTCGCAATATACTGATTTCCCTTGATATAAAATAATGGCTGCTGGTCTGAGAGCAAGCGGTACCTTTCTTTAAGGTTGCTCAGCCCAACACCGGTAGATTTCCAGGTTTGCTTCTTTCTCTGAAGGTTGTTAGTCATCACCAGCCAACCGTTTTCGATTACCAGGCTTATTTGCAGGGGTTTTTTATCACTTATCTCGTTGTGCTTGATTGCGTTTTCGGCAAGTATTTGCATCGAGAGAACAGGAACCATACGGTGAAGCATATGGGCCTCAAGGTGCTTTTCTATTTTTAGGTTTTCGCCATACCTTATTTGGTGTAAATAGATAAAATCATCCAGGAACTCCATTTCTTTTTGTACTTCTACCGCAAACTCATCTCTTACCTCAAGAATGTACCTGTATATGCCCGCCAGTTTCGAAAGGTAATCCTGAGCTTTTTCAGGGTTATCAGATATTAATGAAGACAAGGTATTAAAATTGTTAAACAAAAAATGAGGATTAACCTGGTTTTTAAGGGCAGCAAACTGATTTTCCACATTCTGGCGTTTAAGATGCTCAGCTTCAACCAGCGATTTTTTCCATTGATTATAAATATCATTGGCTTCGAGCATTGTTACGGCTATAGTATTGAATATTAGTGCAATAACAACATGATCAAAAAGTGATTTTAGAAATGTATCGCCGTGACCGGGCATTTCAAGTAAAACATTTGCCAGAGTAAAAACAATGGTCATCAATACGATTGCATTAATACTTGTCCATATCAACTCAACGGAGAATCTCTGCCAGGCTCTGTTTTTCCATGCAAACCTGCGTTGGATAAACATGATGCTTAGTCCATTAGCGAGAAATATTAACACTGAAACCGTAAAAGTAAAAAGGAAAGCATAAGCCAAAGGGCCTTCACTCATTTGGTCTTCAGATAAAAAATGCTGAATCGCAAAATAAGCCGGAACCAGAATGGTGATAACCAAACTTCCTGTTAAAAGGACTTTTAAGGAAATAAACTTCATCTGCTTTAAATTTTAACTTTATCCTGTTGATGCCCCTTGTTTTTTGTATCCTTCAGGCAAAAAGACCCTCCGACCTGCTTCATGAGGAGAAAGCAGGTCGGAAAGCCATCAAATATATCATTTCTCAGAAATATATACGGTATTGCATCACCGGCATGAACCCCAATTGGTTGACGGTTTCAACCTTGTTTTCAGACAGGTTAAAGGTCTGGTAAAAAGGATTGGTGTGCCCGGTGACGTTTTGGATATCCACCGCCCATTCCTGGCTGACTTTGGAAGACTCTATCCTGAAGGCTGCGCGGATATCGGCCCTGAAGTAATCGGGATAGCGCATGGCGTAAGCCTTGTCTAAGTCATAGACCGAATCTTCCTCTTCTATCGACTCCTGAATATCTATCGGAGTGTAGCGCTTGCCTCCTGCGGCTGTAATTTTCGCGTCCACGGCCAGCCACATCATCCGGGGAGCATCTTTAGCACTGATTTTCCACTCTTTCCCGGCAAGGAAGTTTATGACATAATCATTATCAAAGGGTGTGGAGCGCTTCACTCCATCGCTGGCTGTGTATTTCGAATCAAAAACTGAGGCTGTCAGAAGAAAATACCCCCCTTTTTTCATAAACTGCTCCAAAGTAAACTCCATACCGTAGTTCGTTCCTGTACCCTCGTTTACAAGTGAATCGGGCATGGTAAAGGTCATGCTTCTGATGTTCAAGGCCGAGTATACTGAGGGCGAACTTTCTACCGGAACATCATACAGTTTTTGGTAATAGGCCTCTGCTTTCAACCTGAGTTTGGGCATTATCGACCAATCGTAGCCAAAAACATAGTGGTCTGCCTTTGATAAACCAAGCTTATCATTCGTTCTCACCGAGCTTCCGTCATCAAGCTCTGTGCGCTGCATGTAAAACTGCACCGGAAGCGTTTTGCTGTGCTTCCCATAAGCCACACTAAACGTATGTTGTGGATGCACTTTCCACTGAATGCCGGCGCGAGGCTCTAAACTCTCTTTGCCGGTGAGCGAAAGCCCGATGTAGTGAAGTCCGGTGTTGAAAGTAAGGTTTTGATGTGGCTTCCATTTCCAGTGCCCGAAAGCTTGGAATTGCATGGTGGAACCATCGTTGTTAAGTGCCTCGAAGTAACTTTGCTCATCCGATTGCCAGATGTCGTTTTGCAGGTTATAACCCACTGATTTCAAATTGGCTCCCATCTTCAAAGTATTCTTTCGGTTCAGCTTATGGGTCAGGGTGGTTTTCAGGGTTTGGGTAGTATTTTCAAGATTATTCCTGATAAAGTCCTCAAATATATCTCCGGTGCGGCTTACTGAGTCGATGGTGTTTATTTGGTTTGCCATGGAGTAATTTAGTACCGACTCGAGGGTGGTGTTCCTCGAAAAATGAAAATCATGCTTCAGTCCAACGGATAACATTCCATTCTCGTTATACACATCAAAGCTTTCATTTCCATAAAAACCATCACCATCTCCTTCGCTTTCGCTGTTCACAAAATTGATGTGGTTTATCCCTCCAACACCAAAAATCGTAAAATTACCGGCTTTTTCAGTCGGATAATGCAGGTTGAAATTTGCATCCTGGTAATAGGGAATGGCTGTTCCGGTTCCGAAGTCAAAGCCCAGCTCCGACATGATACTTAGCATGGAGTAGCGGTAGTTTACGATGTATGAAGCATTTTTGTCTCGATTGACGGGCCCCTCGGCTCCGAATTCAAAACCGTTAAAGCCCATCTGTCCGGTAAATTCGTGATTCATATAGTTTCCGTGTCGCATGTGGAGATCGAACACACCAGAATAGGCATTTCCGTATTCAGCAGGAAAAGCTCCTGTCATGAAGTCAGATTTTGACAGTACGTTGCTGTTGAGCATGCTCACCGGACCGCCCGAAGCACCCATCGCCCCGAAATGGTTAGGGTTGGGGATTTCAATGCCTTCCAGCCTCCACAGTAATCCGTTGGGTGAGTTCCCGCGGATAACGATCCCATTCTCAGCATCGTTAGGGGCGGCCACTCCAGCGTAGTTGGCCGCCATCCGCGCTACGTCGTTGCGTGAGCCCGCAAAGCGCTCGGCTTCCTCCACCGTAAAGGCCCTGGCACTGGCAGAGGCCATTTCGTTGATGGGCTGTTTCTTGCTTTTTTCAGCTCTAATTTCAACGGCTTCCATCGAAATGGCCTGTTCTTCCAAATATATTTCCAGTGTTTTTTCCTTGGCGGCGGACAGATAAATATTTTCAATGCTTTTTGTGTGATAACCAATAAAGCTCACCCGGAGGCTAACCCTCCCGGCAGGGACACCGCTCAGGGTAAAGTAGCCCTGGCTGTCAGTAGTGGTTCCAATTAGTGGTTCGGTGTCCAGTACCACCACATTCGCGCCTGGCAAAGAGCTCTGTGTGGTGTTATCCAAAACCTGTCCGCGAATCGCCTGGGTGTGGTTTTGAGAAAAAGAAAGCAATACGCTAAATATCAGCATTGCTGTTGTTAAAGTAGATTTTCTTGTCAGCATAATATGAGTTTTTATTTACGCTACAAAAATGAAAGCCTCCAACCTGCTGCAAAAATAAAACATGCTGAACGTAGAAAAACAACACTTGAAAACTAAATTTTTGGTGATGAATGGCATGGTTGAAATTGTAGGGTGCAGTTAATATTGTTTGGCTCGATACCCGGCCTATTCACTGAGAGTCGTTCACGGTTGGATTTAGTAAATAACTGTGCAAGAATGCTTTACTAACCCCGCCCTTTAGGGTGGGGTTTACAAGCCGACACCCCACCCCTCTCCGGCCTTTAGGCCATCACCTTCAGGGAGGAGGAAAGAAAAAGAAAGGGCCTGAAGGCCCGCAAACGATAGGTGGATAGCTCCATAGCCCCCAGCCTTCACCCTGTGAAATCCCTGCGGAGCAGGGAGCAGCGAAGCTGCTATTTCACAGGGTAAAGGCTGGAGTTAGTAAAACTTAGCATAGGTCTGAGCTTCTTCACTAAGCCCGCTGTTCCCAATCGGCATTGAGCAGGCATTCAATCCATATCCATTAGATTTCACCGAATCAAAATCCCCACCAATGCCAAAAACCTTTTTTTGTAGTAAATTTGCATGAAAAGTGGAATTATGAGGATAGTGATGTTTAAGACGCAGAAGCCGAAGCGTTTTCGTTTCAAGCCGCGTTATTTTGATCCTGAGGAGGAGGCTGCTGAGAAGCGCAGAAAGGCGCGTGAAGCAAGGCTTTCAGAGGTTGGGCAGAGTTTGAGGGATGAAATGTCGAAAAAATGGCACCGTAAATCAAAACGCAAGTCGAACGCGGTGGTTTTGGTTTACCTGGCCCTGGTTATTCTGCTGATAGTATACATTTTCGGAAGATAAAAAGATTTTACATGCCTGATATTATTCAGTTGTTGCCTGATAACGTAGCGAATCAGATAGCGGCGGGAGAAGTTATTCAGCGGCCGGCATCGGTGGTGAAAGAATTGCTGGAAAATGCGGTGGATGCCGGAGCAGATCATATTCAGCTTATTATAAAGGACTCGGGGAAAACGCTCATCCAGGTGGTGGACAACGGCAGTGGAATGTCGGATACCGACGCCCGCATGAGTGTGGAACGCCATGCCACGAGCAAAATCAGGAAAGCCGACGATCTGTTTTCCATCCACACGATGGGGTTCCGTGGTGAAGCGATGGCTTCGATTGCGGCTATTGCCCATCTTGAAATCAAAACCAAAAGACAGGAAGACGAAACCGGCACACGCCTTTATATCGAAGGCTCTGAGGTGAAGGCGCAAGAACCCGATGCGTGTAATAATGGTACTGCCATCAGTGTGAAAAACCTGTTTTACAATGTCCCTGCACGCCGGAATTTCCTGAAAAGCGATAATGCCGAATTCCGCCATGTGCTCGAAGAGTTTCAGCGTGTGGCCCTGGTCTATCCTCAAATCCGCCTGTCTTTGACGCACAACAACTCTATTGTGTACAAACTTGATGACACCACCTTAAAAAAACGAATCGTGGATGTTTTCGGTTCATCGCTAAACCAGAAGCTGGTACCGGTAGAATCGGGCACTACGATGGCAAATATTACCGGATTTATCGGTAAGCCCGAATTTGCACGTAAAAGGCGTGGGGAGCAGTATTTTTTTGTCAACAACCGGTTTATCAAACACCCTTACTTTCACCATGCGGTGCTTAAGGGTTACCAGGAACTGCTGCCTGAGGGCTATCATCCCGCTTATTTCATCTTTTTCGAGGTGCCGCCTGAACGCGTGGATGTGAATATTCATCCTACCAAGACCGAGGTGAATTTCCAGGATGGCATCGCCTTATACTCCGTGATCAGTTCTATGGTGAAAGCGGCTATCGGAAAGTTTAACCTGTCGCCGAGCATTGACTTCGACACCGAAGAAACCATGAACCTCCGGCCACCGAAAGACCCTTCCAAAATCCCGCAGCCCGGGATACATATCGACCCCGACTACAACCCTTTCAAAAACTCGAAAGGCACGCAAAAGCAGATGGATGATTTCCGTCAGCAACGTAACCGCGAAAACTGGACACAGCTTTACAAGCTAACCACACGCAAGGAAAACGATGAGCCCACAACAGAAGTGCCGGGCCCACAAACCCGCATTGAGTCCGACTTTGGCAGCGATCGCCATGGCGGCGAGATGCTTTTGCAGGTGGCCGGACGATACATCGCCTCCAGCGTAAAATCAGGGTTAATGCTCGTGGATCAGAATGCAGCTCATGAACGCATCTTGTATGAGCGCATCCTGAAAAGGCTTGAAAGACGAACACAGGGAAGCCAGCAACAATTGTTTCCACAGAATGTTACCTTTGCGGCAGACGATGCTGCTATCGTCCAGGAAATGCTGGAAGAGCTGAAATTTGCCGGTTTCGATATCGAACCATTAGGAAAAAATACTTTTGTGGTGAACGGTTTGCCCGATGATATGGATGAAAAAGAAGATGTGGAAAGTTTTCTTGACAGTATGCTCGAAAGCTTCAAGCTGAACCAGAAAAACCTGGAGACCGACCGCAGCGTGAACCTGGCGTTATCGATGGCGGGCCATTTGGCCATTAAGGCAGGAAAACCTTTGAAACCCGGGGAGATGCGCAGCCTGATCGACAGCTTGTTTGCCTGTGAGGTGCCGCATCGTTCGCCATCAGGAAAGACAACAGTGGCCATTATCAGGCCCGAGGAGTTAAACGAAAAGTTTAAATAAAACAGAGTCCAAATGAATCAAGAGTCGTTCAGACCGGGAGGCTGGAATATACTTCCGCCGGTAATTAAAAACCTGCTTATCCTTAACGGAATTTTCTTCCTGGCGACAATAACTTTTCAGAATGCCTTCAATCTCGATTTAATCGATGTGTTAGGCCTGCATTATTTTGCCGCTGAGAAGTTTGCGCCCTACCAGTTTATCACATACATGTTTATGCATGGCGGGTTTACGCACATCCTCTTCAATATGTTTGCTTTGTGGATGTTTGGCCGCGTGCTTGAAAATGTATGGGGCCCAAAAAGGTTTTTGACTTACTACTTCGTCACTGGAATCGGTGCCGCCCTGGTTCATTACGTGGTTTTCTATTTTGAGATTATGCCGGTTTTGGATGCTATCAACAAGTTTCAAAACGATCCCTCCATTCCGGCCTTTAAAGAGTTTATCAACTCCAACAATTTCCAGGTCATCAGCTACGAAATTCAGAACCAGTTTAACTCGTTCAGGAATGAATTTAATGCCGTAGTGGCTGAGAATGAACGAAAGGCGCTTCAACTGGCTATCGACTATATGGCCAGCTACAAGACTGCTTTTCTAAATGGCCCGGTGGTAGTGGGTGCTTCAGGAGCTGTTTTTGGTATCTTGCTGGCTTTCGGGATGCTTTTCCCCAATGCAGTGCTTTACATCTACTTTGCCCTGCCCATCAAAGCGAAGTATTTTGTCATTATTTACGGCCTTATCGAACTTTATTCCGGGTTTACAGATACCGGAGGAAATGTGGCCCACTTCGCCCACCTTGGCGGGATGTTGTTTGGATTTATCATGCTTAAATACTGGAAAAAAAGAAATAACTTGTATTAAACTATGATGTACGGAAATACACAGTCGCCACTCGACAACTTTTTCTCATTTATTAAAAGCCGCGCAGTGCTTGCACGCCTGATGTTGATCAACCTGGTGGTTTTTGTCGTTATCAACATCATCAACCTGTTTCTTTTTCTTTTCGAGGTAAGCAGTGGCAATGAAATGCACAACGTCAGCACCCTCACCTACTGGCTGTCGGTGCCCTCTGACATTTCGCAGTTGATAGTGAAGCCATGGACGGTGTTTACCTACATGTTCCTTCAGGAAGGGTTTTTCCACCTGTTTTTTAACATGATTATTCTTTACTTCGGCGGCCGGATTTTTTCTGAGTACCTCGATGAGAAAAAGCTTCTCAAAACATACATTTTCAGCGGACTGATGGGCGCTGCCTTTTTTATACTGGCTTTCAACGCCTTTCCGGTTTTTGCCGATTCAGTGCCAAATGCATTGGCCTTGGGCTCTTCAGCCTCGGTGTTGGGGATTCTGATTGCCATTGCCACCTATGTTCCTGAATACACCGTTAACCTATTACTTTTTGGAAGAGTGAAGCTTAAATACATCGCTATCATATTCATTGTAATCGATATTTTCAGCATCCCAAAAGGAAATGCAGGCGGACATATTGCACACATTGGCGGTGCTTTCTGGGGGTTTCTGTATGCTACCAACCTCAAAAAAGGCAAAGACCTGGCCACCTTCTTCGACCGGATCAAATGGCCTAAAATCAGGTTTAAATCCACGGGCCGAAAAAAGCACCACTTCGAAGATGTGTATGTGAACCGTAAGCCCATGACGGATGAAGAGTATAACGCCCGGAAAATAAAGCACCAAAAGGATCTCGACAGGATTCTGGATAAAATCTCCAGGTCAGGGTATCAAAGCCTTACCAAAGAAGAAAAGGAAATTCTTTTCAGAAACAGTAAGCATTGATTGCTGCATCAAGTCAGAAACTGTCTTATATTTGCTTTCAGTTCACTGATAGCCGATAACAAAACGAAAATGAGTCAAAAGAGCAATAGAAAATGGTATAAAACACTGCACGGAATTGCAGGATTCCTGAATATCCTTGCCAATATTGCTTTAGGCCTTTCGCTGCTCAGCGCTCACCTCAGCCCCATATCCACTGTTATTCCCGTTTTTTTCGGGCTTACTTTTCCCTTCTGGATTATCCTCAACATCCTTTTTGTGGTTTTCTGGCTTTTCAGAAAGAAATTCAATTTTGTGGTAACCCTTGCTTTGCTGGCTGTATCCTGGCCTT
>JAASSU010000104.1 GCA_021767705.1 Bacteroidota bacterium | reverse complement strand
GTTACAGCAATAAAAATAATGATTAAAACCGCAGAGGGCCAAAAAACCGGCCCATCCACATCGAAATATTTTTTGTCGCTTTTCAGGTGCGCTTCGCTATCCTTTTTGGGCACTTTTTTTTCTTCCATAAAAGATGAATTAGTGAATACCAAAGATGAATTAAGTAATGTAATTTGCTATTAGATAGGGCAATAATACTGCAATTTTTCAGAAGAACAAAAACAGTTTTTATAGATGTATTAGTAGTGATTCTCTATAAAACCCTGAAAGAGTTTTATCTGCACCCTGGCTCGTTGAAGATTCTGCCCTTCGAACCCGGTCTTGTAATACTTGTCGCCATTCAGAAAATCATCAAGAAAACGGATGGCTTGCTCTAAAATCAGGTATCCCGTGGCTGTATTGAATTGCCCCTTCTCTTCGCGATTGAGGTATTCTTCAATAGGGTGTAAATAGCCAGCTTTCAGCCCCTTGAAATGCTCATTTAAAAACACTACCCTATTCAGGTTTTGCTCATCCTCTTCTGCACTGTTGCATAGCGAACGTGCAGCATCGGCAAAGTCAAAGAGCCACGTGCCGGGCATCACGGTATCATAATCGATCAGGCAAATGGGTTCTAACTCTTTGTTGAAGAGGATATTGCTGAGTTTGGTATCGTAATGCACTACCCTTTGCGGGATTTTTTGGTTTTCTATCAGCTCTTCCAAAAAGAAAAAGTCTTTCGCCGCACTTTCCAAAAAATCTACTTCCCAACGCGCCATTCCGGCTCTTTGGTAAACATCATTTCTTACAGATGCCAAAAAGCCTTTGTATCTTTTTGACAGATGATGAAAATCGGGGATGATGACTTTGTAAGCTGAAGGGTTTTCATCTGCAACCGCCCTGTGAAATTCCCCGATTGTTTTCCCCACTTTTTTAGCTATTGAAGTGCTGACAGGTTTCTTCAAGGTTTGAGAATCCGGAATATAGCGGCTCATCATCCAGAAACCGTTTTGCTCATCACGGTAAAACGCCTTTCCTTGCCGGGAAGGAATAAACTCCAGCCCTTTGCCCTGCAACACCCTCGAAACCCTGAACTTGTTGCCGGCCAGCGCTTCAGGATCTTTGAAAACCTGAGTGTTGATCCTCTGCAGGACGCAGCATGGGCGCAGAGCTTTATCGTAAAGCAAATACGTGTCATTGATGTAGCCGTCTTTAATGACTTCCACATTGAAAACATCAGTTTCCAATTGAAAATTCCTGGCGATATTTATACTGTTTTCGATCATAAAAATATAAAAATGACTGCGAGAGAAGTTCTTGTTTTCATATAATGTGGTCTTTAAAATTTTCTTTGATTGTATTTATTTTCAGTAATATCTGATTACTGCTTCTTCAAGAATAGCCCACAGATTGAACTGATTAAACTGATTTTCACAGTTTGCTGTTTCTGTCAAACTACTAACATAGAAACTTAGGAACCTAAAAACGTCGTAACATAGAAACTTAGGAACCTAAAAACGTAGTAACTTAGAAACTTAGGAACCTAAAAACGTAGTAACTTAAAAACATAGTAACCTAAAAACTTACTAACCTCAACGCCCAATCTTCACTTCAACAGTGCCAATCTTCCGGGTTTGTCCCGTTTCTCCGCTTTTCCACGGTTTGGGTGGTGCTACTGATTTTTCGGGGCTTTGCTTCAGCGGAAGCGTTATTCTCTGCAACCCCGATTTTTGTTTTCCCATAGCGAATAATTCCAGACTGCCTCTCCAGCTTCTTTCATGAGTCAACTCCAACTCAATCGTATTTTCGCTTTCGTGTAAAGGATAAGTAAACCATACTTTTTCTCCCGTCTTGCTTTTCATATCTTCTTTAACAGGATCACCGTTCCGGTAGCCTTTCAGCTCTTTACCGTTGACCTTAACGCTTAGCAGTGGGTTCTCAACAGTTTCAAACCCCTTAGCGGGATGAAGCAGCACAGCAAAGGTATTTTCGCGGCTTCCTGCTGAAAGGTCTAAATCAATTTCAAAGCGTGCCGATTTCTTTCCCGGTTTCATTTCACTAACCGAAGAAGTCAACACATACGGATTTGCTCTTTTCTGACTGGCCTTCTCCAAAAATTCAGTCAGACGCTGATAATTTTCAGCACCATCAATACATTCCGGATTAAGGATTCCAGGGTTTTCGCCTGAAGCGATTACGGCAAGCTCCATGTTTTTACCCGAAAAGTCTTCTTCAAAAACCATATCGGTAATCAACGGACGCGAGGCCTTGTTCAGCGGATAAACCCTGTAAACAGAGGTTTCATAGGCTCCCAGTTCCAACGACAGCGAAGCTCCTTCGGCATACAGTTCCGGCTCGATATAGCTGGTTGGATAGATACGCTCCACCACCAGCGAGGCGGCGTCAGGGTTTAAGCCATAGTTGCGACTTAGTGCCACGGAAATGCTGTTTTTATCCACATAGGGATTACGCAGCGCCACAATTCCTTCATCACCATTGAAGTGCACGTAGCCGTAAGGTTCTCCTTTGGTGGGGTTGCCACCAATCATGTGGGTGGTGGAGAGTGTTTCGAAGTTTTCGCGCGCCCATTTCAGCGATTGTGAGATAGCCTCCCACTCCTCGTTGTTGAGAATGGTTGGCGAGATGTAGAGCTCGTACATCGAAACGCCGCGCGCCACATACAACATGGCGTTATCAGTAAACTTATCAAGCGGTTCATCAGTACCTCCAAGCATCTGGAGGTTGCCCTTGATAATGCCGTGGGTCATCAGGTGTGATATCGGGAACCAGAGCTCCTTCTGCTTAAAATCGTCGTAAAGCACAAAGTCGCGGTAGGTGATGGCCGCATCGCGGCGGCTGTAGGATGGCAGGTCGGCCCAGCCATAGTCGCCGCCGTCCATCCAAATCTGGCTGGCATATTTTGTCCACCACGGACTCAGCCACGTGCCGGAGGTGATGTTCAAATACACGTCGGGATGGTTTTCTCTGACAGCCTCACACTTTTCGACCACCGACTCCATCACCGCACGGCGAGAGTACACTCCTACCGGATGGCCATGGTCGGGGGCACTGCACGAAAACTGGATACCGTCCCACTTAAAATAGCGTACATCATCGTCCTCCACAAAATCAACAGCGCGTTTCCTGAACAGGTCACTGTATTTCTTCCCGGCAAGGCAGAGGTAAGCAGCGTTGTAGCGATATTCGTTATTAACGGCCTCATAGCCGTGCTCCTTCATCCAATTGATGCGCTTCATCCGGGCCGAGTAACCGCCGGTAGGGCCAAACCAAATTCCCAGGTCCGTATCCGTCTCCTTCAGCTTGTCGGCAATAGGTTTCATTCCATTCGGAAACTGCTCTTCGCGGAGCTGCCAGTCGCTCTCATACACATCCCAACCATCATCCAGCACAAAAGCATCCAGACGGATATCGTGCTTATCCATCATGTTTTCTTTAATCAGGTCGATGATGCGGAACACATTCTCCTCATTCATCACATACTCATCGGGAACAGGTCGTGGGTAATCGGCTGCCCGCAGGTCGTACCAACTGTTGTAAAGCGTGTAAGGCCGGGCCGGAGTTACAGCGATTTGCTCTACATACTCCATAAAATGATGCTTGATGGCCTTATCGGGAAACAGCGCCATCACAAAGGTTTCGGTAGTTACAGGGGATTTACCGATTTGCTTTCCAAAGTATTGGTAAGCGGTGATATGGGTTTTGTGTCCAGTATTCAGTTTGTTGGTGGCTGTGGGATATTCCAGACCGGCAAACATAGAGCCTGAGGGTATTGTGAACGCCACCGGCTGTCCAAAGCCACCGTGGTTTTCTACCTTTTCGGGATGCTGAATAATTCGCGCATCAGTCACGGCAATGCCTTGCAGGAAATGTTCGCCATAAGTGCTGTCGGCAAGCTGAATCTGCTTGCGCAGATAGTTGGATTTTTCATCCAGGGTATAGATGATTTGGGCGGTGATAGTTCCCGGGCCATCGAACACGAGCTGCAATTGCTGACCGTCGTTTTGCGCATGCTTCAAAGAAAAATCCTGGTTACGGAGGTTTAGCTCATTATCGCCGTTGTTCTTTTTGCCCGGTGCCCGCCAGTGCGACCACATCAGGTCAACCCGGAATCCGGCATCGGTTTCCAAAAAAATGTCCTGCCCTTTTAAGGCAAGCCGTTCGCCTGAAAGGTGATTATTTTCAATGGTAATCTGCGCCTCAGCAGTAGCATTCGAAAGGCGGTAAGTTTCCTGCGCCCATCCCGAAAAGGCTGGCAAAACCGCAAATAGTAGTGTGAGTGTTGTTTTAGTTTTCATAGCTCATTCTTTAAATTTCAAATCCCTATCCTTATGTAAGAAACATAAAAAAGATACCGTCCCATAATTTCAGCCAAAAGAACGAGGACAAACAAAATGGCCAAAAAGCTCTTCATTTGCAGGAAAGATCTTGAAAACAACCGGTAAATGATGAGCAGTATCGAAACAGCCATTAAAACTATTCGCAAATAGAAAAACAGCGAATTTTCAGACATGAGAATAAACAGGCTTTTTTCTTCAGCCAATCCTCCTCCTGACAACAAATAAACATTAACAATCCATAAAATAAGGCTTGCCAATAGCAAAATCAGCATGATAACCAATGCCTCGACAATTGGCTTGGTGTAATCAGGCACTTTCAAATCCGGTTTTCTGTGCCCCGGGTTGAGAACTCCGGCTAAAATTACTACCAATCCGCCCAAAAGAAATGCAGAAAGAAAAAACTGTATCGGCGTTGTAATGCTGTCCCATACCGGAATAGTGTCGAGCATATAGACTTTCGACATGGAAAATACGCCAAGAACACCACTCACAACAGCAACCAAATTTAATCCATTGTAAAACCACACCGAACCTATCGATCTGATATAGCTGAAGGTAAGCACAACCATTGCGGCCACAAAAAGAGAAACAAACAGTATTTCGCGACTTAACCATGAGGAAGACAAGTTGTTGAGCGCATGTATTGCATTGACAGGGTTTCCGAGGTGCAGAAAAGAAACAATTAGTGCTAATAGAGCTATGCCTGTAAGCAAAACCAAAGCTTTCACTTTGGCCGGCTTAACATCATCTTCGCGAATCTTCGATAAATACCTGCGGCTAAATACACTGAGAATAATAAATCCGCCTACCGAAATTTGGGTAAGGAGCGTAAATGCGATTAAAGACCATTCTGAACCTTGCATATTATATCTCCTCCTCGTTTATAATCCGGGCGAGTGAATCGCCGCTTTCAATCGAATCGTTGTGGGGTTTTATGACTATTGCTGGCTTTGTGTGATGCGCCTCCGGCATGGGATACAACTCTTCCACACCACCATATTTTTTCTTTAAGTCTTTCAGCTCCCCGAAATCAATTACCCGCATCGGACAGGCATCCACACAAGAAGGATTCTTCCCGTCTTCGAGGTAATCCGCACAGAAATCACATTTAGACATGATCCCCTTTGATTCATCATATTGCGGGGCACCATAAGGACAAGCCCAAAGACAATATTGGCAACCGATGCATTTTTTAGCATCTATAGTCACAATTCCGTTTTTGTTTTTATGCATGGCTTTTGTCGGGCAAACTTCCACGCAGACAGGCTTTTCGCAGTGATTGCATGAAATGCTCAGGTTATAGGCTTTAACCTCGTGATTCCACGCCCCGCCATTTTTCTTCCAGCCTCCGCTGCCTATTTCATAAACCCTGCGCCACAAAATCCCCAGCTCAAGGTTGTTTTTGTCTTTACAAGCTATCTGGCAGGTTTTACAACCGGAACATTTGCTTGAATCAAGATAAAATGCATATTGTTTTTTCATGCCTCCTCCGCTTTTTCTATGTTTGCCATGATGGTGTGCTGGGCATTTCCGAAAGCCAGGGGAGTCCACCTTTCAGAAGTCAGCACATTCACATTTCCCCTGCGGTCTATTCCATTTTTATCAGGTGTCCACCAGCTACCCTGCGGTATATCCAAAACCCCCGGAAGAATTTTCTTAGTTACCCGGCACGGCATGATGATCGTACCCCGATCATTGTAAATCTTAACTTGATCGCCGTTTCTGATTCCTTTTTCGTTCGCATCAAGTTCATTAATGAATACCCTTTGCGGAAATGCTTCATTGGTCCAGTCGTTGTTGTCGTGAGTGGAATGCACACGCCCCATGTAGTGATGCCCGATGACCTGGTAAGGGTATTTTTTAGCTTCACGGCCAAATGGACTTTCCCATTCTTCTATGAATTTTGGTACCGGAGGTATGTATTTACTCTCGTGCATGTCGTACAAACGCTTAGAAAATATTTCAATTTTTCCTGATGGGGTTTTAAGCTTATTTTTTGCCGGATCTTTTCTAAAGTCTTCAAAAGCAATCGCAGGATTTTTTACCGGCCGGGCATAAACCCCGGCATTTGATTTTTCAAATTTGTTTAGCGAAGGCACATCCGGAAAGCGTGTTGAACGGTACACTCCCAATATCCAATCTATCCATTCGCGTTCATTTTTTCCTTCGGTGTAGGCCTCTTTCACTCCTAATAGGCCGGCAACCTCCGTGCAAATCCGGTAATCTGATTTCGTTTCATGTGGCGGGTCCAGTATTTTCGGCATCAAAATCACTTCGTCTCCATACTTCCAGCCGTCTTCCAGTCCCAACATTTCCAACTGTGTACACACAGGTAGTACCACATCGGCAAATTTAGCCGTAGGGGTCATAAATTGTTCGTGAATAACAATAAATTCCACTTTCGATTCATCCGCCAATATTTTAGCTGTGCGGTTAACATTCGCGTGCTGATTGATTAACGCATTGGTAGCCACACCGTAAATCAGTTTAATATCCGAATCCAGTTTATCCACTCCTTTTACACCATCATCAGCAGTCATCTCATTACCGCGAAGCACTGCTTCGGTCCACAAAAACGAAGGAATTCGGGCTTTTATCGGGTTGTTTCCGGTAGGAAAAACGTTCCAGAAAGGGCCGCCGTCATCAGCCTGCAGAGCCAATCCGCTGGCGCAGCCTCCCGGAATCCCAATGTTTCCGGTCATGGCTGCCAAAACGCATCCGCCAATCACGGCAGTTTCGCCATAAGCCCTGCGCTGCATGCCATAACCCTGGTAAAGCATGGCCGGTTTGGTTGTAGCGTAATCGCGCGCTAATTTTCTGATCGTCTCTTCAGGAATTGTAGTGAGCTTTTCAGCCCATTCAGGGGTCTTGGGCGTTCCGTCGTGAATACCCAGAATATAGTCGCGGTAACTCTCGGCATCTTCAGCACCTTCAGGCATTTGCTTTTTATCAAAACCTACGCAGTACTTATCAACAAAGGCTTTATCATATAAGTCCTCTGTAATCATCACATAAGCCATCGCACTCATCAGCGCTACATCCGTTCCCGGTCTGATAGGAATCCATTCATCGGCCAAGCTCACCGCGCTCATGCTCATGCGGGGATCGATGCAAACGATTTTAGCTCCGTTTTCTTTTGCTTTTTTAAGGAAAAACTCACTGTTTGTCCCATCGCGCATCTCACTGGGATTCCAGCTCCACATCAGGATATATTTCGAATTTATCCAGTCCTGTCGCTGGTTGCCGGTTACGCTGGTTCCGAAGACATAGGGTGTGGCTTTTGAGATGGCTGCCCACGAATAACTGTTGTAATACCCCAATGAGCCACCAATAAGGTTAAACAAGCGTGCGGCTGTTTGCCGTCCGTTTAACTGGTTGTAGCTTCCCGTTCCGTAGGGCACATATATCGCCTGGTTGCCATATGCCGATTTAATGCGTTTTATTTCCGAGGCTACTTTGTCCAGGGCTTCACTCCATGAGGCCCGCCTGAATTTTCCTTCGCCTCTTTTACCGGTTCGTATCAAAGGATATTTTAAGCGATCAGGATGGTATTGCCTTCTCAGATAGGACCTGCCGCGGATGCAGGCGCGCAGTTGTGGGTTGGCAACCGAATCGTTAGGACGGTCGTCCGTTTCAATCCTTACAATTTTTTCATCTTTTACGTAAAGCTTTAAAACACACCTTCCGCCGCAATTATGCGCCGGGCAGCCTGCCCGGATAACCTTATCGGCCAATACATAAGGCCGTGTTTTTTTATCTATAAGGCTGATTACCTCCGGCATTGTACCGAACGCCCCAACGGAAAGCCCCAAAGTAGAAGCCCATTTTATAAACTCCCGCCGGTCCAGTCCAAAAGGAACTGTCTTAGATTGTTTCTCCATCAATAAACTTTCAAAGTTTAAAAACATAAAACTAAAAAATAATTCCTTGCGGGAACCCTTTTAAACTGAAAGCCCCTTTTTTAGAGCCATTTTAAATACCGGAAGGGGTCTTTATTTATTGTCCATTTTTTTGTTTCAAATCCAGTTTTTAAATCAGGATACTACGGACAGACCAGCGAGGTTACAAGAGTATCGGTTTTTAATACATGGATTGATGAGGTTATCAACGAATAAAAATGCCGTGGAACCATTGAAGCACGCTAAAAGCGTGCTATTTCAAGAACACATCATATCTTAGACACCCACATGAATGTGGGTGCTAGTCTCATAAAGGTTACCTAAATGAAATTCTTCCATGAAATTAGCACCCTCGCTTTACGGGGATGCATAAGATTGTCTCTCTGCTTCAATCAGGGTGCTTTTAGCATCCTTCTCTCACCAAAAAACACAAAACCCCGGACAAATCTGCCCGGGGTTTTCTTTTTATTGTGATAAGATTTTAATCTTCGATAATGATTTCGTGTTTGATGTCAGCGGCTTTACTGAGCATAAACGACACGCCACAGTACCTGTCTTGTGAGAGGTTGACGGCCTTTTCAATTTTGTCTTTGGGCGGGTCTTTGCCTTTGAACTTGTAGTAGATGGTGAAGGCATCGTAGTGCTTGGGATGCTCTTCGGTGTTGTTGGCTTCCACATCCACGTAGAACTCATCGGGCGTTACCCGCATTTTTTTCAGGATGGAGATCACGTCCATCGCGGTGCATCCTGCCAAAGCAGAAAGCATCAGAGGTTTGGGACGTGGCCCGCGGTTTTTTCCTCCGACAGCTTCGTCAGCATCAATCATAAATTTGTGTCCATTTACTTCAGCCTCAAAAGACATCTCCCCTTTCCAGGCCAATCCGGTTTTTGTTGTTTTTCCCATACTATTTTTCTGTTTTTTTATTCAAATGATTCACTGAAGTTTTCAATTCTTGCTTCAGCTTTTCAAACGGCTTAAACAAAAAAGTAGTGCTAAGGTTTAACCGCGACAAACTGTCCGGGGATGATACCTGCCCTGAAGGCATCCGTCAAGTCGAAGCTTTTGTTGTACAAGTATACCATCCCGCGCTGCTGGTAATCGGCTGCATCCGAAACAATGAGATGCCCGTGGGCCAGTCCGAGCGAATAAAACATGCGGCCGTCCTCTTCAATTACCGGCTGTTGTGGCAACTGCCCGGACGTGATACTCATGGCAAGAACGCCCCTATTCAGGAAGTAAAGCGTATCGCCTGACTGGTTGATAACAAGGTTGTCCGGACTGGATTCCTGTTCCGTGAAATAAAAAGTTTCCACCACTTCAGCGGTTTCTGTGTTGATGCGCTGCAATGCCGGCATGGTTTCGTTCATAAATCCACCACTGCTGAGCACCCACAGGTCGCCGTTCTTGTCGAGCACCATGCTGTTGGGCTCCTTCACCACCTCTAACGAATCCACTACTTTATCGCTGAAGGCATCGAGCACCATCACTTTATTGTTTTCCGTTTCCGGATGAGCGTACATCGACCAATTGGCGACAAAGAGCTTGCTTCCTGAAAGAACCATGTCTTCGGAGCTGCGGCCAAGGAAAACCCTCTTGGTTACTGTTCCTTCCTGTGGATTTATCACCGTGAGGGAATCGCTGTAAAGGTCGGACACGTAAGCTTTCTGCGGGCTTATCACCAGCGTTTTACGCGGCGAACTTCCGGTTTGAATGGCCGACAGACTTCTAAAAGTGGATTTTCCGGTGACCTCGATTTTAGCTGAATTGTTTACCGTAATCAGACAAAGGGTATCGACAAAAGAAAGGTGATAAGGTACATCACCAATAGGACGTTCGTTTTCATGAAAAAAAACATGCTGATACACCTTCGAAGAATCGAAGGAATAAAAAGACACCGAACCATTGCTGTGCGTGTAATTCCCTTCATTCACCACAAAAAACCCATTTTGCTCCAGCAAAAATTCATCCGACTCCACCCTCTCTCCAAAGTCATTGTCACCACAACTCCAGAGCAGCATCGCAAGAAAGGCGAACAGGCTAATCCTCCTGAGCACATGAATAACTGCTATATTTCTTCCTAACCCTGTCATTTATCAACTATTTACAACCTACTATTTACTATTTACTATCTATTATCAAAACCACT
>JAASSU010000103.1 GCA_021767705.1 Bacteroidota bacterium | reverse complement strand
CTTTTTGGGATATCAATGGGTGTTATCAGTTTCTTTTACCTCATTATCGTTTGGCAAAAAGCCAGCAAAAAAAACAGAACAATTACAAAAGAAGCTTGGATAGCACTTATTTACACTACAGGTGTCTGGGGTGTTCCGGTGATTTTCGGATCATTATCCGCTCCACTGCTGTTTCTTATCATGCTGTTTATGACCTTGGTCTTCGTTGAAGGGACTATCGCAGCCTACTACGAAACAGATACGGACCAGAAGGAAAACCACAGTTCAATAGTACTGGCCCTCGGAAAACGCAAGTCGAGAGTGATTCTTCATCTGCTTTTCGCGATGATTGGAATTGCGGCTACAGCAGGGGGGCTTACAACGCAATCGCCATTGAACGTGGCCTTTGCCATTATTTTATTAATGAATGTGATGCTTTTTGCGATATTCCATTATCAGAAATTATTTGCAAAAGGGCTATACCATAAAGCCGGTGAAGCAGTGTTTCTGCTACCGGCAGCCATGGTTATAATTTAAACTGGAGGAGAATAATGATAAAACAAGGTATTTTAGTAATCGTATTAACAACCATCTTTTCGCTGACCGCATTTTCGCAGCAGCAAGGCCAGCTCGAAGACCAGGTCATCCAGCCTGAAGACAGCCAGATACCTGATGGCGAAGTAGGAGTAACTGAACATTTAAATGAATTTATCCCTGAGGATGTGACATTGGTCAATCAATACGGCGACACCGTAAATATCATGGAGCTTATTGATAAGCCAACAATACTCAATTTCGTTTACTACCGTTGTCCGGGAATTTGCAGCCCGCTCATGAACGGCATTGCCGAATTTGTGGATAAGCTCGATATGAATATCGGGGAGGATTACCAGATTCTTACCATTAGTTTCGACCATCGCGAGGGTACAGAGCTGGCCAAAAGAAAGCATGTCAACTACATGAAAATGATAGAGAAAGATATCCCTGAAGACGGCTGGACGTTTTATACTGCCGACAGTGCCGATATTTATAAACTCACAAATGCCACCGGGTTTAAGTTTATGCGCACAGGCCAGGATTTTGCCCACTCGGCCACGCTAATCATGCTTAGCCCGAAAGGAAAAATCACCAGATACCTCCACGGCACTTATTTCCTGCCTTTCGAAGTAAAAATGTCTATCGTGGAAGCCGCTGAAGGCAAGGTAGGGTCTACCATAAACCGGGTATTGCAGTATTGTTACAGTTACGACCCCACCGGACAAAAATATGTGTTAAATATCACTAAGATTACCGGAACTTTCATTATGATTGTGGCGGTAATTATTTTCTTAGTGCTGGTTATCAAACCAAAAAATAGTAAAGAAAATTCTAAAAAATAATCATAGATGAACCAAGTGAACGAAGAGAGAAAAGAGAAGAGCTACCTCGAGATGGAGACCAAATATAAAGGGATCTTCGCGTGGATCTTCTCTACCGATCACAAAAGGATTGGCCTTTTGTACCTTTATTCCATCGCCGCTATGTTTATTGTCGGGGCCACTCTCGGACTTCTGATGAAGTTTGAGCTGATTGCACCGGGCAAAACCATAATGGGTGCACAAACATACAATGGTGTTTTTACCCTTCACGGAATTATCATGATCTTCCTGATTGTGGTGCCCGGGCTGCCCGCCGTCTTCGGTAACTTTATGCTTCCGTTGATGATTGGTGCGAAAGATGTGGCTTTTCCGAAACTTAACCTGATGTCGTGGTGGATTTACATTCTTGGAGCGGTCGTCGCCATTTCATCGCAGTTTATGGGTGGTGGCGCGCCCGATACCGGATGGACTTTTTACGCCCCTTACAGCTTCCAAACCGACACCAATATGCTTCCGGCAGTGCTGGGGGCCTTTATCCTGGGGTTCTCTTCTATTCTTACAGGTCTTAACTTTATTGTAACGATGCACCGCATGAGAGCCCCCGGGATGGGATGGTTTAAGATGCCCCTGTTTCCGTGGACCCTCTACGGAACAGCATGGATTCAACTCTTGGCCACCCCTGTAGTAGGTATCACCCTGCTGATGGTTGTGGCCGAGCGTGTGCTGCAAATCGGATTCTTCGACCCGGCGCTGGGAGGCGACCCGGTGCTCTATCAGCACCTGTTCTGGATTTACTCTCACCCGGCTGTTTATATCATGATTTTGCCGGCCATGGGTGCAATCTCTGAAATCATCCCAACATTTGCCAGGAAATCGATCTTCGGCTACAAAGCCATTGTCGCTTCCACCATGGCCATCGCTTTTGTGGGCTACTTCGTGTGGGGCCACCACATGTTCACCTCCGGAATGAGTGGCACTGCCCTCTACACCTTCTCTATCCTCACCTTCCTGGTGGCCATTCCGAGTGCGATTAAGGTATTTAACTGGGTATCCACCCTGCATAAAGCATCGATTCACTCTTCCGTTCCTTTCCTGTGGGCTATCGCGTTTATTTTCGTATTCATGATTGGTGGCTTGTCAGGACTGGTGCTGGGGGCCCTGGCCACCAACGTTCACCTTCACGACACGAATTTTGTTGTGGCCCACTTCCACTTTATCGTGTTTGGTGGTACAGGATACGCGTTTATGGCAGCCATCCATTACTGGTTCCCTAAAATCTACGGAAGAATGTATGACAAAGCCTGGGCGAAAATAGGATGGGCCGTTTTCTTTATCGGATTTTTGTCGCTGTACCTGCCCATGTTCTACCTGGGTATCGCTGGCATGCCACGAAGATATTACGACTACCTTCCTGAGTTTCACGGGCCAAACATCCTTTCATCATTAGGTGCTTTCGTGATGATTACCGGGCTGGTGATCATCATCGCCAACCTCATGCGCTCGGCACGCCATGGTGCTCCCGCCTCCAAGGATCCATGGAAAGGACGGACACTGGAGTGGACCGTGGATTCTCCGCCGAGCCTGGAGAACTTTGATGAGATTCCGGAGGTAAAACACGGCCCTTACGACTACTCAATTGAAGAAAAACAAAGCGGAGAAGTGAACTAAAACTGACGACTATGACTATGCACAGAGACGACGAAGCGTCGAAAATAGGAATGTGGCTCTTTATCTTTACGGAGATACTGCTTTTCGGTGGGCTGTTTGTGGTATACTCGGTTTACCGTTACATCCACCCGGAAGCCTTCAAGCTGGCAGGAGAAGAACTTGACTGGGTGGTTGGAACAGTAAACACTGTCATACTCTTAATTAGTAGTATGACCATCGCCATGTCGATAAGTGCCATCCAGAAAAAAGATAAGAAATTGGCTTTGGGGTTGCTCTATGCCACGTTTATCATGGCACTGATTTTCCTGGTCAATAAATATTTCGAGTGGAATGTAAAATTTGAACACGGGTATTATCCAAGTTCCGGTGTTCTTCAGGAACTTGGCTACGGGACCATCCTGTTTTTTGGGCTGTATTTCTTTATGACGGGACTACACGCCTTCCACATCGTAGTAGGAATGGTATTTATCGGCTTTCTGATATACTACGTGCATAATGACCGGATTACACACGACAATCACCAGTTGCTCGAAAACGGCGGGCTCTACTGGCACCTTGTCGACTTAATCTGGATTTTCCTGTTCCCATTGTTCTATCTAATACACTAAAGCTATGAGTAAAGAAAATCATCATATTGTTCCCTATTGGGTTTATTTTGCTGTGCTGGGGGCCTTGCTCTTTCTCACTCTCATTACGGTGCTGATTACCAGGGTTGAGCTTGGGGCACTGAACACGGCCGCAGCCATGCTGATTGCATCTGTAAAAGGATTCATCGTTCTTCTTTATTTCATGCATTTGAAGTTCGATCAGAAAATATATGCAATAATGGTAGGCCTGGTAATCGCTGTATTTATTGCCGTGATTATCATCACATTTTTCGACTATTTTTACAGATAGAAATATAAAATACAGCCTCAGAAGTTGTTCTAATGTGGGGCTGTAATCTGAACAGAATAGCAGGCAAGGCCTGTACATACTCCATCACCGAAAGGCTTTCGTTGGTGGAAAAGAAAGAAAAGAAATTTTAAACAGTTGAAAGAAAACTATGTACTCAGGAGCATCTAATTTTGTTGAAAGTGTTGATACTGCCTTTGTGGTCATATTGGGGATTTCGTTGTTTTTCCTCGTCAGTATCACCATCACTATGATCTATTTTGTGTGGCGATACAATAAAAAGAGGAATCCCAAAGCAGCCAACATTGAAGGAAACACAAAGCTGGAAATTGTCTGGACGGCGATTCCAACAGCATTGGTTCTGGTGATGTTTTATTTTGGATGGGCCGGATGGAAGCCGCAGCAGGATCTTCCCCCCGATGCGATGGAGGTGAAGGCCATTGCTCGGATGTGGAGCTGGACCTTTGAATATGAGAACGGTAAAATGAGCAACAAGCTCGTTTTGCCTGAAGATAAGCCAGTGATTCTCGACCTTGTCAGTGTCGATGTCATCCATTCGCTTTACATTCCTGCTTTTCGTGTCAAACAAGATATGGTTCCGGGTACGGAAAAACAAATGTGGTTTACGCCACAGGAAAAAGGGACTTATGACCTCTTTTGTACCGAATATTGCGGACTCAGGCACTCATACATGTACACTGATGTAGAGGTGATGGCTCAGGATGATTTTAAGGAATGGCTTGAGAAAGATGCAGCTACGATGGCTGAAGAAGAGGGTGAGGGCCAAAACGTAGATGCTATTGCCGGAAAAAACATCCTGGAAATGACAGGGTGTGTCGCCTGCCACTCGCTTGATGGTTCGAAAATTGTCGGCCCCTCATTCAAAGGGCTCTGGAACAAGGAAGAAATTGTTATCACCGATGGAGAAGAGCGCAAAATTGTAGCTGACTCAGCCTACATTGCCCGTTCTATCTACGAGCCGGATTATGATATTGTAAAAGGCTATCGCGAAGGTCAAATGATAACCTACCGCGATCAGCTTAACGACGACCAGGTAGCTAAAATCATCGAATATCTGAAAACACTGGATGAATAAAAACACCATCGCACATATTAAAGAACTGGGAAAACTAAGGATTTCCCTGTCGGTGGCCCTGACCACTTTTACAGGGTACCTGATGTTCAGCGGGGAGATCAACGATGGCATTATCTGGCCCACACTCGGGATTTTCATCCTTTCGATGGGATCGGCGGCTCTTAACCACTACCAGGAGGTGCGGCTGGACAGCAACATGCCACGGACGCAGCAGCGCCCGTTGCCCACAAATTCGGTGAGCCGCGAATTTGTGGTGTGGATGATTTACATCACCGTATTTTTGGGACTGTCGATACTGGTGTGGGGTGCCGGGTGGCAAAGCGCCCTCGTGGGCCTGATGACACTGGTTTGGTACAACGGAATATACACCCCACTGAAAAAGATCACTGCTTTTGCAGTGGTTCCCGGAAGCATGGTGGGAGCACTTCCCCCTGTTGCCGGATGGGTGGCTGCCGGGGGGTATGCCTTCGATAAGTTCATTCTGCTGGTGGCCTTCTTCTTTTTTATCGCGCAAATACCGCACTTCTGGTTGCTGCTGCTGAAATACGGCAAGGAATATGAAAATGCAGGCCTCCCAACGCTTACGCAGATATTTTCGAAAAAACAGATGCGCAACCTGACTTTTGTCTGGTTTGTAGCCACAGCCGTTACCGCCCTTCTCATCCCCCTTTACGGGATAATTCAACACTGGATTTTTGTGCTGATGCTGATAACAGCATCCGTTACAACCTTAGTGTATGTGTCGAAAGCCCTCCTGATAAAGGATTTTATTAACAATATCGGGAAGACTTTTCTTCAAATCAATCTTTATTTTTTGTCGGTGATGATTATTATCTGGGCCGACCAACTGATTCGATAATCAACCAATAAAACGATAAAATCATGAAAGCCGGAAAAATAATTATTTTCATTTTACTGGGACTTTTTGCTGTGATATTCATAGCAGGGTTGCTGGTTCCGAAAAAGATGGATGCAAAACAAACCATCGTCATCAAACATTCGCCTGAAACGGTGTTCCCATACATGGCCAGCTTTGAACACATGCGAGCCTGGAATCCCTGGAACGAATTGGATCCTGGTGCAAAGCACACCATTGAAGGAGACCCAATGGCCGTTGGCTCGAAATGGTTGTGGGTTGGAGAAGAAATCGGGAAAGGATACCTTCAGATTGAAGAAATTGTTCCCGGACAAAAAGTGGTTTCCACGCTTAAGTTCACCGAACCCAGCCAAAGTGCCGCCACCGACATACGGATGGTGGAACCCACAGAAGGCGGTAGCAAAGTGACCTGGAGAAACACAACCGACCTGAGTTATCCGTTTGAGCGATTGGTAGGCTACGCCATGAGCGGAATGATGGAAAAGAACCTCAGCGATGGACTTCAAAACCTGAAGGACTACGTAAACAAACAGGTGGAGATGAAACCTGTGGCGGTAACCATCGGAATTGAAGGCATGACCTGCTCAGGTTGTGAAAACACCATCAAAGAAAGACTCGGAAAACTTCCCGGGGTAATGAATGTGGAAGCATCTCACGAGGCTAAAGAAGCCATCATCAAGGTGGATAGTGCTCAGTTTAACTACGAAGATTACAAATCCGCTATCGAAGAAGTAGGTTATAAGCCATTGGGAATAAAGTAATTAACAATATTGTGTAAAATTTTATTATATTTTGTTAAATCATTATTTGCATGGAATAAGTCTTTTACCTACTTTTACACTATAATGACTACGTGATAAACACTAAAGCTACTAACTATCAAAAGGACCTGCCAATATGGGCGGGTCTTTTTTTTTGCCCATCGTAATCCTTATTTAGATTCATTTCATATTATTATATTTAAGCATTTGGATTCCGAAATTTTCTAAATTTGATTTCTGTTATGATTAATGGAGAAAAAAATATCATCAGAAAGGTAGTCAGATTTTATGTAGACGGATTCCGAAATATGGCTTCCTGGGGGCGACAGCTTTGGTGGATTATCCTTATCAAATTATTTATTATGTTCGCTGTCCTGAAACTGTTCTTCTTCCCTAACTTCCTGAATACAAACTTCTCTACGGACGAAGAGCGAAGCGACTATGTGATTGAGCGGATGACCAATCCAAACCATGGCACTGCCCAAGAAAAAGAAACCAATACAACAAACTAAAATAACTACGTATGATTGAAAACATCGATTACACGCTGATTGATTGGTCAAGAGGACAGTTCGCCTTAACGGCGATGTTCCATTGGCTTTTCGTTCCGCTTACGTTGGGTTTGTCTTTCATTATTGCGATAATGGAGACCATCTACTACAAAACCCGAAATGAGGAGTGGAAACGTATCACTAAATTCTGGATGACCCTTTTCGGCATCAACTTCGCTATCGGGGTGGCCACAGGAATCATCCTTGAATTTGAGTTTGGAACCAACTGGTCCAACTATTCCTGGTTTGTGGGCGACATCTTTGGAGCACCGCTGGCCATCGAAGGGATCATGGCTTTCTTCATGGAGTCGACCTTTATAGCTGTCATGTTCTTCGGATGGAACAAGGTGAGCAAGAAATTCCACCTGGTGTCTACATGGCTGGTGGCTGTGGGAGCCAACCTCTCTGCCCTCTGGATCCTGGTGGCAAATGCCTGGATGCAGCATCCGGTTGGAATGAAATTCAACCCCGACACCGCCCGCAATGAAATGGTCAACTTCTGGGATGTGGCCCTGTCGCCGGTGGCAGTCAATAAGTTCCTGCACACCATCTCTTCCAGTTTCACATTGGGAGCCATCTTTGTGGTGGGCATCAGCGCCTGGTACATCCTGAAAAAACGGCACATTCAAATCGCTAAGAAATCAATTGTGGTGGCCTCTGTATTCGGACTTCTTTCGATTGTTTATACCATCACAACAGGGGATGGCTCAGCACGCCAGGTGGCTCACAAGCAGCCCATGAAATTTGCTGCCATGGAAGGCCTTTACCAAGGCCAATCCAATGCCGGACTGATTGCTATCGGACTGATGTCGGAAAACCCACAGGATCCGAATTACGAAAATGTAAAAGACTTTCATTTTAAACTAGAGATTCCCAACTTCTTGTCATACATGGCCTATGGCTCTTTTGATGCTTTTATTCCGGGAATAAAAGACTTGATTGAAGGCAACAAAGAGCAAGGTCTTATACCTGTGACCGAAAAGGTGAAAATGGGTAAAAAAGCCATCAATGCGCTGGCTGCCTACAAGAAAGCAAAGAAAAATGGAGATGAAGCCACCGCGGCCAAAGAACTGGAGATCCTAAATGCCAACTACAAATATTTTGGCTACGGATATTTCGAAAACCAACCACAACGCCTGATACCAAGTGTGCCGATGAGCTTCTACAGCTTCCACCTGATGGTGGCCCTGGGAGGATGGTTCCTGCTGTTCTTTATGATGATGCTGTGGCTGGTGCACAAAGACCGCCTCGAAAAGAGGAAATGGTGGCTGCGTGCTGCCGTGGTGACCATCCCGCTGGCCTACATCGCCAGCCAGGCCGGATGGCTCGTGGCCGAAATGGGACGACAGCCATGGGTAATCCAGGACCTCATGCCTACACTTTCAGCCGTATCTAACATCGATACCACTTCCGTGCAGATTACCTTCTGGCTTTTTGCCGTGGTATTTACAGGGCTCTTCATCGCTGAGCTGAAAATTATGTTAAGACAAATAAAAATAGGACCAAAAGAAGGAGGACAGTAATATGTTTGAAGCACTATCACATTTAGCACTACAACAATATTGGTGGGTCATCATTTCATTACTGGCCAGCCTGTTGGTATTCCTGATGTTCGTTCAGGGCGGACAGACGCTTATCCGCTCGCTCGGAAAAACGGATAATCAGCAAAAAATTATCGTCAACGCCCTCGGACGGAAGTGGGAGTTTACCTTCACCACGCTCGTTACTTTCGGAGGGGCTTTCTTTGCCTCCTTCCCGCTGTTTTACGCTACCAGCTTTGGCGGCGCCTATTGGGTGTGGATGGCGATACTGATTGCCTTTGTGGTTCAGGCCGTATCCTACGAGTTCAGGACCAAGCCCAACAACCTTTTCGGGAAAAGATTCTACGAAGTGATGCTATTCCTTAACGGACTGCTGGGAACGGTTTTGATTGGTACGGCAGTAGCCACTTTCTTTACCGGATCGATGTTCAGCCTCAACGAAATCAATAACAGCGTCACCTGGGAAGGGCCGGCCTACGGACTGGAAGCCGCTTTGAGTATTCATAATGTGTCGCTCGGACTAGCGGTGTTTTTCCTCTCGCGCGTGCTGGCTATCCTTTATTTTATGAATGCTGTGGACAGTGAGGAAATCAACAGCCGCGGACAAAAACGATTGATTTGGGAATCAGGTTTGTTCCTGGTCTTCTTCCTCTTCTTCCTGGTAAAGCTGTTGCTGATTGACGGATTTGCCTACGAGCCCGTGACGATGGAAGTGTCGATGGTGGCCAACAAATACTGGCACAATTTCCTTGAGATGCCAATAAACACCATCCTGTTCCTTGCCGGAGTAGTGTTGGTACTGTCGGGGATTTACCTGGGAATCTTTAAGGCCAAGTCCAGCGCCATTTGGTTCGCAGGGCCCGGAACCGTGCTGACCGTGTTTGCATTGTTTATCCTTGCCGGATTCAATCAAACGGCGTTCTACCCTTCTACTTTCGACATCCAGAACTCACTGACCATCGAAAATGCGTCGTCAAGTAAGTTTACGCTCACGGCTATGAGTTACGTTTCGTTGCTGGTGCCTTTCGTTTTTGCCTACATCTGGTATGCATGGAAAGCCATCAACAACAAAAAGATTGATGAAGAGGAGATGCAGGAAGATTCACACGCTTATTAACCGAAAAACATTGAATTATGGAATATTTCACACAAGTATTATGGTTGCTCACCTGGCCGCTGCTCATTTTTGTGAGTTATAAGCTGGTGATATTCGCACTGAAAAAGTGGAACCTTTACGAGTAGTAACACAAACCCGGGGCTTTGCTCCGGGTTTTATTTTTTTGTAAAAATAGCCACCACCGCCGATGTTACGGCACCCATCACGGGTGTGCCTATCAGCACCTGGACGATATAGCTCTTCAGGTTGAAGTTGGCCCGGGCTTCTTCAATCGTCATGATGTCGTTGTTTACGGAGTACTTAATCATGTTTTTAAAGTAGTCGGGAGTGATGACTTCGGAAGTGATGTACTGCGTCAGCGGACTGACCAGCGTAACAAACAGCGTGATGATGAGTCCGGTGACCAGGCCCTGGACGTAAGTCATCTTGCCGCCGTAGTGGTTTTTGCGCTTGTCGAGTAAGGCAAAAACATAAACGCTAATCGCAGGAATCGCCACCAGGTTCGTCACGATGGCGTGCTGCTCAATCCGGCTGTCATGGAAGCCTCCCAGGCGTTCCAGCAGCATCCACGCCAGCATCATCAATACAAAAATCGCCGCCCATTTCAGTTCAATCTTAATGTTTCTCATAGTTTGCTCCTCAAAGATTAGATGACCCCGAAAATAGAACAAAATCCGAAACAAAGGAAATAATGGGTGCTTTTTAGGATTGATTTAAG
>JAASSU010000423.1 GCA_021767705.1 Bacteroidota bacterium | reverse complement strand
CGTACCTGATGGAGCAGGAAGAAAACGGAAAACAACCAAAATAATTTTTGGTGAGATATGGATGAGCTTGCTGAGTTTTAAAACAGTAAAGGAGTAAAAGAATGAAACAAAAAACAAATAAACGCCTGATCGTCGGCCTGATAATCCTGGTAACAGTGGTGAACCTGGCCAGCCTGGGCGCTATTGTCTACCTGAGATATTATGCTGACGGCCCGGGAGACTTTAGAAGACCGGAACGTTTTGAACGACCCGATCGCTTTGATCCCAACAAAGAGACCCGCCAGCTTTTCGAAGAAGCAAGGCAAAAGTTCAAAGCAAAAATTCATCCTCATGCCAGGGAGTTGCGTGCCAACCAATCGATAATTATGGAAGAGTTGATGAAGGAAAATCCTGACAAAGCACTTCTTGACTCGCTGGCCCAACGCTCGGGTAGGCTACACGCTACTATTCGACAAAACATGACTGATGTATTTATTGAAATGAACCGGAAAGCCAACCCCGAGCAGCAAAAGCACCTGCAACGTTTCTACAGACACTTCATGATGGATGACAGGCCCCATCATCACCGCGAAAGGCATTACCGAAACAGAAAAGGAAAAAGATCTGATAACCGACCGCAAGATTTTTAAATATCAGGTGTCAAATAGCTGAACTTAAAAAACAAAAAGAGATGAAAAAATTAAGAGGAAAAGTATTAACAGCAGGAATGATAAGTTTACTGCTTTTGGCGAGCACAACAATTTTTGCCCAGCGTGGCCGCGGATACATACAGGGTCAGCGCGGACCGGGTTCTGCACAGACGGAGTGCCGCATTCCTGACTTAACTGAAGATCAGCACGAACAGATCAAAACGCTACGAACTGAACATTGGAATGAGATGGAAGAGTTCAGAACCGATATGAGTATCCTGCGTGCGGAGATGAAAGACCTCACCAGCGGCAATGACTACGATGTCAAGGCTGCCAACAAAAAAATCGAGGAAATCAGCGAAATGAAAGAAACGATGATGAAGGCTCAACTGAAACACCGCGATGAGGTGAGGAATCTGCTTACTGACGAACAAAAGGTGTTCTTTGACAAGCACCGGCCCGGAAAAGGCAAAGGCTTCGGAAAAGGGCACGGCCATAGGGGTCAACGCGGACAAGGCCGTTTCGACTGCCCGAATAACAGAGGGCCACGATGGTAGTCTAAAAGAGATGGAGAAAAACCGGTTTCAGAAATGAGGCCGGTTTTTTTATAAATGGAGCAGATTCAACTTATTGCGGATATCCGATTCATTAAAAGGTTTGGTAATGTAAGCATTCATTCCCACTTCGTAACACTCCTCGGGGGTTCCTTTTACTTTCTTGGCCGTACAGGCAATAATAGGCATCGCCTTATTCAGCTCCTTACGAATAGTGACCGTAGCCTCAAAACCATCCATCTCGGGCATCATCAAATCCATAAGGATAGCGTCGTAATCAGTTTTCTTTACCATCTCTACCGCCTCGGCTCCGTTTCTCGCAATATCATGTTCAATTTTCAGCGACTTTAATGCTTTGGAAGCCACAAGCTGGTTTATCTTATTATCCTCAGCAATGAGCATTCTTAGATGGGGAAAGGTTTTTTTTGATGCCTCTGCCTTTGGTTGGTCTTTTGATGACTTTTCCATGTGCTTATGTTTTTCGAGTGGTACTCTGAAGGAGATAATCGTTCCTCTTTCTTTTTTGTTTTCAATGCGAACACTTCCTTTCATAAGTTTAATCAACTCAACTGAAATGTATAGTCCCAAACCGGAGCCTTCATACTTTCTTGTGGCCGTGTTGTCCGACTGATCAAACTCATTGTCAATTTGCTTGATGATTTCAGGATCAATCCCAATACCGGTATCTTCAATGATGAAAACCACATCATTATCACCTCCGCCATCCTTCACAGAAAGTGTTGCAGCGCCGCCTTCATTAAACTTGATGGCGTTTTCAGTGAGGTTGATCAACACCCGTTGGAGTTTACCCAAATCTCCGGTACGGTCCAAATCAAGATCCGGAGCAATCTCATAGCCCAGGGTTACCTTGTTTTCCTCAGCTGTGTAACGAAGCATATCCGAAAGGGTCTTTAGCACCTCCCTGATGTTGAAAGAGTCCTTTTTCAAATCCATTGTTTCAGACTCTATCTTTTTAAAATCTATCACATTGTCAATAAGCATGTTAAGGCTCTTTGATGTGCTCTTGAGCTTTTGAAGCAAGGCCACTTGCTCTGAGTTCATACTGGTTTTAGCCAGCATATCCAGCAGTCCGCTGATAGCGTGAACCGGGGTACGGATTTCATGGCTGGTATTAATCACAAACTGGGTCTTCGATTGACTGGCTCGTTCAGCTTTCTGATAAGCTTCTTTCAGAGAAATATTTGCATTGATGATATCTGTAATGTCGCGGGCAACCACGGTCAGCTCCATCATACTTTCCTGATGAATATCCAGCGAAGCATTCTGTCCAATCCATAATTGCTCGCCAAAACGGTT
>JAASSU010000010.1 GCA_021767705.1 Bacteroidota bacterium | reverse complement strand
TAAGAGACTGTTGGCTGAAAATAAATCGCCATCAGCGAAATATCCTGAATGATGTGTCTTCCGCGCCAGTCGTCGCCCCAAACAGTAGAACTTCCGTAAGGAGTATAAACTCCCAATCCTACAGAAAGCTTGTCATTGATTTTTCCTGCACCATAGAGCGAGAAGGGTAAACTTACCGGGTTATCGGTAGTGGCCTCGTACAATGAGGGCGCTTCGTACTGGAAAGCTACAGTTGAAACGATGGGGCTGACACCCAGCGAAAGGTTAAAGTTTCCGTCGATAAAAGACATTCCTCCGGGATTATAAAATACGGAACTGGGACCTGTAAGGTAACCCGTTCCCAATAATCCCATTCCTGTTTGACGTTGTCCCTGTAAACCTACCTGAAATCCCCCTGAGTAGGCTGTAAACCACATGGACAAGCCAAATGCGATTAACAATAATGTTTTTCTCATAAGCTAGAAATGTTAGTTTAGATTGTGCAATATTAATAATTAATTTAAATATTTACATACTTATTTAGAATCAATTTAGTTTTATTGATATTCCTGATACGGGCATTATTCCTCGATACTCCAATTAACAGGCTCTCTTCCAATAGTTTGAAGTATTTCGTTTGTTTTAGAAAAATGTTTACACCCGAAGAATCCGCGGTTGGCACTGAGTGGCGAAGGGTGCGGGGCTTTGAGGATATAGTGCTTGTCGGTGTCTATCAGGGTTGTTTTCATTTGTGCCGACCTTCCCCAGAGCAAAAATACCAGCCCATCGCGATGCTCAGAGAGCTGTTTAATGGCATGATCGGTAAATTGTTCCCATCCTCTTTTCTGGTGCGATTGAGGCTGGTGGGCCCTCACCGTAAGCACTGCATTGAGCAACAGCACCCCCTGCCTGGCCCATGGCGTAAGGTCTCCATGTTTGGGCACAGGAATGCCAAGATCATCCTGTATTTCTTTAAAAATATTCTTGAGCGAAGGAGGTTGCATTACGCCTTTCGTCACCGAAAAGCACATGCCGTTAGCTTGCTTTGGGCCATGATACGGATCCTGACCTATAATAACGACCTTCACCTTGTGGAACGGCACATTATCAAAAGCAGAAAAAATCTGTGAGCCCGGAGGATAAACGGTGTGTTGTTTGCGCTCTTCGATAAGAAATTCTTTCAGTTGCTTAAAGTATTCGGTCTCAAACTGGCTGTTGAGTACTTCTTTCCAACTCTCATCGATTTTTGGCGATATTTTACTCATTTTGTAAGCTGTTTGTTGAAAATGTCCTGACAAAGAAATACATTTGTGGCAACAATAAAAACTTTTATTCGTTGTTAGTAGAGAAAAAGTTATAAACAGGCTCTGCCTGAGATCATTTAAAACAGTCCGGAGTGTTACTGCGGAAAACATCAAAAAGGAAAGATCAAAATGAAAAGAATTGTAATCGCCATCGCTGTAGCTTTTGTTTTAGCTCTTACACTGTCATCATGTCGATCATCGCAGCCATGCCCTGCGTATAATAATGTAGAGAAATTTCAGATAGACAGGCCATAAAGCATTATTGGCTTTCACTTCAGAAATTAACTGATTCAAAATATGATAACAGACGCATTGTCGTCTGTTTTTTTATGCCCTTGCATTCTTATAACCAAGATTTTTTGATTCTTTGCAGGATATCTGGATTCATCGGCCTGACTGGTATGACACTCTCCTAAAAAAACTTGGTTGCTTCACGTTTAATCGAGGTATAAATTTGGTTACTTATGTTTTTTAAAATTTAACGTTCGGCGGACCCCGAAAGCTTTCGCGGGTGCTTCCGCTGTAACATCCTGAAAGCCTCTGGCTTTTATATAGTACAAATCTTTTGAATATGCGATGAAACCAGCCGGAGGCTGGAAGAATATAATAGCGGACCCCGAAAGCTTTCGCGGGGGAGCTTCCGCCAAACTGTATTTCTATTTTCCTTCTAACTATATAACATGCGGTTTACGATAAGTTCTCTTCTTTACACCTCGAACATTTAATTCGCTGTAAACCCGCTTATGTACATCAGGGTGAGGACATAAAAAACCTCCGGTAAGTTGAATACCGGAGGTCTAATTTTAGTTACTATATCGTATTTTATTGTACGATCATCTTTGTAGTGTTTACTGCGTCATTTGCAATTACCTGCACGAGATACTGTCCTCGCTTCAGGAAGTTGACATTAATGCTGATTTCATTTTCAACATTATTGAATGGCTGGGCAAAAACCACTCTTCCCTGCAGGTCGAGGACTCTGACCTCGGCTTTTTCAGCAGTTAAATCATTCAGGTTAATTTTTGCCAAATCAGAAACCGGGTTTGGATAAACATTGATAATCGATTGGTTATCTGCGTTTCCTTCGGCGATATCATCAAACCCAACAAAGTTTCTTGATTTCCAGATACCTCTTCCGTATGTTGAGGCATAAATGGTGCCGTTGTTAGTTATACCTTTGAAAGTTTCATAGATAGTTTCTCCGCCTAATTCTCCCACGGGAACATTCATGTCATCAGACTCGAGCACCTGCTGACGGAGCTGCGTTACAGGTAATGCTCCCATTTCTCCGGCTTCAAGCGTCCATGAGTCATTTTCGAGGGCAAAAATTCCAAATTCAGAACCCACTAGAACACGGTCGCTGCTGTTCATCTCAACCAGTGAACTGTAAACCGGCACAGAAGGCAGGTTGTACTGGATACTATTGTAAACAGGGTTTTCAGCAGTAGCATTGAAAGACTCGAAAACATAACTATCATTGCCATAATTTCCCATAGTAACCACTACGTGGTCATTGTTATTAGGATCAACACTTATTGAAGTGATCATACGGTCTTCCATGTAGAAAACAGTATCGTTGCTTACCACAGACGATCCTGAGTCGAACATTGCCGAAGCAGAGTCATTGGCTTGCAACACATTACCTACGCGATAAAGCGCACCGTTTTCCATACCAACATAAACGTAATCACCATCTTTAGAAACCTCAATGGCCGAAGGTAGCTCATCATTTCCAAACTCAGCAATCTGGAACCAAACAGGTTCAACACCGTAAAGGTGCACTTCATCAGTCATCCAAAGCTCGGCTTCATTATCTTCGGCAGCCACAAACAGACGCGAAGTGATATAATCATTTACAGCAATAGAATCACCATCGTTCAGGTTTGCATCCAAAGTAACTTCTATGGGGTATTTTTCAGGATAGCTTTCAGCATAGACCACATCACCGGCAGTGTAGCTGGTATCTACTGCTTTAAAATAAACCACCTTTTCACTTGCGGGGTTGTTAAACGATTCCCAAAGCTCAAACTGCAAAAATTGGGAATCATATTCTGTTTCTCCTGAATAACCAATATCAGCTTTGAGGAAGTTTTGACCAAAAGCCTCTCCCATATCCTGGCTTCTGAACATATTTTCACTGGTATTTGCTTCGAGTGAAATGATAATCGTATTTTCCTTCAGCACCGAACGCTCTGCATATCCGCCCGTTCCGGGAATAATTGTTTCGGCCGATTTTTCCTGTCCACCGAATAATGGGAAATGCAGTACACCAAATTTGTTCTCACCACCTAACACTTTATCGTCAATGCCCAAAGATACTGAGTTAAAGCTCGAAATATCAAGGAAATTATTAAGTGTCCTATACTCTTGTGTGCTTGTGTTAAATGAAGAAACACCATATTCAGATGCGATATACATCTTATTGTTTGCAGGGAAACAAATGGAGTGAATTCCTAAAGGACCATTAAATAAAGGATTAAAGAAAGGCTTTTCCCAAGCATAATACCCGTCATCTTCAGGAGCGGTGCCGCGGAAGACCACTGTTCCACCCACATAAACTTTGTCTGCATCGTTTGGAGCAACAGCAATAGAGGCAGTGTTCAATCCTGTTCCAACATCACCATCAATAAAAAATGGATTGAGTAAATCAGTGCCTCCGGGGCCAATTTCCCTCCATTCAATACCGTTGTTGTCGGTAAGGAATACACCTTCTAAAATTCCATTGTCATCAACCGCCACAGCATAAACTTTGGCCTCCTCTGAAGGAGCGGCGGCGAATTTGATTCTTGCTGCTCCGGAAGGAAGCAATGAGTCTGCTGATCCTGAAATCATATTAAATCCAGCAACATCGCCTGTTGAATGATAGGCTTCATCCTCGATGTTAGTGAAAATCACCCCACTGCCTGCAACTTCCACATCGTAGCAAAATCCTTCAAGGTTTCCCTCGCTGGTGGCAGCCATTGTCCAGCTATCACCGCCATTGGTTGAAACCATTAAACCTACGTTCGTAGCAGCGTAAACTTCCTGGTTGGTGCCAATCTCTACTTTATGAACGTAAGACCAGGCAGCGTCCGAGTTTTTGTGATCCGGGCTGGTTGAAGGGATTAATTCGAAATCCATACCGTTGGTCGATTTGAAAACCCCCTGCCCCACAAACTGATCTTTTAATCCTGTAGAAGCATAAATGGTTCCGTCGTTAGCCTGGGCCAATGACGAAACAAAAATATTCTGGCCTGAAGGATTGATTTTTTCCCAGATGATACCCCCATCTGTGGTTTTCCATAAGCCTCCTGTGAACGCACCGACATACATTGTGTTTCCACTTTCATCCTGATGGTCAACAAGAATTGAAGAAACAAATCCTCCATAATTATCAGGACCCACTTCCATCCAATTAAGGTTCAATGCTTTATTACTCGACATCTTCTCCAATTGTGCACGTGCGTCAATCACGTCAGCGGGGTTAATTTGCCCGGTAACCTGGTTTACCCTGGCTCTTTCCATGTAAGTCATATCACCGGATTTCACTCCCTGCTGGGCACTTACTGTTGTTGCAAGGCCAAGCATTACTGCTAATAAACTCAATAGTAAAATTTTACCTTTCATATAGATTAAGTATTGTTAATGATTTTGTAGTTTTTTCTTCCTTTTGAAAATGCTTTCTTATTTCAATTCAGTAATTTTTTATTTATAGCCGGCTTTTATGCTGAATTCCGTTCATCCGCGCACATGAGCCAACTGAAAGCAAATGTAGATTTAAATCTGAAAATATCCAAAGTTACTAAATAAAATCATTTTATCAAATAACAGAAAATACACTTGCCTAATCTTTGAAACAAGACACCAAACAAGCGCTCAGGGTTGCGCTCAGGCCTACTATTCAACAGATATCAAAAAAAACAATTAAATTTGCCTGCATGTTAAAATTAACATTTATCTGTCAATAACTTTGATGATTTTAACTTTTAAAAGTACTAACAGAAATTAAATATTGAAACCTATGAGAAAACTAATTGTACTGAGCACCCTGCTGTTTTCATTTTTAACGGGCACAGCCCAGGATACGGTAAGCGACCATGTTTTTAAGACTGTTTATGACATCCCCACTACCGGGGTAAGGGATCAGCACCGCTCCGGCACCTGCTGGGCCTTTGCCACCACCTCATTTATCGAAACAGAACTTTTGCGGATGGGACATGGCAAAATTGATCTTTCGGAGATGTACTTTGTAAGGGACGCTTACATTGATAAAGCTGTTTCTTATGTGCAAATGCACGGTGCATCAAACTTTAGTCCGGGCGGGCAGGCCCATGATGTGATGCACACCATCAGGGAGAAAGGGATGGTTACCGAAGAAGCTTACAGTGGCCTGGAATACGGGCTGGATAAACATAATCATAGTGAGCTGAATTCTCTGCTGAAGGCTCAGGTGAGCGTTATCTCAAAAAACAAAAGCGGGAAAATCAACCCTACGTGGCTGAATGTGGTCAAAGCCACCCTCGATGAGTATTTGGGAGAGGTTCCTGAGAAGTTTTCTTTTGACGGAAAAGAAGTAACACCGAAAGAGTTTGTTGAAACCACAAAATTTAACCCTGACGACTATGTGGAAATCACTTCTTACACCCATCACCCTTATTATGAAGCCTTCCGCCTTGAAGTTCCTGACAACTGGACTTACGATGATTACTATAACGTGCCGGTAGATGAGCTTATGGAAATCATCAATTATTCATTCAGCGAAGGATATTCTGTATGTTGGGATGGGGATGTGAGCGAAAAAGGTTTTTCGCATACCAAAGGAGTTGCTACGGTACCCAAGAAAAAGGAAGAAGATCGCGAAGGAACAGAGATGTCGAAGTGGGAAGATGTATCTAAAAAGAACTCAAAATCTGAGAAGAAAGCTGAAAAGCAGGTGCCTGAAGAGAAAAAAATCAGCCAGGAAGACCGCCAGGCTGCTTTTACAACACACCAGGCTACGGATGACCATTTGATGCACCTGACAGGAGTGGTTGAAGATCAAAATGGAACGAAATTTTACCTCACCAAAAATTCGTGGGATGATGACAGCAACGATTTTGGTGGATATTTATACATGTCGGAGCAGTATTTGCGACTGAACACCATTGCAATCATGGTTCATAAGGATGCTATCCCTAAAAACATCAGGAAGAAGTTGGATTTTTAACTCATTGCAGAGGGGCATCCATTTCGTAAAGAATATTTCCATACTTATCGGTCAGTGCATAGCGCTGGCCGATTTTTAATTTGTTAAACAGAATTTCTTTTGAATAATATTTCCATCCTGCTGGTATCCAATCACCCTCGTATTCAAAGCAAAGAAAGACTTTACTGAATGGTTTGGAAGGTTCCTGAACCGGCTCAAAATTAAATGATTTGGTGGGTGTATATTCATCAGTCACATCCTTGTAATTTCTTTGCTCCAAGTGCTGATATTTCAGCTTCTTCAGGATGGAATCCGGAAATGTTCCTGGATGATATGAGTGGTAAGTCCGGCGAAAAACTTTAGGAAAACCTGACGGCTTCTTCAGCGAATCACTAAATGGATAATAATACCTTTTGTTTCCCTGGGCATCCCATACCACCACCCAATAGGTGGCATTTTCAGTACTTTCAATTGGCAGCGGAATAAAATCGATAGCGGCTGCAATACCATAACTTCTGAAAGCCGCGGTAAGCAACACAGCCGCGTCTTCTGAGCGACCGTTACGGTGTTTGTTCATTTCTGCCCATCCCTGGTCAGTAGGGTTTTGGGTATAGCGCTCATCCCAAAGCAAAAATCCTTTCAAACGGTTATAAATCTGGTCGGCTGCAACGAAGGGGTCATCAGCCTTGGTATTAAAACCTGGCAGCAGCGTATCTTTCACTATCGTCATCCAATCGTCTAAAGGCCCCGAGTTTAAGCGCTTTGGCAGGATTTTTTTCTTAAAAACCTCAAAACTGTACCCGGAGGACCAGGGCTTGGTTTTCCAGGTATGAAGACCCGAATCTACGAGTTGCTGCATGAAATCAGATTCAACCACATACACATCCTTCCCTAAATAGTGCCTGATAAAATAGAGTTGGCCATGTTTCATTTTAATAGAATCGCGTATTTCAAGTATCCGTTGAAGGTTTTTATAATCGCGAATATTAAAATCTATCAGCATGCCATTTTCATCCTGAAGTAAATAGGTACGATAGCCATGGATGGGCATATGAGCTGCCAGGTAGTAGAGGCTTTCCAGTTTAAGGCTGTCGTCCGGATTCCGGTATTTAACAATAGCTTCAAGAAATTCGATATAATTTCTTCCCGAGCGATCGAGGGTGTTCCTCACGTTTTCAGGGACATAAGGGTATTGCTTGTTGTCGCAGCTTTCAACAGCGAGAAATGCAATTATCAAAATGGCCCATCGTATTTTCATTGATGTAGTGTTAAACGAGAGATTCATCGCCTTATTCAAAATCAAAGCGCCATAGAAACAGTTCTATTAAATAGAATTATCTCAGGATAAATTGAAACCTGACAAGCTTTGACCGATCAAAAATAACAAAAACCTGAAGCGGAGAGTGATTTCAATGAAAATGAATTGAAGAAACAGTAAAGGCGCTAAATCACTTCTACGGTTTCCTTAGGGATCCATCCCACACTACCGTTGTCAATTCTTACCTCGTACCAGTCGCCCAGCTTATCAAGGATATAAACTTTTGTGCCCTCATGAATCACAAAGAGGTTGACCGACTCTTCATCGGGAGAAGCTTTGACGGTGACCGACGGCTTAAAAACGATAGCATCGGATGCTTTAATAAGATGGTTCTCCTGTTTGATGGCAAAGATTAGTGACAAGGCGGCAACTAAAAAAACCACCATTGCTGAATAAAAGGAGATTTTTTTTAGCCCGATAGCTTTGGACAATAGAAAAACAGCAAGCAAAATCAAAAATGCAACGAAGCTAATGACAAAAATGTAAGCCCAACCATCCATGGTGAACAGGTTTCTCAGGTTATTCCACCACCTTTCGTAAAACAACACCGGAACTTTATCGATCTTATCTAGTGTAAGCTGCCGGGCCATTTCAAGGTTTCCCTTTATATCTTCATCCCGGGGGGCCAGCTTGAGTGCACGTTCGTAGAATAAAATCGCATTGGCGATATCATCCGTTTTAAAATAACTGTTTCCCAGATTGTAATAAAGAGCAGACGACTCGTAACCCATCTGATAAACAGAGTCGTAAAGCAATAACGCTTCCCTGTACTCACCATCAGTGTAGGCTGCGTTAGCAGAATCTATCACTGCCCTTGGGTTTTGCGATATTCCTGCGCCTGAGATTAAAACCAACGCTATGATTAAATACTTTTTCATACCAAAAATGTTTTTGCTCATCAAGCTCTGTTTATTTTAACTGCTTTTCTGTCTTTACAATAATCTGTTGTGCCCGTTCATAAAGATCGTCCATTTTTTTCTCTTTATCGCCCGGAGCAAAGCGGGCATATTCGCATGCATCCAACACCTCAATAAACTCATCAATGATGTTATCGTCGGTATTTTTATCCTCAAGTTTCGATCGGACAGTATCTACCGACAGTTCGGAGCGCGGAATAGAGAACTTGTAGGCAATGTAGCCCCAGATGGCCTCAGAGAGGGCCTGGTAAAAACTCTCGCCCTCTCCCTTTTTCAGGAATTCTTTTGAGCTCTTCAGGCGTTTTTTTGCAATTTTTGTTGCCTGTCGTTCATTCTGCAGCAAGGTGTTGCCCTTTCGCTTTCTTTTGACAAACACAATAACCAAAATAAGAATAAAAACTAACACCGGGATGGCTATAGCCAGGTAAAACTCCTGACTGCCAAGGAAGTACTCTCCGCGTTTATCGAGCTTTTTGAAATCGGTTTTTATAAACCGGATGTCTTTACCCAGGTACTTGATGTCCTGTTTCGACCCTGAACGAATGGTGATCCCCTCAGAAGCTTGCTGATCACCCTCTTCCACGGTAATTTCGTACTCAGGCAGATCGATCGTTTTATATTTCCCGGCATCCACGTCGTAATAACTAAAATCTTGTGGCTTGATGTTAAACGTTCCGGCCACCCTGGGAATAACCAGGTACTTGATGGTCTTGCTGCCTGAAACTCCTGATAAAGAAGAGGTACGGATATTGGAGGACACCTCCGGATCATACACCTCAAAATCCGGGGGGAATGAAACCTGTGGGGCATCAATCAGCTTGATATTTCCCTCTCCTGATACTTTGATAGTCAGCGTAATGGCATCATTGACCAAAACCTGCTTTTTGTCGATCGAGCTGCTTACTTCAAAATCGCCCACGGCTCCGTTAAACGACATCGGTTTGCCTTGCTGTGGTAATGGCTTTACATCTAAGGTGAGCGGATTGGAAGTCAAACTTCTTTTTACAGATCGCCCCCCGAAAAACGGATCATCGAAAAAGCTCTCAAAAGGATCGCGGCTGCGGCGTGAGTTGTCTTTCACGCGTGCTACAATCTGAAACTCCATGGGTTTCGTTTCAATCTTCCCAGTCTTTTGCGGAAAAATCGCTTCCTTATAAATCTCAGCCACCCGATATCGCTGGCCATTAACCACTGCTGTTTGCTGTGGTGTTTGGCTATCATCGGTGATATCCTGCGACCAGCACCCCGGATAAGAAGGGCTTTGCGATATGGCGTAATCAGTGATGTTGACCCTGTAATAAAGCTTGTAAGTCACAATCACCTGCTCACCAAGCATCGGGTTAGCTTCACTGACCTCGGCCCTTAAAAAAGCATAATCTTCGTCAATCCCTTCAATCTGTTGGTTGCCGGAAGCTGATTGCCCTGAAGACCTGCCACCAGGGGCGTTTCCTTTCTCTACCCTGATATTTAGCGAATTACTTTTATATTCCTTGCCGTCGACGGTGATGGTCGCACTTTCAATAGTAAAGTTACCCTCATCCAGTGCCTGAAGGAAGAAATAATACTCATAATTGACTGAACGGGTCACTTTTCCGTTGATAATCTGTATGCTGGATTGCGATGAGCGGTTTGGGCCCGACAACACACGGAAGCCTTCCATTTTTGGTGGCGTGAAATTGCTTCCTTCAGCATTAACACTGTATACCAGCCTGAAACGCTCACCTACTTTCACCGGACTCTTGGTATCGGCGGTGAACTCCACATCCTGCCCAAAGCTCGCAAGGCCTGTGAAAAGAATCAGCAATATGACGGTAATCTTATTCATTGTATCAATTATTCATTATTTCTGTTACCAATCTTTCTCAACGTCCACCTCCTGCCCTTTAGCCTTAATTCGCTTTAGCTTTTTGAGCGTTTGCTTTTCATTGTTTTTCAGAGCCTCCAGCATTCTTCTGGCCTCATTCTTCGATATCTTTCTGGGTTGAGGCTGCTGCTGCTTTTCGTCCTTCTTCTGATCCTGGGGCTGCTTTTGTTTATCCTTGTTATTTTTTTCTTGCTTATCCTTGTTTTGATCTTTCTTTTGCTTGTCCTGCTTCTTTTTATCCTGGTTTTTATCTTTTTTCTGATCTTTCTTCTTATCTTTCTTCTTATCCTTGTTATCCTGATTCTGTTGTTTTTTTTGCTTTTGCTGTTCCTTCAGCTTTTCCAGCGCATAAGTCAGGTTATATTTTGTATCATGATCCGAAGGCACTTTTCTGAGTGCATTTTTGTAGGCCTCCGCTGCCGGCCCATACTGTTTTCCCTGCACCAGGCTATTGCCGAGGTTGTGCCACACCGCCGCCTTATCTTTTTCTGTAAGGTCCCTTTTTGTCAGCGATTTAAAAATCTGTGCCGCTTCCTGGTATTTTTCTTGCTTGTAAAGCGCATCGGCCCTGTTAAAGCTTCCTGCTATATACCCTGTATCTGTTTCAAGGGCTTTAAGGTAACTCGTTTCAGCTTTCGAAAACTCCTCATTCTCAAAATGCTCATTCCCCTCCCGGATATACTTTCCGGGGTTTTGGGCCATAGCACTCATCGTAAACACCAGCCCTACCGCAAACATGAAACTTACCGGTAAAGTTTTCATTTTTCACCTCCTTTCTCAGAAAAAAACCTCAGCTTTTCGGCCATCTTACTTCTTCGGTTCGATAAGAGCTGCTCCAGAATTAAAAGAACGATGGCTACAGCCAGAAAGTATTGAAAACGGTCTTCGTAGTCGGCATAGACCCGGCTCTCATACTTTTTCTTTTCCATCTCATTAATTTCGTTGAAGATGGTTTCGAGCCCGGCCTGGCTGTTGCTGGCCCTGACATAGATACCGCCGCCGGCCTCCGCCACATCAGCCAGAAGCTTTTCATTGAGCTTGGTAATCACCGTATTTCCATCGCTGTCCTTTTTAAACCCTACGCGCCGACCATTTTGCATGATGGGTATGGGCACGCCTTGCTGAAGTCCCATTCCGATGGTGTGTACCGTGATGCCCATTTTACTGGCTTCTTTCGCTTTCTTGATCGCATCCTCATCATGGCTTTCGCCATCGCTGATAATGACGATACTCTTACTCTGACTGTTTTCGCCAAACGAGTGCATGGCCAGATCAATGGCCTTGGCCACAGAAGTGCCCTGCGTGGGCACCATTCCTGTGTTGAGCGTGGAAAGGTACATCTTTGCTGCCGAATAGTCGGTGGTGATGGGTAACTGGGTATAAGCCTTTCCGGCAAAAACGATGATTCCTATGCGGTCGCCCTGAAGCTTATCGATAAGCATTGAAATGGCCCGCTTCGACCGGTCGAGCCGGCTGGGCCTGATGTCTGTGGCATCCATACTTCTCGAAACATCCACTGCCAGCATCAGGTCAATACCCTTACGCTCCGCCTCGCGAAGCCTCGACCCTACCTGCGGATTAACGGCGGCCATAACTAAAAACGCAATTGCGACAAGCAGAAGGAAAAATTTCAGCTTAGGCCTGAAAAAAGATAAGCGATCAATGGTTGCACGCACCGTATTGAAATCGCCATACTGCTTTAATGCTCTCTTTTTCCAGCTAAAAGCAATAAAAAACAGAACGGCCATCCCGGCAAGGAACCAGAACAAGTGCAGCAACTCTGTATTTTCTAATCTCACCATGTTCATTGTTATGGCAACGTTTTTAAAATCGTGTTTCTAATCAAAAACTCAAGCATCAATAATCCAAATGCCCACAACAGCAAGGGCAGAAACTCTTCTGACTTCTCCTGAAATTCGGTCACATTAATTTTAGAGCGTTCTAATTGGTCAATCTCATTATAAATGGCTTCCAGCTTGTCTTTGTCCGTAGCCCGGAAATACTTCCCGCCGGTTTTTTGAGCCACTTGTTTCAAGAGCTCTTCGTCAATTTCTACTTTTCTCTGCTGATACTGCTTCCCGAACATGCCCTGCACCGGATAGGGAGCTGTTCCATGCGATCCGACCCCGATAGTGTACACCCTCAGGCCATACAGTTCAGCAATCTCGGCAGCAGATACAGGATCCAGGCTTCCCTTATTGTTTACGCCATCCGTAAGCAAAATAATGACCTTGCTCACGGCATTGCTTTCTTTTAAACGGTTGATTGATGTTGCCAGCCCATCGCCGATAGCGGTACCATCTTCAATCATCCCACTTTTAATGTCATCAAAAAGGTTTTTCAACACACTGTGATCTGTGGTCAGCGGACATTGTGTAAACGACTCGCCGCTAAAAACAACCAGCCCCACGCGATCGTTTGGTCGCTTGCTGATAAAATCCAGTGCCACATCCTTGGCAGCCTCCAGCCTGTTCGGACGAAAATCTTCGGCCAGCATACTGCTCGAAATATCGAGGGTAATGACAATGTCTATCCCTTTTACAGAAACATTTCGCTTGCTGGTGCTCGACTGGGGGCGGGCAAAAGCAATCAAAAGCAGTGCAAGTGCTACCATTCGCAAGCTAAAGGGCACATGGCGAAAATAAACTTTCCAGGTGGTTTTTATGGTGCTGAAACTGCTTGAGTCTGACACCCGCAGCGCGGAGTGCTGATTCCGGTTTCTGAAAATGTACCAGGCTACCAACAGTGGAATGATAACCAAAAGGTAAAGGAAGTAGGGATTAGCAAACTCAATGTTATTCCACATCACGCCCTCCTTTCTTATCTTTTTCCTCAATTTCTGTAGCAACCGGTTTTGTAAGGTTCACCACTTCAAAAGCATCTTTCAAAGCTTTGTCATTCTCAGATGGCAAGGGCTCATACTTTGCAAATTTCGCCAGGTCAGCTATTTCCATGAGTTCATTCAGTTGTTTGAAAGCCTGCTTATCAAAATCTTGTTTACGAAGCGCTTCAATGATTTCTCCGGAGGTAGACTCTACGGCAGGTATGGCGAACCTCCTTTCAAGGTAGACCCTGATAATGTGAGAAATTTCAGTAAAGTATTCCTTTACTTTTCCGTTTTGCCAAAGCTTTTGTTCCTGAAGGGTTTCGAGGGCCTTTAAAGCTTCGATGTGCGCTGGCTCACGTGGTTTCTCCCTTACCGGAAGGATAGGTTTTTGCTGCCTTTTCCGCCAGATGATATACCAAACCAGCGTTCCAATTAAAATTACCGCGAGTGCTATCAGCAGCCAGGGTAAGATATCGTGAAATGTTAAGGGGGCACTCATTGGTCCTTTGATGGTTTTGATGGGCTGTGTGGTATCCACCTCCATCGGCTGCACATATAGCAACAAAGGATCGGTTTTAACAAGCTGTTGCTGATTATTTTCTGAATAACTAAACTCAAACGGAGGGATAACGATGAATCCCGTATCAAAGGATGTAACCACCAAATCCTGGCGCAGCGCAACCGAATCGTTAGATAAACGCACAGAATCTACTGAAGATTGACTGATAATCTCTATTTTTCCGGTGATGGTATCTTGCTGATAAGGCCACTGCACCCGGCCAGCTTCTGATGATTTGAAAGAAAGTGTTAGCGGCACATGATCTCCGATCAGCACAGAGTCACTACCAATGACAGCCTCCGCCTTCTGACCGGAAGCCATTGTAACCATCACAATCAGTGTTACCAGCAATCCGTATTTCATTCCATTGTTCATCCGGTTCTTATCTTCTTTTATACACGCTGAAAGTGCTTTAATATCTTGACTCTCTTCTTTTAAACATTTTCACCAAAGGCGGAACATAATCCTGGTCGGTGCGAATCACGGCCTCATCAATCCCGCTTTTAGCAAACAGATCTTTTAATTCTTTATCTTTGTTCAACCACCACGACCTGATTTGCTGCCTGGTTTTTTTATCCGAAGTATCCACCCAAACCTCTTTGCCTAACTCTTTATCAAAGAATTTTACCAAGCCCATTGGAGGAATCTCAACTTCCCTGGGATCAAATATCCTGATCGCGCACAAATCATGTTTCCTGCCTGCTATCCTGAGGGCGCTGCTAAAATCCTTATCGAGGAAGTCGGAGATAACAAATGTGGTAGCTCTTTTCTTAACCACATTTGAGAAAAACTGCAAGGCATTGCCCACATCCGTTTTCTGGCTTTGCGGATGAAAATCAATCAGCTCCCTGATGATTCGGAGGATGTGGGAGGTTCCCTTTTTGGGCGGGATAAACTTTTCTACCCTGTCGGAAAAGAAAATCACGCCCACTTTGTCATTATTCTGAATAGCCGAAAACGAAAGCACGGCAGCAATCTCTGTAATCAGGTTTTCTTTAAGCTGCCCGGTGGTTCCGAATTCATTGGAACCGGAGACGTCTATGAGCAGCATCACGGTCATCTCACGCTCTTCTTCAAACACTTTAACGTAAGGATGATTGAATCGCGCCGTCACGTTCCAGTCGATGTTACGAATATCGTCGCCATACTGATATTCACGCACCTCGCTAAAGGTCATCCCTTTTCCTTTAAAGGCAGAATGATATTGCCCGGAAAAAATCTGACGCGACAGTCCACGTGTCTTTATTTCAATCTTCCTTACCTTTTTTAAAATGTCTTTGGTCTCCAAAGCAGCTCCTCCTTACGGTACTTCAACAGTATTTAAAATCTCACTTACCACATCCTCGGTAGTAATATTTTCGGCCTCCGCTTCGTATGTCAGACCGATACGGTGACGTAAAACATCATGCGCCACAGCCCTGATATCTTCGGGGATGACGTATCCGCGGTGCTTGATAAAGGCATAAGCCTTGGCCGCCAGTGCCAGGTTGATACTGGCACGTGGTGAACCTCCGAAATTGATCATATTTTCAAAATTCGCCAGGTTGTATTCTGATGGATACCGGGAAGCAAATACGATATCTGTAATGTAGGTTTCTATCTTTTCATCCAGGTACACCTGTCTTACCACTTCGCGGGCATTTAAAATCTGGTCGGGCTGTATCACTTTATTGATGGTTTGCACCACGTTAGTGATGTTGTTTCTCAGGATAACCTTCTCTTCTTCCTTTTTCGGGTAGCTGATGACCACCTTAAGCATAAAACGGTCGACCTGCGCTTCGGGAAGCGGGTAGGTCCCCTCCTGCTCTATCGGGTTTTGAGTGGCCAAAACCAGGAATGGCTCGGGCAGCTTGAACGTTTCATCGCCGATAGTGACCTGGCGCTCCTGCATGGCCTCGAGCAAAGCACTCTGCACTTTGGCCGGCGAGCGGTTTATCTCATCGGCCAAAATAAAATTGGCAAAAACAGGTCCTTTACGGATTTCAAAATCTTCTTTCTTCTGACTGTATATGAGTGTACCGAGCAGGTCGGCAGGCAAAAGGTCGGGGGTAAACTGAATACGGCTGAACTTGGCATCAATGGCACTGGCAAGTGATTTGATTGCCAATGTTTTAGCAAGCCCCGGAACCCCTTCGAGAAGGATGTGCCCATCGGAAAGCAACCCTATTAAAAGCCGTTCAAGCATCTTGCGCTGCCCAACAATCACCTTGTCCAGTTCAAGGTTTAACATATCAACAAAAGCACTCTCCTGCTTTATTTTTTCATTCAATGCTTTGATATCCGCTTCCATTAGTTTCTTAATTTTGATTTCGAAGCAAAAATAGCATGTGCAGGTTAAAAGCCACTGTGGTTTAGTGTTAAAATATGTTAAGCCTCTGGCTTTGCAGCCCTTGAACAGTGTTGGTTTGCGGAGTTTAAGGACTTGATAGCAACAGAAATTGCCGGAGAAAAGGCCATTCATATCGGTCACTCATGGGGAGCCTGGCTGGGCTGGATTTTTGCTGCCAATCATCCCGATAAGGTTAAAGGATTAATTATGGTAGCTTCCGGCTCGCTTGAGCCGGATTTTAACATCGACCTTACAAAACGCAGGATTGAAAAACTTTCGTTAAGTCTTAAAAGTGAAGCCACCGAACTACTGGAAAAGCTAAAAGCTGAGATAGCAAGGATGTAACAAATCCGCATCAAATCAATGATAATTTGAACCATCATCCACGGGTGTTGTTTTCCACAAAATCAAAAACTCAATAAAAATGAAAGAAGCACAACGAATTTTCGACAAGCTCTGGGAAGACTATACCCGTCAAAACCCAAAGGCCAAGCAAATCCATGACCTGTTTAAGCAAAAGGAAGGGAAGCCGATTGTAAACGATCACATCGCTTTCAGGACTTTCGACGATGAAAGGGTAAATATTGATGTTTTGGCGCAATGGTTTATCAATGCCGGCTACGAGTTTAAAGGGGATTATCATTTTGAGAAGAAGCATTTGTATGCCAAGCACTTTGAGCACAAATCCTTTCCTGATGCTCCGCGGGTTTTCATCTCTCAGTTGATCACCGGCGATTTTAGCGAATACCTTCAAACTAAGGTAACAGAGGCTGTTGATAAGATTCCAAGAAACATCCTCACTTCGGAGGAGCTGATTTATTCAGGAAATTCATGGGAACAGGAGCCATCGTATGAAGTCTATCAAAAACTTCGTGAGGAGTCGGAGTATGCCGCCTGGCTTTACCTTTACGGCTTCAGGGCCAACCATTTCACGGTAAGTGTAACCCACCTCGAAAAGCTGGATACGATGGAAAAGGTAAACCAGTTCCTGAAAGATAATGGCTTCAAGCTTAATGACTCAGGCGGAGAAATTAAAGGATCGCCGGAAGAGTTGCTCGAACAATCGAGTGTGAAAGCAGCCATCCAGAAAAGGAAGTTTAAGGAAGGGGAATATGAAGTTCCGGTGACCTATTACGAGTTTGCAAAACGCTACCACGACAAGGACGGCAACCTCTATTCAGGATTCATTGCACAGTCGGCAGACAAAATTTTTGAAAGTACGGATTACTACAAAAAGTAAAAATCGAATAACGCCACACAACCTTAAGTCAATTCTGTTAGTCTATAAAGTAGTTTGTGGGTACATCCCGCTATCATTTTTGGTTAACTGTTAAAAAAGGGCTCTGTTTAGAGCTCTTTTTTTACATCTTATTCGGTACTTCCACACCGAGTAACCCCATGGTTTTACTGATGATTTTAGCAGTAAAGGCAGAAAGCTGCAATCGCATTCCCAACAGGTTTTGATCTTCGGTTTTCAGGATAGGCACATCATGATAAAACTGGTTATATTCTTTAACAAGCTCATAAACATAGTTGGCCATCAGGGCCGGACTGTAGGTCTCAGCGGCCTGACTTACTACATTCGGGAAATTATAGAGCCTCTTTATCAGGATTTTTTCACGCTCGTGAAGGGTGAGTGTTCCCTCAAAGTTGCCGTCCAGATCTTTTTCGGCAGCCTTACGCAAAACCGACTGAATACGGGCATGGGTGTACTGAATGAAAGGCCCGGTATTTCCATTTAAGTCAATGGATTCCTGCGGATTGAAGGTCATGGTTTTCTTAGGATCCACTTTGAGGATAAAGTATTTGAGTGCGCCCTGTCCAATCATTTCAAAAAGCTCATTGGCCTGGTCTTCGGACAAACCTTCAATTTTACCGAGCTCTGTGGTGGTTTCCTTTGCGGCCAAAAACATCTCATCCATCAGGTTGTCAGCATCTACAACAGTTCCTTCGCGGGATTTCATTTTTCCTTCAGGCAGCTCGACCATGCCGTATGACAAATGCTTCACTTTTTCAGACCAATCAAACCCGAGCTTTTTCAGGAGCTTTTTTAACACATCGAAATGATAAATCTGCTCGTTTCCAACTACATAAACCATCTCTTTAGGATGGTAATCACTGTGCCGCAAATCTGCTGTCCCAAGGTCCTGGGTCATGTATACGGATGTGCCATCAGCGCGCAGCAGCAGCTTTTCGTCGAGCCCTTCGTCAGAGAGGTCGGCCCACACCGAGCCATCCTCTTTTTTGAACAAGATACCGTTTTCAAGACCTCTCAGTACAATTTCCTTCCCGAGGAGGTATGTTTGCGATTCATGATAAACCTTGTCGAAAGAAACACCCATCCGGTTGTATGTCACATCAAAGCCCTCATACACCCAGCCGTTCATTTTGTTCCACAAGGCCATCACCTCACCATCGCTTTGTTCCCATTTTTTGAGCATTTGCTGGGCTTCCTTCAGGAGCGGGGCTTCCTTTTTGGCTTTATCCTCTGCCATGCCCTCACTTACAAGCTGCTGTATTTCCTTTTTATACTCCTGGTCGAAAATCACATAATATTTACCGATAAGGTGATCGCCTTTCATCCCTGCACTTTCAGGGGTCTCGCCCTCGCCCCATTTCTGCCAGGCCAGCATCGACTTGCAGATATGAATTCCACGGTCGTTCACCAGGTTGACTTTAGCCACATTGTGGCCGTTGGCCTTTAAAATGCGAGCAACAGAATCGCCTATCAGATTGTTACGGATATGCCCCAGGTGCAAAGGTTTATTGGTGTTGGGAGAACTGTATTCGATAACGATCGGAGCATCATTTTTGGCAGCATCCGAATAACCATACGCATCATTTACCGCCTCCTTTTTCAGGAAATCAGTCCAGAAACTTTCGGATAAAGAAACATTCAGAAATCCTTTAATTACGTTAAACCCGGAAATAAAGTCAATTTTATTTTTCAACGCCTCCCCTATTTCCGTAGCGGTAGGCTCAGGGCCCTTCCTGCTAAAGCGGGTAAAGGGAAAAACAACGATCGTAAAGTCTCCCTCTACGTCGGTGCGGGTTTTTTGAATATTAACTTTTTCAGGAGAAAAGTCCTGTTGATAAAGGTCATTGACAATTTCTGCGGTGGCTTTAGCTAAGAGATGCTCCATTATTTGCTTTGTTAACTGTTAAAACGCGGCAAAAATACAAGAAAAACATCACTTGAAGAATTTTATAAAACGGATTCAGGCTTCAGCGTATCAGAATAAGCCGGCAAAGTAACTTTAAAGGTAGAGCCTCTTTGCTCACTTGATTTTACCGTGATTTTGCCATTCATTTTTTTCACAAACTCATGGCAAAGTATTAAGCCCAAACCGGTACCTTTTTCATTTTGGGTACCCCTTCTCTGATAATCGGTATTTACCTGGAATAAGCTCTCCATCATATCACCGGGAATACCCATACCATGATCCTTTACAAAAATATTAATGTAATTATTACGGCGTTCGCCTTCTATTTCAATTTCACTGTTTTCATAGGAAAACTTAATTGCGTTATTTATCAGGTTGATAAATACCGTACGTATCATTTCCAGGTCCAAAAAGGATTCAGCCGCTCCGTAAGGTATCTTATTTTTGATTACTATACCCTTATTCCTGGCTCTTTCGTTCAGCACACTGATGACTTGATCGACAGTTTCGGATAAATCAACTTTTTGAGGATTGTTGTTAATGATGCCCCTTTGCGATCGGCTCCAGTCGAGAAGGTTAACAAGCATATTGTAAGTATTCTGTCCGCTCGAACGGAGGTTTCTGATGATATCCTTACGCTCTTCCTCATCAAAAGCATCATAGTCTTCCTCTAATTCCTGTAAAAGCGCAATGAGCGTTCCTATAGGCCCTTTCAAATCGTGAGAAATAATAGAGAAAAACTTATCCTTTGTTTTGTTCAGCTCTTCCAGCTGCTTATTCTTTTGCCTTATCTGTTCGTTATTCGCCTCGAGTTTAGCATACATGAGGGCTAATCGGTTTCGGCCACGATAAACTACTATAAGAAAGACAATAACACCAATGGCAATGAGCAATGCCAGCGCAAGGGCTATCCGCTGATAAAAAATTCTGTTTTGATTGGCTGCGTCCCTCTTTTTCAGCAGCTCGTTCTCCCTGACTTGCGCCTTCATTTTTTCCTCAGCCTCAAGCTCAGCCAAACGTTCATTCAATTGGTCATCAAATAACCTTTGATTGATAACATAAACACTGTCCTTATACCTTAAGCTGTTAAGAAAATTTCCTTTAGCAGAATCGAGTTTTGCAAGATTTAAATAGGCATTTAATCTGTATTGCCTAATCTTGTATTTTGTGGCCAGATCTGCACCCAGCTCAAGAAACTTTGAAGCTTTCCCGAATTGCTTTAATTCATAATAGATCAACCCCAGGTTAATTGTAACAGCAGCATGTGCCCTGGCCATAGACTCAATATTCGGATTATTATATGCCCGCAAATAGTATTCAAGGGCCTTGTTAAAATCTTTTCTCGTAAGGTAAATATTTCCAATGTTAATATAATTAATGGTTAAGCTATTTTTTAAACCAATGGATTGTTGAATTTTTACAGAGGCAGTATAGTAATAAAGAGCCGAATCCAGGTTTCCATTCTCCTCATGAGCTCTTCCTATATTATTATATATAACATTTTTAAGGTGATTTTCATTGTCAAGGTTTTTTGCAAGCTTTAATGCCATCCTGTTTTTTTCAATAGCACGTAGTGGCTCATCCATATTAAGGTATGATATGGCCATTCTGATAAAAGCTACTGCCGAGTCTCCTCGTTTAGAAGTGTATTTTAAGGATTGCTCCATATGATCAATCGCCTCTGAAAACCTACCTAATGTACCAAAATACATTGCAAGATTTCCATGACTCCTAAATAGCAACCCCGTATCGTTTTCCTGACGTGCATATTCCAAAACCCTTTTTGATAATTGTTCAGCCGTGTCAGTTAAACCAACATAATAGAGTGCCTCTGCATAATTACTTAACTCCGAATACTTTTCCTCCTCAGTAAATTTTTTACCCGAATGATTAATCAATTCGTCAACGCGAGTCATGTAATATTCAGCCGAATCAAACCTGGAAACGCCGAAAAAAAAATTAGCCTTGCGCGAGAGGGCTTTCACTATTAAAGAATCGTGATTCAGCGATTTGGCATAGCGATAAGCTGAATCGAAATAAAGAAAGGCAATTTTTTGATCATTATGGGTATTTGAACCTGCATAGTCTAAAATTATATCCACTTTCTGCTCCACAGGATGATTCGATTTGATAAAGTTGTCGATTGAGTCAGGGAGCTGCATCTGACCATAAACAGTGTTAATCATTGAAATCAGGATTGCAAAAGCTACGGATACGATTCTAATTCTTATTGTATTCATTGATTCAAATATATCTGAGGCCTAATCAGTGTTATAAAAGCCACGGCAATTTAAAAAATTATTCATTGATTCACAAATTAATTTTTCAAATGCATTGCAAATACAGATAAGGAATAATTTATCATTCCATCAGAAAACCTTATTTACCAACAAATAGTACAATGAATGACAATGCCTTACATTAATATTAACCGGACTTGTGAAATATTTAACTATCGAAAAGTTGTTCAGGATACTTAAACTCTTAAATTTGCGCTAACTAAAAAATAATATTCAATTAACTAAATTTAAAAACAGTTATCAATGGAAAAGAAAAATGTAATTATCATTGGTGCTGCCGGAAGGGATTTCCACAATTTCAACACATATTATCGTGGAAATGAGGCGTACAATGTAGTAGCTTTTACTGCGGCGCAAATCCCTGATATTGATGGCAGAAAGTATCCTGCTGAACTGGCAGGAGACCTCTATCCTGAAGGTATACCTATTTATGCTCAGGAAGAACTGCCCAGACTCATTAAAGACCTGAAAGTTGACGACTGCGTATTTTCATACAGCGATGTTCCTTATCAGCACTTAATGAATGTCAGTGCGATAGTGAATGCTGCCGGAGCAAACTTCATCCTGCTCGGTTCTAAAGACACCATGATTAAGAGTACTAAGCCAGTTATTTCTGTTGGTGCGGTTCGTACCGGATGCGGTAAAAGCCAGACATCACGTAAAGTGATAGAGCATCTGATGAAAAAAGGCCTGAAAGTAGTGGCCATACGTCACCCGATGCCTTACGGCGACTTAGCTGCACAAAAGGTTCAGCGCTTTGCTGAAATCGATGACCTGAAGAAGCACAAATGTACTATCGAAGAGATGGAAGAGTATGAACCACACGTGGTTCGCGGTAATGTCATTTACGCGGGTGTGGACTATGAAGCCATTGTTCGTGAAGCAGAAAATGATCCTGACGGATGTGATGTTGTTCTTTGGGATGGCGGTAACAACGACTTCTCTTTCTACAAGCCCGACCTTATGATTACGGTTGTAGACCCTCACCGCCCCGGACACGAGCTGAATTACTACCCGGGTGAAGTGACGCTGCGTCAAGCTGATGCGGTTGTTATCAACAAAATGGATTCTGCTGCTCCTGAAGATATTCAGACAGTAAGAGAAAACATTGAAAAAGTGAATCCTAAGGCTACAGTAATTGATGGTGCCTCTCCGATTAAGGTAGACGACCCTTCCGTTATCAAAGGCAAGAAGGTGTTGGTTGTTGAAGATGGTCCAACGCTGACTCACGGCGAGATGAAAATTGGCGCCGGTACGGTTGCTGCACAGAAATTTGGTGCTGCCGAACTGGTTGACCCAAGACCATTTACTGTTGGTAAACTCTCTGAAACATTCGAGATTTACCCGAATATCGGAACACTTCTTCCGGCGATGGGTTACGGCGAGCAGCAGCTCAAAGACCTTGAAACCACTATCAACAACACCGACTGCGATGCTGTTGTGATTGGTACACCTATCGACCTTAACAGGGTTATCAATATCAAGAAACCGAATACTCGCGTTTACTATGACTTGCAGGAAATTGGTTATCCTGACCTTGAAGGGGTTCTCGACGATTTCGTCAAAAAACACAATTTATAATTCAATTGGCGGCTTTTTTCAAAGCCGCCTTTTTTTTGGTTTTTTTACAGCTTAGGGATTACTTTTACTAAAAATTTGAAAATCATTTATAAACCAAACGATATGGAAAACACAAATCTTAAAAACCGTAACCTGATATCCATATCAGATTACACCAAAGAAGAGTACCTCAAGATTCTGGATTTGGCAGAGGAGTTTGAAGCAAATCCTCGTCAGGAGCTCTTAAGAAATTACGTGATTGCTTCACTGTTTTTTGAGCCATCCACACGTACAAGACTAAGTTTCGAGAGTGCCATCAGTCAGCTCGGCGGAAAAATTGTTGGTTTTACTGATGCCGCCAGCTCATCGACAAAAAAAGGTGAATCGCTGAAGGATACTATTCTGACTGTTTGTAACTATTCTGACCTTATCGTGATGCGCCACCCCATCGACGGCTCATCGCGCTATGCCAGTGAGGTTGCCTCCGTGCCTATCATCAATGCGGGCGACGGCTCAAACCAGCACCCCACACAGTGTATGCTCGACCTCTACAGCATCAGGAAAACCCAGGGATCGCTTGACAACCTGAAAATTGCATTGGTAGGCGACCTGAAATATGGCCGCACCGTGCATTCGCTGGTGGAAGCGATGTGTCATTTTAATGCTGAATTTCACCTGGTTTCCCCTGAAGAACTGAAGCTCCCCAGTTCCGTAAAGCGCCACATTAAAGATGCGAACCTTGAATATTATCAGTATACCGAACTTGAAGATGTGATGGAGCATTCGGATATCATTTACATGACGCGTATTCAGAGAGAGCGATTCAGCGACCCGATGGAATACGAAAAAGTAAAAAACTCTTACGTACTTCAACGTTCAATGCTCGAAAACACGAAGGAGAACATGCGCGTGCTGCACCCATTGCCACGGGTGAATGAAATTACGGAGGATGTGGACAGTCATCCGAAAGCATACTATTTCCAGCAGGCACTCAACGGTGTTTATGTGCGCCAGGCATTATTAACAGCAATTTTAGGATTGAAATAAAAGGAGGAACATGATGGATAATAAAAAAGAACTAAAAGTTTCGGCTATCGAAAACGGAACTGTAATCGACCATATCCCGGCAGATAAAGTGCTTCGCGTGGTTCGTATTTTGGATTTGGACAACTCAGGAGACCTTGCGTTATTCGGAGTAAACCTCGAGAGCAAGAAGTACAAAAAGAAGGGAATCATAAAGGTGAGCAACAAGTTTTTCAAAGATGTTGAAATCAATAAGATCGGACTTGTAGCACCCAACGCAAGCCTCATAACTATCAAAGACTATAAGGTAGTTGAAAAGCGTAATGTGGAAATGCCAACCGAAATTGGCGGCTATGTCAAGTGCATCAATCCAAAATGCGTTACCAACCACCAAAATGTATCACCGAAGTTTAAGGTGTATGTCCGCGAAGGCGAAGGTATCCGATTAAAGTGCCATTACTGCGAAAAAACAACCAAGCAGAATGAAATGACTTTTATTGGATAAACATAGGTTAGTAGTCTTTTGAAATTTTATCAGTAAAAGATGAACCGGTTCTTTCAATATTTCAAGAACCGGTTTATTTTCTAATCAAAAAATTAAAATATGTCTCCCTGTTTATGATATCAAAACTTGCATTCGGGTAAGTGTTTCTAAAAGCTATAGGTGTTTTGGCTTTTTTTTCTGTGCTCCACTTAAACTCAAACGCACTCAATTTATCGTCTTGCACCTCAATTAAATCTATTTCCTGCTGATCATAGGTTCTCCAAAAATAGAAATCGGAAAAAGTTTCTCTATATTTTTGCAACTTAATTCTTTCAGAAATACAAAAGTTCTCCCATAACTGGCCTACATCATCTCTCAAATCTAAATCATTAAATCCAGAAATAACTACATTTCTTAAACCATTATCCCAGAAATATATTTTAGGTGATTTCGATATTTCCTTTCGCAAATTATTACTATATCCGAATAACCTGAAGATAATAAATGACTTTTCAAGCAACTCAATGTATCTAATTATAGTATTTACTGATGCATTTAAGGTTTTTGATAATTCGTTATATGAAACGTTATTTCCTATTTGAAAGGCCAAAGCTCTCAATAAACTTATAATGAAATGGCTATCCTTAATATTATCTAAAGCCAGAACATCCTTAAGCATGTATCCGTTTTTAATGTTTTCGAGTATGTGTCTTTTTTCCTTTAGGTTCTTCTCATTATATACCTGAGGGTATGCTCCATAAATAAGAAGTGTTGGAAGCATCCGTAAGCTTTCCATATACTTTATGCTAAGTTCAGAAATTGAAAATGGATACAAATAATAAAAGCGTGATCTTCCTGTTAAAGGCTCTCCAATCTGATTTTTTAAATCAAAAGCTGATGAGCCGGTTACAAACACACTAATTTCAGGGTTCGAATCAACAAGGAGTTTTAAGTTCTTTCCAATATTCGGAATGTTTTGCGCTTCATCTACAAATAAATAATCATATCCGTATGTTAAGTTTTCCAGTTGTTGGCTTCGACCAGAAGACAATGCAATAGCATCATCATAATCTTCACCATTTAACAAAAGTATACTTGTCTCTGACAAAGAATCCATTATCATTCTTAAAATAGTGGTTTTCCCTGTTCTTCTTGCACCAAATAATGCAATAACTTTTCCTTTTTGGAAATTTGAAATTAATTTATTGGTCAATTTTCTTTCGAGCATTTCTACATTTATATCTAAATGAAATGTAAAAATAGGAATTTTTTCTACTAACCTTTATGTTTTTAGCTAAATTTATTCACCACACTGAACAAATTTAGCTAAATTCATTCAGCACAAAAGTATGATGTGATTCTAAGAATTCAATGTTCGCTTTAACATGAATGATGGAAAGGCATATCAATTACTTTAAAGCTTCAACGCGTTCTTTGCTTTTTCATTGGTGAGTGCAATGTCAATAACTTCACTCATTTCGGTAACATAATGGAAACGAAGGCCTTTGATATATTCAGGTTTAATATCTTCTATATTCTTCCTGTTGTCTTCTGAAAGGATGATATCTTTGATTTTTGCCCGCTTAGCTGCCAGTATCTTTTCCTTAATCCCGCCCACAGGCAGAACTTTACCACGTAAAGTGATTTCTCCCGTCATTGCCACCTTCGACTTCACTTTTCTTTGTGTAAAGGCGGATGCCAGTGCGGTAAACATAGTTATTCCGGCTGATGGGCCATCTTTAGGTGTGGCTCCTTCAGGGATGTGGATATGCACATTCCACTTATCAAACACTTCAGGATCCAGATTCAGCTGATCAGTATGTGCTTTCAGGTATTCCATGGCCAGGGTGGCCGATTCTTTCATCACATCACCCAGGTTACCGGTAAGCGTCAGCCGCCCTTTGCCTTTGCTCAGGCTCACCTCCACAAACAGGATTTCGCCCCCTACGGCCGTCCAGGCCAAACCTGTCACCACACCCGGAACTTCGTTATCCAGTTCGCGGTCGTACTGGAAAAGGGGTGGCCCCAGAATTTCCCTGACATCATCAGTGGTAAGGCTCTTTTTGTACGTGTCATCCATCACAATCTTACGTGCCTGGTTGCGGATAACCTTGGCAATCGTTTTCTCCAGACTCCTCACACCCGACTCCCTGGTGTAATCCTGGATAAGCGATTCAACCACAGGCTTTTTAAAAGTCACCTGGTTTGATTTCAGACCATGCTCTCGCATCTGCTTCGGAATCAGATGTTTTTTAGCGATTTGGTACTTTTCTTCCATCAGGTAGCCATTCACATGGATGACTTCCATACGGTCGCGCAGCGCCGGATGAATGCTGCTCATGGTGTTGGCCGTGGCCAGGAACATCACATTTGACAGGTCATACTCCACCTCCAGGAAATTATCATAAAAGGAAGTGTTTTGTTCCGGATCGAGCACCTCCAGCAAGGCCGAAGCAGGATCGCCGTTCACGGTAGCACCGGCCACCTTATCTATTTCATCGAGCACAAAAACAGGATTGGATGTCCCGGCTTTTTTGATGCTCTGGATAATCCTTCCGGGCATCGCCCCGATGTATGTTTTTCGGTGCCCCCTGATTTCGGCTTCATCCCTGAGCCCACCCAATGACATGCGGATGTACTTTCTTCCCAGCGATTCGGCCACAGATTTTCCGAGGGATGTTTTGCCCACACCCGGAGGGCCCACCAGGCATAAGATCGGCGATTTCATGTTGGCCTTGAGCTTCAGGACCGCCAGATACTCGATGATACGCTCCTTCACTTTTTCCAGTCCGTGATGATCTCTTTCGAGGATTTTTTCAGCCCTCTCCAGATCAAAATTGTCTTTACTGAACTCACTCCAGGGAAGCTCCACCAGCGTATCCAGGTAATTGATCTGGATAGAGTACTCCATGGCTGCAGGATTCATCCGCTGCAACTTAGACAACTCTTTTTCAAAGGTCTTCGCTACCTGCTCAGGCCAGTTTTTGTTCTTTGCTTTCTCCTTGAGATCCTCAATCTCATGCTCCTGGGTATTGTCGCCAAGTTCTTCTTTAATTGTTTTTAGCTGCTGATTGAGGAAATAATCACGCTGCTGCTTATCCAAATCGGTTTTTACCTTACTCTGGATATGATGCTTCAGGTCCACCATCTGCATCTCTTTTGACAGCATCTCAAGTGCCATCTCAGCCCGTTTCTGGATGTTGGATGTTTCGAGGAGCTGCTGCTTTTCTTTGACATCTGCACTGAGGTTGCTGCAAATGAAATTGACCAGGTATTTGGGGCTCTCAATATTTTCGAGGGTAAACGAAGCTTCCATCGGGATATTGGGCGACTTCTGAATAATCTGGAAAGCCATATCCTTGATGGAGCTGATCAGTGCTTCAAACTCTTTATCATCCCCGGCAGGTTCAGCGTTTGTGAGCACCTCAATCCGGCCAACGTGAAAAGGCTCTGTTTTAATAAGATCGAGCAATCCAAAACGCCGACGCCCCTGGATAATCACCGTCGTGCTTCCGTCGGGCATATTCAGCATCTTGATGATGCGGGCTACCGTGCCATATTGATGAAAGTCGTTGAGCTTAGGTTCATCCACGCTGTCATCGCGTTGCGCTATCGCGCCCAGGGTTTTGTTTCCTTTATTGACCTGCTTGATCAACTCAAGCGATTTCTCGCGCCCAACGGTGATGGGTGTCACCACTCCCGGAAACAGGACTGCATTGCGCAAAGGCAGTATTGGCAATTCATTATCTATCTCTTCGCTCTCTATATCATCTTCCGATTCGGTCGATATCACCGGCATTACTTCACCGTCTCTCCCCATCATATCGGAAAACCCTAAAAAATCGTTCTTATCAAAATTGCTCATAAGTTTTTTTCATTCGAATGATACAGCGAAATACTCGCCGACCCAATTTATCAATGGTCATGCCAAATCAAGATTATTGGAGTACAGACCCATTATCCTGACAAAACATTTCCCTTCCCTGATGCAGTCTGATAATTTGTCAGGCTATCGGGGCATTTTTGCCGACACGTCAAAAACCGCCTTCAGAATGCCCTGCTCTGTTTCATCAAATTCCAATCCACGACGCTTATAAACGGCTTTGGCAACCTGAACGGCTTTAGCAAACTGGTACTGAACGTAGCCGCTTTTTCCGCCCCAGGCAAAAGAAGGCACAAAGTTACGTTGGAACCCGTCGCCGTAAACATTGGCGTTGACCCCAACCACCGTTCCGGTGTTAAACATCGTATTGATACCACATTTAGAGTGATCGCCCATAATCAATCCGATGAACTGCTCACCGGTTTTGATAAACGACTGCTTGTCGTAACTGTAAAGCCTTACCGGCTCATAGGTGTTTTTAAGGTTCGAAGTGTTGGTGTCTGCACCCAGGTTGCACCACTCCCCTATTACCGAGTTACCCACAAAACCGTCGTGGGCTTTGTTGGCATAACCAAAGAAAACCGATTCGTGCACTTCGCCCCCCACTTTACAGTGTGGGCCTACAGTGACAGGCCCGGATATTTTCGCTCCCATTTTCGTTTTGGAATGATCGCACAAAGCAAAAGGTCCGCGAATGAGGGTGCCTTCCATTACCTCGGCGTCCTTTTCGATATATACAGGACCGGTACTTGCATTGATAATCGCACCCTCAATTTTAGCTCCCTTCTCCACAAAAAGGTTCTCTTTCCCGATGATGGTATTGGTTTCTGAAACATGTGCAGAAGATCGCCCTTTGGTCAGGCGCTTAAAATCTTCAATCAGGATATCCTTATTCTTGGTAAAGATTTGCCAGGGGAAAGCAATCTTTTGGTGCTCCTGCTCGCACTTGTGATAGGTAAAAGAGGTGTTTTGCTGGTTGCCCGCCTTTTTAGCATCCTCTGAAGCTGTATCGCTGACATTTTTCAGGTCATCCGCCGTCATCCGGATAGCAATGATGTATTCATCTTTTGTAATGGCCTCACCCGGCTTGAGTGTTAAAATGCGTTCAACTATCTTTTTCGTCGGGATAATTGAGCCATTTATCAAAATATTATCATCCGCTTTTTTCAATGGAAATTTCTTCGACAAATACCCTTCGGTAAGTGTGGAAGTCTTCTGATCGAGATAATATTCCCATTTTTCGCGGATGGTGGTAATGCCTACACGCATATCAGCCACGGGCCTCGTAAACACAAGGGGTAACAGATCTACGCGGCGCGAGTCGTCAAAGAGTACAAAGTTCATATGCTGTTTTTGCTTTCAAAAGTAAGAAACCGAAAGGTCTAATACAAAAAAAGTCCTTTCGTTCTGAAAGGACTTTACCACATCGCTGTTTGATGCTCTAATTTTTCTTTTCGTAGTGCTTCTTGTATTTGTTCTTAAACTTATCAACACGACCGGCACTATCAACAAGTTTCATCTTACCAGTAAAGAATGGGTGTGATGAACTTGAGATTTCGAGTTTTATCAATGGATACTCTTCTCCGTCTTCCCACTTGATGGTTTCTTTGCTTTTAGCAGTAGAGCGGCTCAGGAAGCTTGTTCCGTCCGATACGTCCTTAAAAACCACATACCTGTATTCTTTTGGATGAATGTCTTTTTTCATATCTTTAAACTGTTATTTTTTTCTTCTGTGTTCTGAACCCGAAAAACGGACTGCAAAAATACTGCTTTTCAATTAAATTGCAAACCGAATTTCTTTTTTCTTCCAGATATTGTTCACATTAAGTTGTTAGTAAAACATCCTACCTTGCCGCAGGATAGAACTCCCAGTTAGCAAAAACAGGGTTTTTCATCTCTGTCCATGCTGCCCCTGCCCCTTGCTGGTTGCGGTAAACCGCTGAAACATAGTGCTGATCCAAAATCTCCTCCACTTGCTTTTCTGACTGATAATAAGAAAAATAGATTACTGATAACGGCGATAAAAACTGCTTGTCGTCCTCCTTTATCAGCACCAGCTCATTATCAAAAAAGTTTTCCTTGTTTAAAAGGTAGATGGATTTGTAATAATCGTAATTATTCCGGTAGCTATGATGATCCTTCAATTCCATGTAATTCTTAAACGACTCGAGCAGAGGGGTGAAATCATATCCATGGGGCACCATGATTTTAGAAACCCTGTGGTTTCCCTGGCTGAAAAAGCGCATGGTGCCCTCAACCAAAAGCTGAAGATCCTCATTGCTTTCATTGCCCGTAAGCACAGCAACCGCCTTTTTCTTCATACGGGTCACACCCGGATAGGCTTTAAAGTATTTTAACAGTTGCTGCTCTTCCTCTTCCACAGGATAGGTCAGCAAATACTCCGGCTTTTCTATTCGCCCTTCCGTAAAAGAAAACACCGACTGCATTTCCGGATTTTCCTTCACGAACCAGCTCACCACCTCAGGCAAAAACCGCCGGTTATTTTCGGGTAGCTGAAACGTGATGCGGTTGCCGGTAAGGATCGCCATCAGCCAGTCGGGGAACCCAGAAAGGACATCTTTCTCAGCAACCAGGCTGCTGATGTTCACCTCCTTTTGCAGGGCAGCTTTTTCATTCAAAGCAAAGAGGTTCTCTTCTCTGAGGTTGGCTACCAACACCTCCAGCGCATGCAATATATTTTTCCTGGTAAACAGCGGGTTCTCTGATGCCGCTATTTGCGAAATCTGCTCAAAACTTTCGTAATAAGGACTTTCGGTTTTACCAGAACTTAAATCCTGCAAAACTTCCCGAAAGGCAATAAGTTTATCGATATTCATGAAAATCTAATTTTCGGCAAAGTAAATAAATCCGTCGGAAACATAATTTAGAAACGTAAAGAACTGCCCATCTAATTTAAAATAACTTTAAACTATTTATCAAATCTTGACAAGCCTCTGTTTATTCGATTCTTTTTCTATTTTTGAACAAAATAGATTGTTCGTTTTACATCAAATTATAATTGTTTAGTCACAAAACCCAAACCTCAATGAAAAAGTTATTGTTTTTTATCATTCTGATTTCTGTCAGCTCCACGGCTTTATGCCAGGATTATTACCCTGTTAAAACTCATAAAAAAATTGTTACGGATACTTTTTATACTGATTATGTTATAGAAGATCCTTACCGCTGGATGGAGGATGTTCATCCTGAAGTTATTGCACCATGGCTTGAAAAGCATGATGAATGGTTTCCATCATGATATTTACGGAACCATAACCGACAGCACCAGCTTCACAAATCTACTGAACTATTCGCCCTACCACAATATTAAAGCGAATATTAACTATCCGGCGATGCTTATTGTTACCGGAGAAAATGATGACCGAGTCCCATCATTCAACTCCTATAAATTTGCTGCGGCCTTACAAAACCGCACAGCACAAAAAAATCCGGTTTTGTTAAATGTTATCGAGCAATCGGGTCATAACACGGCAGCCAAGCTCAGCGAAAGGCTTGATGAGAGAGCTGCGAAACTTGGCTTCATCATGTACCAGTTAGGGATGGACTAACACATGATAAGATTTGCATATAGCTTGGATTGAAATAAACGCCAAACACGTTAAGAACTCGCTTTTAAACTGATGTATTCTACTCAAACTCACCGCAATCTTCGGTGGGGTGATGTACACCAGCACCTTGCTGATAGACCAGCTTTGCACCGAGATGCCCCACATAACCCAGAGTAACTGAACCGCTAACCAATAAGACAAGGCTTAATACAGAAAGCAATGTTTTAATTTTTTCGGACGGTATCAGTCGCTTTAATGCCAGCAAGATTTCAGCCAACAATCCGGCAGTAAACAAATAGGCTGTGATGTAAGCATAGCGCTCGTGATCTTCCAATACGGTAGGATCACATACATACCTTCCTACCACACTGTCGGCAAGCGTTCCTGAATACACTGCCCACCAAACTAATGGCACCCCGAAAATGAGAAGGAGTCTTCCTGTAAAAAGAAGATAACTCTTATAAGATGGAATAAGACGGGCTGCTGTAAGAAATAGAGTGGCAAATATCAGCAATGCAATCGGAAAATGGACAGACAGAGGATGCCATAACTCTGTCCGCCACATTCCTGGTAAAGATTCCATATTACTTAATTTTAACAGCGATAGGATCGAGGCGTTTCCCTTTCTTTTCCACTTCAACCGTGACATCCACGCCTTTTTTCAATTCAGAAAAAGGAACTTAAGTGCCGTTTTTCGTCAATGTAGTGGTTTCAGTAAAGTAAAGCTCAATGGTTTTACCGTTATCCAAATCCACATAAATTTCCTCTTCATCGGGCTTAGCTTCTGAAACCGTTCCGTCGTAAGTTCCACTTTCAACAACATCTACATTATGTCCGCAACTTGCCAGTAACATTACAATGGCAATAACTGATATAAATGAAAAAATCTTCTTATTCATAGCTTGTGTTTTATTTTGTTTAACCATTCAAACTCACAACTAAACGAAATGTTTATGCACAATATCTTAAAATGAATGATATATCTTCAACTTGTGAAGTGTCAATTCCAAAGACCTTTATGTGCTAAACAGTCCTTTCCGTTTCAGTTGTGACATATTTTTAACCGGATCCTTATTAATCTTCATCATCAAAAGGCCCCACTCCCGGAGGGTTGAAGAGTCCCCAGCTATCAGTGATGTAGTTCCACGGGTCGAAGGACTGCACCCAGTCGATAAACAGCAGGCGGTATTCTTCTATCAGCTCCCTGACCATGTCGTAATACTCCACATGCTCAAAGCCAAAAGCCCTGAGCGAATGATTCTGTACCATCAGGTCGCGTGCCGATTTACGGATAATGGCAGCGCACTCCATCCTCAGGTCATAAATATCACCGCCTTCGGCAGCAGCCACTTTCGCAGATAACATGCCCGCATCCACAAGCATCTGTCCCTT
>JAASSU010000102.1 GCA_021767705.1 Bacteroidota bacterium | reverse complement strand
TCAATCATCGGCACAGGCTCGCCAAACCACACCACATGCGGACGGAGCTGGGAGCCACGCTCGCACTTGTCTCCTTTCTTCAACTCCCATCCGTCGATATCATAAACCAAAGAAGGGTCGAGCGACGACTGCGCTTTCTTCAGCTCGCCATGAAGGTGCAGCACATTGCTTGAGCCGGCGCGCTCGTGCAGGTCATCCACATTTTGTGTGATGATTTTTACCTCGAACTCTTTCTCCAGCTCAGCAAGCGCATAATGAGCAGCGTTGGGTTCTACCTCGTAAAGTTGTTTCCGCCGCTGGTTGTAGAAATCAAGGACAAGATCCTGGTTGCGCTGCCAGGCCTGAGGGGTGGCAACTTCTTCAATGGAATATTTCTCCCACAACCCGCCTGAATCGCGGAAGGTGCTGATGCCACTTTCTGCACTTATGCCTGCTCCTGATAGGACTACAATGGTTTTCATCGTTACCGGTATTTTCTTTTTAACGAAAATAAATAAAAAAGACGGAAAGCAGCCTTCCCGTCTTTATGCATTTTTTAAAGCAAGTGCTAGTCTTCGAAGAGCTTCATATCATCCAAGACCTTCATCACTTTTTTGACAGAATTTGCAGATTCATTCATCATTTTTTTCTCCTCCTCGTTCAGGTTCAACTCAACAATCTCTTCTATACCGTTGGCGCTGAGTTTTACTGGCACACCAATGTAAATGTCTTTCAGGCCATATTCGCCGTTGAGGTTTGCACATACCGGAAAGATACGATTTTGGTCATCCACAATCGCTTCTACCATCTGTGCCGCCGCTGCTCCCGGGGCATACCAGGCTGAGGTTCCCATCAGGTTCACCAGCTCGCCTCCCCCTTTACGGGTACGCTCTACAATTTTGTCTATTTCTTCTTTTCCAAGTAATTCTGTGATAGGAATACCATTAATGGAAGTGTAGCGTGGGAGTGGTACCATAGTGTCGCCATGGCCGCCGAGCAAGAGGGCGTGGATATCTTTAGGTGATACGTTTAATGCTTCAGCAATAAAAGCGCGGTAACGACCTGTGTCGAGGATTCCGGCCATACCGAAGACTTTGTTGGCCGACTTGCGGGCCGCCTGAAAAGCTGCGTAAGTCATCACGTCGAGTGGGTTGGAAACCACAATGATAATGGCGTCGGGTGAATATTTTATAGCTTTTTCGGTGGCTTCTTTTACAATTTTTGCGTTGGTTTTGATAAGGTCATCGCGCGACATTCCAGGTTTCCTGGGGATTCCGGCAGTAATTACAATCACACCTGAACCTTTGGTTTTCAGATAATCGTTGGTGGTGCCGACTACGCGGGTGTTGAAATAATTGATAGAGGATGTTTGCCAAATGTCGAGGGCTTTCCCTTCAGCCACTCCTTCCTTAACATCAACTAACACCACTTCTCTGGCAAGGTCCTTATGTGCAATCACGTTAGCACAGGTTGCTCCTACATTACCGGCTCCGATAACTGTAATCTTTTTCATACGTTTTTATGTTTTTTTGATTAGAAAATTCATTTTGTCAAAGATACAAAAATATGTAGATATCGCTATGTGTAATATCTTCTTTTTAATAATTTCCCGAAATTAATGGCTTCAACCTCCCTCAACAAAAAAAATAAATGAAAACGATTGCGGAGTTTTTGGTTTTTTCCTAAACCAATGCTTTAAAATATCAAAGCCTTTCAGTAAAGTTCATCTGCATGAGATGTCTGTGGCTGGAACTTTTTGGTTAATAACTTGTTAAAGTGGTTTACTTTTAGCTTTCGATACTATCAAAGTATATAGTTTTAACAAAACTTTAAAACATGAGTAGATTTTCGATATTGATTGTACTCACCGCCATTCTGTTTTCTTCTTGCGCAAGTTACAAATACTCCAACAAGCAAGACGGTGAGATTATTCAGATGGAGGTTCTTAATGAAGAAGTGTTGATCAACCCCAGGAACCTTGATCGTCAGGAAATTCCCGGAACGAGTACAAGAGGTTTTATGGTGGGCGATGCGATATCACTTGCTGCAAAAGGTATCAAATACCTGATTGAAGAAGATAAGAAGAAATACACTCAGGACTACACCTACGGAGTGAGCGATATGTATTTCTATGACAGGATATCGGATGAAAGTGCCTTTGATATCAACGGAATGCAGTTTAATGGCTTTGACCTTATCCGTATTGCTGAAGTGGAGCCGGGGTTGACTGATACCACGCTATTTATGTCGTTCAGGGTTGATACGGAGAATCCTTACGAGATTTTTAACAATTCTGCTTTTCGGATGAAACTTACGGAATTTAAAATGGATTACGCAAAAGCGAAGATCCCGGATAAAAAGTGGTATCTGCCATGGACTCTTTTTATGAAAAAGCAAAACACGATTAACCTGGATGTAAAGGTAACTTTCACTGCCACATGGACCGGAACAAACTCCTCCATCAACCGCGATGTCGAAATTGGTACTTTTTTGCTTAACCTGCGGGATATTCCCCTTGGAGACAAAAAAGCTTTTAAGGCTTATCGGGATGGAGTGGTAGGCACTTCTCTATACGGAAATAGCTTGATTGTTCCCCGTTCTTACGGAACTTACCTGAACAAAAGGAAAGAGTTCGAAAAGGCCTATGGTCAAGGGCTTTACGATATTCTGGTAGAAGTAACAGAGTCAGGTAAAGATGATTTTGTATTAAAGGTCGTTCAGGATAATTCGGATGTAATCCTGAATGAAATGAAATCGAATGTGTTAAAACGTTTTTAGATGAAAGTGACAGGCTATTGGCAGCAGATAATTTTATTAATGGTTTTTGTTTTACCGAATGAAGCGCTTAGTCAGGAAGATACTTTTTTTACTGATACGCCGGTTTACGCCACAACACTTTCCGAAGATAAAAACTTGCTTGCTGTTGCTGATTGGCAGACTGTATACATCCTGAATGCCAAAGATTTTGCGCTCAAGCAAACATTTCCTTATGATATTAAGAAACAGGGAGTGGTCAGTTATCTCGACTTTCATCCGGCCAACCAGAATATTCTGCTAATCCGGTTCAGTAAGTATAACGGAGAGTTTTCTGAAAGTAAATTAAATCTCTACCCCGAGGATAGCATTTTTGGTTATGATATTACCACCAAAAAGAAAGTGATGGCCGTGCCTGGGAATATACGTTTTGGTTTAACTCAAACCAATAAAAATATCATCGCGGCCAACAGATACCGGCCATACACAACTATAGGAAAATCAAAGTATTACGCCCTTCCCGGGATTATTTATCTGCCATCACAAGAAAAAAAAGAAGCGAAATCGGTGGTGAATGACCTTGAGGTGTCCCCTCAGGAGGACCTGGTTGTAATTTCTTACATAGATTCTTTAGCCGGAGACGGGGATTTCCGCTCCACACTCGAGGTCAGAAGTTACCCTGATTTTGGGTTGCTTAAGAAAAAAGAGAGCTTAAAGGGAGTTTTTGAAGGGTTGGAGTTTTCTGACAACGGGAAGTACCTTTTTTATCATGATCAAGATTGGATGATTTCAATTGTTTACGCACAGACACTTGAGCAGCCTGAAACATATGATGTCAGGAGTATAGGACAGAGTGTGTTAAACAATACTTTACTTTCAAAAAAGGATTATTCCATTGCAGGCATTAATATTGAGACCGGCGAAGAGCGCTGGCAAATCTGGTCAAACCTGACGCCTTTGTTCAGTATCAGTGGTGCAAGTTTTTATAATGAAAATGAGATTTTGGTTTTTGGTCCGAGGGAAAGAGGGTTTAATGTTGAAGAACAAAAAGGAGCAGTCTACAAGCTGAACCTCGAAGATGATGAGATTTATGTGAGAAGCGAGACCGTGTTTAAGACAGATACCCTCTTCGATCCTCAACAGCTGCTAATCAAATCCAATGACTGGAAATCAGAAAATATCGAAGTGGCCCCTGATGAAAAATACTTTGCAGGATATGGTAGTGACTACGGTGGTGGCAACACGCTTGAGCTATGGTCATACGCCAGCAAGAAAAAGCTTCAGGACTGGATTTTCGATGAGGAAATCTACGGTGTAAATTTTGATGCCCATTCCGAAAACCTTTTGGTGATAGAAAATTACAGCCAGAAAGATTACAGTTCTTTCCGGGTTCACAATATCGACTTGCATAGCGGTGAAAGATCAACAAAGATTTATTCAGATAACGAAGCTGACTTTCTTGATCCGGAATTTAATTGCAGAACATATCCCGTTCCGGGAAAGGAAGCCTTATGGCTGGTATCAGACAGCCGAGGTTCATTGTGGGAGATTGATGGTAAGGAGCTGTCAGTGAAAAGACTTTTTGATTTCGAAGAGAATACGAAAAAGTACGCCGTTGATTTAAACACTACTATGTTTTCGAATCAGGAGAAAATCGCCCTGTTTCCTGTCAGCTACAACATCAAGCCTGATTATGAGCTTTATGATCATGAGTTAGACAGCATATTGATTTATAATCTGAATAGTGGAAAAATTTTAAGAAATCCCTCTTTTGAACGACTATTTGATCTTGATGAAAAGGTTCGCCTTATCAACGACAGTCTGGCGATAGTTTTTGATGCCAAAGGGTACAAGCTCCTGCACCCGGAAACCCAGCAGGTCTATCAAAGGGAAAAATGGAAGACAAATGAGTCATACAAAAACCTGTTGACAAAGGATAAGCATTTATGCTTGATTACTGAATTGGAATCTGAGCAGTATAAGAGCATCAGGATAAAGTTGATTAACTTGACTGATCTGCAATCAGAGCATTTTAAAATCCCTTATGGCACAAGTATCAGGCTTTTAAATGAAGAGCTATTGTATGTTGAAGATGACCAGTTGACCAGCTTTTCATTTATGGAAGAGAAACCTGAAAGCCATAGTGTGGATACTGATATTTATCTTGATGACAGCGATTTATCTACCGATGGATATGGATATCTGATGTTTAATAAAAACATAATTATTGATTTGGCCACCTTAAAAAAGAAAACAGAGGTGCCAGAGTTTTACAATGCGTCACTCTTAAAGGGTGAAGAGGCCGGAAATCTGGCTTACCTTTTCAGCGATTCTTATTCCGATAAACCATACTACCAATTCAGAATTTCTTCGGTTGATTCGATGGATAACCCTTCCTGGAAAAGTGAAAAGTTTAAGATTAGAAATTACACGGTGCCGGTTAATTCCACTAAAGTATCTTCAAGCGGAAGACATGTGGTTTTTTACAGTAATTCCAACTTCTCAGGCGATGGTAAATTATTTCTTATTGATGTGGAGAAACGTGAGCTTACTGAACTTGAAAGCAAAAGTTATTCTTCCGTAAAATTTTCCAGTAATGGGAAATACCTTTTGGTGAGGCACGATAAGGAGTCGATGCCTGTGAAACATGCTACGGAAGTTTTTGATCTTCAAAGTGGTGAAAAGCTTTTCCAGGCGGATGTGCGTATTGATGACTTTGACGGAAAGAAAGGGTTGTCATCAAATATGCAAGGGGTGGATGTTATCATGTTTAACGAAAATGGAGAGCTTAAAAGTAAGGAGCCGTTCTATGCACGACAGTGGGTTGGTCCGGCGGTTTTTCTTGAGGGTCGGGATATGTTTGCAGGGGGCAGTGATGAGGGCAGTTTGTTTGTATGGAGCCCGGAAAAAGAATCTCCGCTAAAGAAACTCAATCTGGGATCTTCTGAGATATTATCAATAGAGGAGTCTGGCGACAAGCTGCTGGTGTTGACAAGAGACGCTGCCATAAAAGTGCTTGATTTGGATGAGTTGGAAGAAGCCTTATCCATCAATTTTTCTCAGGATAGTGATGAAAATCTTGATTTTGCGTTTTTTACTCCTGAAGGATATTTCAATGCAGACAAAGACATGCTCCGGGATTTTCATTTTGTTAAGGGCGCAGAATCCTACCCGATTTCAAGTTATGAGCTGTTTCTAAATCGTCCGGATATCATCCTGGAACGATTGGGTTTTGCGGGTCAGGAGCTCATGGATTTGTATTATAAGGCCTATGAAAAAAGACTGGCTTATTTTGGGTTTGACCCGGATGCGGCAATCGAAAATTTTAATATGCCTGAGGTAAGCATTGCAAATCTTATGGATATCCCCGAAATCACAAATGAGGAGCTGGTGGAGGTTGCTTTTTCTGCCAGTGCTGATGAGAGTTTACTGAAAAAGCTGTTGGTGGAGGTAAATGGTGTTCCGGTATATGGCAGTGGCGGAAAAGCCTTACCGCCAGTTAAGCAAGAGTTTTCCAAAGTTGAAATTCCCCTGATGTCAGGGAATAACAAGATTCAATTATCTGTACTCAACAGCCAGGGCGTTGAGAGTTTACCTGTTAGTGTAGAGGTGGTATCTGAAAAGACACATCAAGAAAAGGTTTATTTTGTGGGGATAGGAGTATCTGATTATCAGAACGATGATTTTGACCTGGCTTATGCCGCCAAAGATATTCGCGATTTGACCAGCCAGCTCAGTCAACGTTACGAAAATCTGGTAGTAGATACACTGATAGACAATGCCGTTACCCGGAAAAATATTCTTGAAATCAAACAAAGGCTGTTAAATACCCGTCTCGAAGATAAAGTCATTCTTTCGATGAGCGGCCACGGCCTGCTTGATGACAACTTCGATTTTTACTTTGCCACCCATGATGTTGATTTTGATAATCCCTCAGCAAAAGGAGTGAGTTACGATGAGTTGGAGTGGCTCCTCGACTCCATCCCGGCAAGGAAGAAGCTTTTTTTGATGGATGCCTGCCATTCAGGTGAAGTGGATAAGGAAGAGCTTATGGCTTACAATTCTGAAAAGGAGGAAGGGATGAAAAGCGGCGTGAAGAAATACACGTATCGGGCTGATATTTTGCAGTATGACGAAGAAGTGGAGCAGGGTATCGGTTTGCAAAATTCTTTTCAGTTGATGCAGGAAATGTTTACGAATCTTAACCGTGGATCCGGAGCGGTGGTCATCAGCGCTGCTGCCGGCGACAGCTATGCCATGGAATCGGATGAATGGCAAAACGGCGTGTTCACCTATTCGCTCCTCGAAGGGTTGCGCTATGGCTATGCCGATGTCAACGGAGATGAAAAAGTAACTGTGACCGAGCTTCGCGACTATGTCAGCAAAAGTGTCCAGGATTTAACTAACGGCCTGCAAAAACCCACCATGCGGCAAGAGAATATCGAGTTTGATTTTAGGGTGTGGTAAAAGATCCAAACCAAATCAGATCACATATTCAAATCCACCCCGGCAGGTTTTACCAGTCTGAGCAGCTTCTGAAATGCCTGCGTGACTTTCAGTGCCATTTGATGTCCGTCGTCGCTGTTCACACGCTCAATCTCGCCCCACTTATCGTAGGTGACGCTGATAGAGCCCACATCAGCAATTTCAATTTTTACGGGTTTTCCGAGATCATTATATTTAAATGACAAAGTTTCACCGGGCGATTCCATTTCAAAGATTTTGCCTTCATCGTTGTAATGTAACTTTACCCACTGATTAGGATCCTCAGCGCGCGTGAGGTTGCCGGCGTCATCGTATTGGAATTTGTAAAACTTCACCGGCTCTTCCGCTCCCGGATCATAATAATTCACTTCAACCATTTTATCCAGCACCGGATGATACTTCATCCTGATGATTTCATATTCCTTGATTTTGTCAGTGACCAGTCCACGATTGTTGTATTTGAAAATCGTACTATCCCCATTCCTCGAAATCAATACCGGAAGACCGCAGCACTCATTATAGATGGTTTCCGTTTTAATGCCTTGTACGTTTGTTTTGATTTTGTAAGTGTAGCGTTCACCGGTTTCTTTGGTTCGGATTTCATATTCATAGGTGTTAGTTACGGTGTCGCCATAATACCCAAGTTTTTTTACCCTTGTGCCATACTTGTCGTCGTCCTTGTCACCATTTTCATCAAAGTAGCTGATGTACTCATACCATACTTCCCCGCCATCACGATCGGTGACTCTCTTGATGTAATATGTCCCGGGGTAGTATTCCATATACATCCCGTCTTCCTCCATTCCTTTTACTCTTATAGGGTTGTAAACTACCGCCGTCAGGTTCGAAGAATTGTCGTATCGGTATTGATAGTGATTGCCTGCCTGATCCTTGTTGTAAACCAATTGGTTCCGGTCATTGAAACGGTAAACCGCCTTGTAAATTTCTCCTTCTGTGTCGGTTCCGATAGTTTCTTCGATGTATCCATCTTCATTGGTAATAAACTTGATGGCTCTTCCTAAGTTATCTTTTACCGTACTCAAAGTTTCTTTCTCATTATAAAAGAGATAGAAAATGCCTTTTGACTGGGCATATTGTACAAGTTGCCCCTTCTTATTAAAAAGCTCTTTTGTTCCATCACTGCTGGTCCTTAGGTATCCCGAGTCTGTTTTAATGATTTCCTGGTTGCCCCTTTCTTTGGAAGACCACAAAAATCCATTGTCGTGTTCAGGATTTTTTAGCAATCCAAGCCCTGTGTATTTTTTCCAGTAACTATGCCGTAAGTCTCCGTTCGACTTTAGTTTTGATTTTAGCTCCATGATGTCTCGGGGGTTCTTTAAATCTCCATTTTTCATGGCTGCTCTGGCAATCTGATTGATGGATTTATCTATACGCATTGGATCGGCAACTTTTGGCTCAAACAATGTTTTTCCGCCACATCCGTGCTCTCTGATCATCAGCGAGCCATCTCCGTTTATCCTCATTTTTGAGAAATACACAGAGCCCCAGCCCATCCCGAAAAGGGACTCTTCGGTGGATTTGGAATTGTAAGTACGGGTAATCTCCATCGCAAAAGGTCCGGGAATCTTTATATCTGTGTAGGAGATATAAAAATTTCCGTTTTTCAGGTTCACTCCTGCTTTAACAGGATGATTTATCAATAATAAAACTCCTGAAAGTATCAGGAGGGCGAGCATTTTATTTTTCATAATCATTTTTTATTTTTTGGATAATCTTACGTGATTTGCTGTTGTAATTGCTTTTGATATGATTATCTGAGAGCAGAAATGGATTTTCTTTTTCAACAAACACTAAAAATTCTCTGAGCAGTTTTTCTTCATCCAGTTTATACAAACAAATGGCTTTGCCCAGGTAATCAGTCCGTAGTGTCTTGGTAATTATACCGTTGTAGATTTCCAGTGCTTCGTCAAAACGTTCCAGGTCGATGAGTAGTTTCGCTTTTAATGTTTTGTATTTAAGTTGATGGCTTTGTGTTAACGATTTATCAGAGAGAGCCTTATTAATGTTTATCAATGCTTCATCAATGTCTTCATTAAAATATTGCAGCCAGGCGATTTGGAAGTAAGCGTTAAAGTATTGCGGATCGATCAAAACACTTTGCTGGTAGGCCCTTACAGCAGTGGCTGTATCACCCTCCATCAGCACTCCGGAAGCATAAAGCTCGATGGTGGCAGCAATATCGAATGGTTTATTCTCGAAGGGATTATATTCGATAGCTTGTAGAAAAAGATCTCCCGCTTCACTGAACTTCCCGTTTTCAAGCAGGGTAAAGCCCAGGCTGGAATAGGCTTTAGCATACGAGCTGTCGATCCCCAGTGTTTTTTGATAGTATTTTTCTGCTTTCGGATAATCCATCTGCCTGAAATAAAAGTTGGCCAGCTCCATGGAAAGGTCAGGGCTTTCGGGGAAGAGGTGATGAGCTTTCAGGTAGGTCGTTTCTGCTTTTGACAGCGAGTCATAGTCTTCATAAAGCTCCCCTAAATCAATGTAAGCATCAAAATAAAGTGAATCTTTTTGTATAGACTGAAGGAAAAGTTGCTCAGCTTCATCGTAGCGCCCTTTGGCCTGAAGGAAGTTAGCGTAATTGCGCGGCGCTACCGGCGAGTGGGGGACTTTTTCTAAAGCTGTTTTAAAGGCTTCTTCGGCACCTTCAATATCTTTATTGGAGTTTTTTAACCAGCCCAATCGGTGGTAACCCCACACATAAAGCGGATTGAGTTCAATGGCTTTAAGGGTGTATTCCATTGCTTTGGAGGGCTTGGTGTTTCTGTATAGGTATGCCAGATTAATCAGTGGTTCGGGTTTGTAAGGCTCCAGCTCAATTGCTTTTTGATAGTAGCTTTCAGCTTCTGTAAACCCCAATTCCTTGTATAGCTCACCCAGTTCGCGATAAGCAGCCTCGTAATCCGGATTACTTTCAATGGCCTGCCTGAAAAGCTGTTCAGAATCTTTAAAGCGACCTTCCTGCCGGGCTGTAAGCGCCAGATTATAGAGCGGAACGGTAGTTTGGTTGCGATATTCAATAGAGCGCTTGTAATATCTTTTAGCTTCTTTGTAGCGCCCCTGCCTGTAATAAACAATACCCAAATTATTAAGCACCCAGGGATGGTTGGGGTAAATTTCCAGGGTTTTCTCATATTGCAGCCGGGCTTCCTTGAATCTTCTTTGATCAAGGTAAATATCTCCCAGCAATTTCTGCGAGTAGACCCAGTTAGGGGCTATTGCAATAGCTTCGCCGGCCTCTTTGATGGCCTCCTCGTATCGGTTGAGGTTTTTATAGAGTTGTCCTAATGCCGCATGAGCATAGGCGGCATACGGATTTTTCTCTACAGCCTTTTCCATCAGCTTAGCAGCTTCTGCGTATTTCTTCCGATTCTGGGAACGAACTACTGCAAAACCTTCCATAAACTCAATCCTGTTTTCAAGGTCTTCCCTGAAAAGGTTATCCTCACCAAGCAATTT
>JAASSU010000422.1 GCA_021767705.1 Bacteroidota bacterium | reverse complement strand
TTCACAAAAATCATTCTGTACATCTACAATCAATAACGCTCTCATAATTCTCTCCTCTCTTTGATGTTTTTGAAAATTTTATCTCGTAAAGCTTCCAGGCCTTCACTGATTCCCACTTTGTATTGATGTGGGAATTCGATACGTTTATGTTCGTCAGGAAGCTGTTTCAGTCTTTGTTGCAGGTATGCAGCACTTTCTTCTGCCACAGGGCTTTCCCCTGTTTGCTCGCCTTCTTTCATAACCGTTTTCAGCAAAGGCTCAGCAGTATAATTTGAAATATCTGAGCGCTTATGGCTGAAGTGCGGGTGTGCAATTTCTATCGTTTCCTTTTCGTCCGATAAAAGAACTCCATCTGCATAAAACGTACCATCGCTTTGAAGGTACCGTATTGTTATTTTTTCTCCGGGGAGGGTGGTTTTTTCAATGTTATCAGACACTTTCATCCGTGGATGGTGATTGTACATCGACAGCTTGTAGACGCCATCCAGTGCAGATGTTTCTTTTCCGGTAATGAGTTTTGTTCCGATGCCAAAACTGTCGATAGGCGCTTTTTGAAGTGTCAGGCTTCGGATAACGTATTCGTCAAGCTGGTTAGAAACCACAATCTTAACATCCTGCAAGCCTTCGTCATCCAGCATTTTCCGTGCTTTTTTACTGAAGTAAGCGAGGTCGCCGCTGTCGAGACGGATTGCTTTCAGGCGGTGCCCTTTTTGCCCGAGCTCCTTGGCCACGGTGATGGCATTAGGCACACCACTTTCAAGCGTATCGTAAGTATCCACCAACAACACTGCGTTATCCGGATAATTTCTGGCGAAAGTGCGGAAAGCCTCTAATTCAGAGCTAAAGGTTTGTATCCATGAGTGCGCCATCGTTCCTCCAACAGGAAGCTCATACTGATAACCGGCGAGCACGTTGGAAGTGGAATTGGCTCCCCCGATGATGGCAGCACGCGATGCCAGCACTCCTCCGGCCCCTTGTGCTCTGCGTAATCCAAAATCGCTGAAAGGCCGTTTCCCTGAAACATTGCGGATGCGGGAGGCCTTGGTGGAAATCAACGATGAAAAATTGAGGATATTCAAAACCAGGGTTTCAATAAGCTGAAGCTCGAGAATACTTCCCTTTACCACCAGCAGTGGCTCGCCCGGAAAAATGATCTCTCCTTCGGCAGGAGCTTTGATTGTTCCTTTGAAACTGAAGTTTTTCAGAAATCCGAGGAATTCTTTACGGAAGCCTTGCTTATTCAGGTAGGCAATATCTTCCTCACTGTATTTAAAATTCCTGATCGAGTGAAGCAATTCTCCAATACCGGAAAAAACCACATAGCCTCCTCCGAACGGGTTTTTACGGTAAAAATAATCGAACACCGCTTCCTCACTGGCTTTGTTTTCATAGAAGTAGGCTTGCGCCATGGCCAGCTCATAAAAATCCGTAAAGAGTCCGGTGTGCCTGTACCTGCTGTTGTTGTCCAAAGTTCTCATATCCTCAGTTGCTTAACAGTTGATTTTTGTCATTGTTGAAAGTCATCTTTTAAAGGAGTCAATTTCAGAAGCAATTCCGAAAATTCATCTGGTAAAGGGCTTTCGAAGGTCATTTGGCCGAGCGTAAAAGGGTGCTCAAAAGAAATTCCGGAAGCATGTAGCATGAGCCTTTTAATACCGGTAATTTCCGCCAGTTCTTTGTTAAGCCTGAAGTCGCCATGATGCGTGTCTCCAATGATGTCTGTTCGGTTTTTCGCCAGGTGCTGCCTGAGCTGATGCCACCGGCCGGTTTCCAGTTTGAGTAATACTTGGCTTAAAGCGAGTGGCTCACCTTCTTTGGTGAAGAGGCTGGTGCTAATATTTTGAGTGGTTTCGTAGTGTGTGACAGCAGGCTTTTTAAACTTACTCTTTTTCTTTACCAGCACTTTTTCTGAAAAAGTGCCCTTGCCGGGATTTCCTTTCACAATGGCCACATACTCTTTCATCACCTTTTTATTTTCGAAAAGCAAGGTGAGGGCATGGGCGGCCTCCTGGCTCAGGGCCAGAATCATTACTCCGGATGTCTTGGCATCCAAACGATGAACATTGTAAACTGATTTTCCGGTAAGAAGCCCTACAGCTTTGTTCAGGTATCCTGCATCTTTCGGAAGGAACTGGTTTTGGTGTACAGGCAGGCCGGCAGGTTTGTTAACGGCAATAAGCCAGTCATCCTGGTAAAGAATATTATTTGAAGAAAATAAATCCATTCTGCATTTTCGGCAAAACTAAGCATTTTCAGCTTTTTATTACTTTTATGGGCTAAACCGTTATTTCGGCTCAAACAAAATATTTTAGCTAAGAATGTTGGTTATTTTGTTTCGCCAGAAAACTAAAAACTATGCTCATGAAAAATCTTTTCCTTTTAGCTATTGGACTATTTGCTTTTCACCTTGCCGAAGCTCAGCATACTTTCTCTATCGTTGCGGTCGATTCTGTTACGGGTGAAATCGGAAGTGCGGGAGCCACCTGTGGCGATACGATTACCTGGCCCGGATCGCTTGGGGCGATGCTT
>JAASSU010000009.1 GCA_021767705.1 Bacteroidota bacterium | reverse complement strand
GCCGGAATGGGACTTTCGAACATCCGGAAAAACACCGACGAGTTTTCCATCGACAGTAAGGTAGGAGAAGGAACAAAGGTTCGCATTATCAACTATCTCAGCAATTAGAAAGAGGGTCATTATGAAACCTTTTCATCACGCATTAAAAATCGACAAGGAATTGTGTATTGGATGTACACACTGCATGAAAGTGTGTCCGACACAGGCCTTGCGCGTGGTTGAAGGCAAGGCTGAACTATTGGCTAACAGGTGTGTCGACTGTGGAGAGTGCTTTCGAGCTTGTCCGGTCAGTGCCATCCGTATTGAAGAAGACGACTTTGCGGAGATTTTCGAGTACAAGCACCGCATAGCACTGGTCCCGTCAGTCTTAATCAGCCAGTTTCCTGAAGGCCTGCCCCCGGAGCAAATCTACAGCACACTGCTCGAGATTGGCTTTACGGATGTTTTTGAGGTTGAGCATTCGGTAGACCTGCTTAAAGAGGAAATGGTCAATCACCAGCACAACCTTAAAAAAGAGCAGAAGCCGGCAATATCAACTTTTTGCCCGGCCATCGTCAGGCTTATCCAGGTGAAATTCCCGTCCCTCACTCAAAACCTGATGCTCCTCAAGCCTCCGTTTGATATTGCGGCCATTTACTACCGGAAGCAGCTCGAAGACAAAGGCATCGACAAAGAAGATATCGGCTTGTTTTATATCACACCATGTGCTGCCAAAATCGCTGCCGTGAAAAGCCCGGTAGGCGAAAAGCAGCACCTCATTAACGGGGTGATTAATATCGATTCGCTGTACAACAAGTTGCTGCACAAGATCAAAAACAACAAGAGCACTACCTGCCGCGTACCTGTCGAAAACAACCTCTCACCCACCGGCATCCTGTGGAGCCTTACAAAAGGCGAGTCATCAGTCATGCCCGGCAGAAACCTGGCCATAGACGGCATACAGAACGTAATGGAGTTTTTAGAGAAGCTGGAAAAAGAAGAGGTTTCCGGCATTGATTTTCTCGAACTCAGGGCATGCGACGAAAGCTGTGCCGGCGGGGTGCTGAATGTCAACAACAGGTTCCTTACCGTAGAAAAAATGGAGCAGCGCGCCGAAGACCTCAGGAATGATAAGCGCACGAAGCCTGAAGACCCTATGAACAGGCACGCCGAATTCATCATTAAAAAGATGAAGCTGGTGGAGCCTATCCGCCCCCGATCAATCGAAAAGCTGGACGAGGACATGATGAAGGCCATGGAAAAAATGCAGGAGCGCAGCGAACTGATGAAAGTCCTTCCGCTGTTTGATTGCGGAGGTTGCGGTGCACCCTCGTGCATGTCGCTGGCCGAAGATATCGTTCACGGAAAAGCTTCGATGGACGATTGTGTCTTTATCCAGAGCATGAAGGTGTACGAAGGTGCCGAAGACAAGGAAGACGCAAAAAAACGACTAGAAAAAATCTGGGGTAAAGACCGGATCAATACCTATCGTCATAAAAAATAAGTTCAGTATCTCTTTATCAGGAAAGGCTGAGCATCACTAAAAAACGAAACCATGAAAGTATCGGAACTTATAGATAAATTAAACCTGGAACTTGAAAGCGGAGCGGCAGGGGTCAACAATGAAATTACGGGAGGCTATGCCTGCGACTTGCTCAGCGATGTGATGGGCAACGCCGATGAGGGCCAGGTCTGGATTACGCTGCAAACACACAAAAACGTGATGGCTATAGCCTCTTTGAAAGAGCTGGCAGCGGTCATCCTGGTCAAGGGGCTTGAGCCGGATGACGACACACGCAAGCAAAGCGAAGAAGAAGGAATACCTATCCTGAAGACCAGGGAAGAGGCTTTCGAAACAGCCGGAAAAGTCTGGAGCCTGCTTCGCTCTTAAGCCCTTTCAGGAAAACAGTTTCTCGGATTTGAACGTTAGAAGGGATAAAGATGCAAAAATACCGTGCTGATTTACATATCCACACCCTGCTCTCTCCATGCGGAAGCCTCGACATGGACCCGGATACCATTGTAAATACAGCACAGCAAAAGGGGCTGGACATCATCGGCATCACCGACCACAACCACACAGGGCATTGCCGGCTTACCAGCGAAATTGCCTCCGAAAAGGGAATTTTTGTGCTCTGTGGCGCGGAAGTCACCACCAAAGAAGAAGCCCACTGCCTGGCTTTTTTCGAAACCTTTGATGACATCGATGATTTCCAAAAGCTTCTGGACCAGTCGCTGATAAAAGTGAAAAACAAAACGAAGTTATTTGGCCACCAGGTTATCATCGACCGTGATGAACAGATTATCGAAGAGGTGGAGCCCTTGCTCATCAACGCCACTACCCTGTCAGTGGATGCGCTGACTAATCAGGTGCATCAGCGGGGAGGGATTTTTATTCCTGCGCATGTCAACCGGAGTGCATACAGCTTAATCAGTCAGCTCGGATTTATCGCTCCCGATATGGAGGCCGATGCTTTGGAGCTTTCGAAGCATGCTGAGACCAGCGATTTCCGAAAAGATAACCCTTTACTACGCAACTTTTCGATTATACGCAGTTCTGATGCTCATTTTCCGGAAGATATCGGGTGCGTACACTCAGAGTTTAATATCAGGAAACCGTCCTTTCAGGAAATAAAAATGGCATTATTAAACGAAAACGGCAGAAGCGTATCCTCTTAGGCTTAACTAAATGTCCGGGCAAATGTAGCAACTCCATTTCGTTTTTACCCCTCCAGCTCCCCTAAAGGGGAGAGCTAACTAAATAGCTGCATGTGTGGCTGTTCCCCTTCAGGGGATTAAGGGGTTGCGGGGAGGAAATCAACATTGGTAGGACTTTATGGATAAGCTTTAATTAAGGAAAAAGTTAGCCCGGACAATCTAAGTTATTTCGCGGCAAAGCCTTTATTCCATAATTTTGCCGCGATTTAAAAACAAAAACATGAAAAATATTGCCCAGCACATCCTGGATATTGCACACAACTCGATTTCGGCAGAATCGACTCTGATAGATATATACATCCTGAAAAGCCAGCAAAAAAACCTGCTCGAGCTGCTGATCAAAGACAATGGCAAAGGCATGAGCAAAGATGTTTTGGATAAAGTGGCTGACCCCTACACCACGTCCAGAACCACCCGGAAAGTGGGAATGGGCATTCCTTTGCTAAAGCAAAACGCAGAGCAAAGTGAAGGCAAGTTCTCTATCTCTTCAGCCGAAAAAAAGGGCACCATGGTGAACGCCTCCTTTCAGCTCAACCATCTGGACACCCCTCCGATGGGCGATGTGGTAGACACAGTGGTGGGAATGGCTACCAGTCAGCCGGAAATTGATTTCATCTTCACCTATATCACCGACCAGGGAGAGTTCATTTTCAACACCAAAGATGTGAAAGAAGCACTCGACGGCACCCCGATGCACGAACCCCAGGTTGTAAAATACCTGAAAGAAATGGTTGTCGAGAATATTGAAGAGTATTGCGGGGAGAAACTGAGGTAGGTTGGTGGGTTTGTAGGTTTTTTACGTTTCTAAGTTAGTAAGTTTGGTAGGTTACTAAGTTTGTATGTTTTTAAGTTCTGTAAGTTCTTAAGTTGGAAGAATGTGTTTAAGTGCGTAGGTGTTCAGGTGTAGGGAGAGCTGGTAATTAGAGTTGAAAAAAGGCGAAAGGCAGTTGGTTTGGGTTCCGGGTTCTTTATTCTTTGTTCCTTGTTCTTTGTTCAGGAAGAATGACTGCATGAAAGCCACATTCAACCATCCATTCATCCATCCTTTCAAGGGATGGCAACCCTGGGGATACGGGACTTGCGTAATTCGCTAAAATCCGCGTAATCCATTTCGCCGTGATTTACATTAGATACTAATTCTTATCCTTTTCAAAACCACACCACAACAGGCTGATATTGTTGTTTTTACAGAGCCCCTTATTTAGAATCGTTATATATTTCTGTTATTTCATTCACAGTGTTATTTTTTTAACACAAAAGCTTGGTTATTACTATGCCCTGATCTAATTTTGCAGGTGAAAAGAATTGTTAGTATTTTCACAAAAGATTTGAAAAGAACTTAAAATCAAACAATAATGGCAAAGATCAAATCTCTCTCAGAGCTGAAAAAGATGAAGGACGAGCTTCGCAATAAAGTCTCTCTTCGCGAGAAGAGCGACCACCCCGAGAGCCTGGTCCAAATCAAAGTAGGAATGGCTACCAGTGGCATCGCCTCAGGAGCCAAAGAGGTATATAATTACCTGGCCGATGAACTGGAAAAAAGAAATATCGATGCAGTGGTCACTCAAACCGGCGACATGGGATACTCTTATGCTGAACCAACCATCGAAGTGACCCTTCCCGGAAACGAGCCTATCGTTTTTGGCTGGGTCGATGTAAGGAAAGCCGACGAAATTATCGAAAAGTATATCCGTAACGGAGAGCTGGTGGATGGGATTATCCCACAGAATTACGAAACTATTGACGACAGAAAGTAAGGAGGAAAACCTATGGCAAAATATAAAATGCACATGATGGTTTGTGGTGGTACAGGTTGCAGAGCCTCAGCCAGCGACACCATCGAAGAAAACCTGAAAACAGAACTTCAAAACAATAACCTGGAAAACGATGTGCAGGTGGTGACCACCGGCTGCTTCGGATTTTGTGAGAAAGGGCCCATCGTAAAATGCTTGCCCGACAACACATTCTACACACAGGTTACGCCTGATGACGCTAAAGAGATTGTTGAAGAACACGTCATTAAAGGCCGCCAGGTAGAGCGCCTGCTTTATAAAGACCCTGCAAAAAAAGAAACTGTTGCCGACTCAAAGCACATGGGCTTCTATAAAAAGCAGCTCAGAATTGCACTCCGTAACTGCGGATTCCTCGATCCTGAAAATATTAAAGAATATATTGCACGCGATGGTTATGAAGCTTTGGGTAAGGCCCTCCTGGAAATGAAGCCCGAAGAAATTATCGAGGAGATTAAAGAATCAGGACTGCGTGGCCGCGGTGGTGGCGGGTTCCCTGCCGGACTGAAATGGCAGTTTGCCGCCGCTAACAAAGCCGACCAGAAATACGTGGTGTGTAATGCCGACGAGGGTGACCCGGGAGCATTTATGGACCGCTCCATCCTTGAGGGCGACCCGCACTCTGTGCTGGAAGCCATGACGATTTGCGGATACAGCACAGGAGCGACTAAAGGACTGATTTATATCCGCGCCGAATATCCGCTGGCCATTAAGCGCCTCAATATCGCTATCGACCAGGCCCGCGAATTTGGCCTCCTCGGGAAAGATATCCTCGGAAGCGGGTTTGACTTTGATGTGGAGCTGCGTTTTGGCGCCGGGGCATTTGTTTGCGGTGAAGAAACAGCACTTATCCACTCGATGGAAGGTGAACGTGGCGAGCCTACCATTAAGCCTCCGTTCCCGGCCGAGTCAGGATACCTTGGCAAGCCCACCAACGTAAACAACGTGGAAACCTTTGCCAACATCCCGGCCATCCTCAACAAGGGAGCTAAGTGGTTCTCATCAATAGGTAATGAGAGCTCGAAAGGAACGAAAGTATTTGCCCTTGCCGGGAAAATCAACAACGTAGGACTGATTGAAGTTCCGATGGGCACCACCCTGCGCGAAGTGATTTTTGAAATCGGCGGCGGCATCAAGGACGGCAAGAAATTCAAAGCCGTACAGACTGGTGGCCCTTCGGGTGGCTGCCTCACAGAGAAGCACCTCGACACCCCTATCGACTTCGACAACCTGCTGGCTGCCGGATCGATGATGGGCTCAGGAGGGATGATTGTGATGGATGAAGACGACTGTATGGTTTCGGTTTCGAAATTCTACCTCGACTTCACCGTGGAAGAGTCCTGCGGAAAATGTGCGCCGTGCCGTATCGGTAACAAACGCCTGCACGAGTTGCTCACAAAAATCACCGAAGGAAAGGCCAACCGCCAGGACCTGGATATCCTGAGAAACCAGTGTAACGTAATTAAGGATACCGCTTTGTGCGGATTGGGTCAGACCTCTCCCAACCCGGTACTGTCGACACTCGACAACTTCTGGGATGAGTATGTGGCTCACGTGGAAGAGGAGAAATGTCCGGCCGGACAGTGTAAAGACTTGATGAACTACGTTATCGAGGCTGAAAACTGTGTAGGCTGTACAGCTTGTGCACGTGTTTGCCCCGTAGGCGCTATCTCAGGTGAGCGTAAGGAAGTCCATGAAATCGACACCGCCCTGTGTATCAAGTGCGGCGCATGTATGGACAAGTGTAAATTCAACGCAATCTTCATTAAATAATAAGGAGCATTAATATGGATACCATTAAAATAACAATAGATAACCAGCAGGTGGAGGTTCCGAAAAAGACCACCATCCTGCATGCAGCTAAAAAGCTTGATATCGACATCCCGGTTCTGTGCTACATGAACCTGGAAGATATGAACATTGAAAACAAACCGGGCGGATGCCGCATCTGCGTGGTGGAAGTAGAAGGCCGCAAAAACCTTGCGCCCTCCTGCTCTACCGAGTGCCAGGACGGCATGGTAATCAAAACGAACACCCCGCGCGTTATCAATGCACGCCGCACTGTGATGGAATTCATCCTGAGCGACCACCCCAAAGACTGCCTTACCTGTGCCAAGTCGGGAATGTGCGACCTGCAGGACATGGCCGTGAAGCTGGGCGTGCGCGAAATTCCGAACGAAGAAATCGCTGAAATGTCGTCTTACCGTCTCGACACTTCTCCGGCGATTATTCGTGAGATGGACAAGTGCATCATGTGCCGCCGTTGCGAAACCATGTGTAATGACGTGCAAACCGTTGGAGCGCTCTCAGCCATCAACCGCGGATTTGAATCGGTGGTTACACCGGCCTTTGAGATGAACCTCGAAGCGTCGCCGTGCACTTACTGCGGACAGTGTGTGGCGGTTTGCCCCACAGGAGCGCTTACAGAGAAAGACCATACGGCCGATGTGATTCGCGCCCTCTCCGACCCGAAGAAAACCGTAGTGGTTCAGACCGCCCCTGCCGTGCGTGCCGCCCTCGGCGAAGAGTTCGGAATGGAGCACGGAACACTGGTGACCGGCAAAATGGTTTCTGCTTTGCGCAGATTAGGTTTCGATAAGGTTTTTGATACCGACTTTGCTGCCGACCTTACCATTATGGAAGAAGGTGCAGAGCTGCTCGACAGGCTGACCAAGCACCTCAACGGCGACAAAGACGTAAAACTTCCTATCCTGACCTCTTGCTGTCCGGGATGGGTGAACTTCTTTGAGTACCACTTCCCCGACCTGAAGGAAATCCCTTCTACCGCACGCTCTCCGCAGCAGATGTTTGGTGCCATTGCCAAGAGCTACTTTGCTGAAAAGATGAACGTGAAGCGCGAAGATATGGTCGTGGTTTCTATCATGCCTTGCCTGGCCAAGAAGTACGAGTCGCAGCGCGATGAGTTTAAGGTGGACGACAACCCGGACGTGGACTTCTCTATCTCCACCCGCGAGCTGGCACACCTCATCAAGCAGGCCAATATGGATCTCAACAAGCTTCCGGATGAAGACTTTGACAACCCAATGGGTGAATCAACAGGCGCCGGCGTTATCTTCGGGACTACCGGTGGTGTTATCGAAGCGGCCACACGTACGGCCTACGAGGTGCACACCGGAAAAAAACTCGAGAAGGTAGATTTTGACCAGTTGCGTGGTATGGAAGGTATCCGCAAGGCCGAGGTCGATTTTGACGGACTGAAGCTGAACATCGGCATCGCACACGGACTGGGGAATGCCCGTAAACTACTCCAGGAAATCGAGGAAGGCAAATCGCACTACCATGCCATCGAAATCATGGCTTGTCCGGGTGGATGTATTGGTGGTGGCGGCCAGCCGCTGCACCACGGAAATTCTGAAATCCTGAAAAAGCGTGCTGAAGCAATTTATCGCGAAGATGCCGGAAAAGAAATCCGCAAGTCGCACGAAAACCCGATGATTAAGGAGCTCTACGAAGAGTACCTTGGCAAACCGATGGGCGAGAAATCGCACGAGCTGCTTCATACGCACTATTTCGACACACGTCAGAAGAGAAAATTTAAGGTTTAACCCTTCTAAAAGAGAAAGTTATGACAAAAGTTAAAGTAGAACTGAAACAACAGGATATAGATAAAATCAAAGAGATTTGTAAATCCTTTGATAACAAGCCCGGCAACCTGATTAATGTGTTGCATAAAACACAGGAGCATTTCGGCTACCTGCCTGCCGAAATCCAGGAAAAAGTGGCTGAAGAACTCAACGTGAGTGCCGCCAAGGTATATGGAGTAGTAACCTTCTACTCCTTCTTCACGATGACACCCAAAGGCCGCTACCCCATCTCGATTTGCACCGGAACGGCATGCTACGTGCGTGGCGCCGAGAATGTGCTCGAAGAGTTCAAGAAAGAGCTGGGTATTGCCGTGGGCGAAACGTCTGAAGACGGCAAATATTCGCTAAGCTGTCTGCGCTGCGTGGGTGCCTGCGGACTGGCACCTGTAGTGCTGGTGGGCGAAAAAACCTACGGCCGTGTGGCCCCCGACGATGTAAAAGCCATCGTGGAAGAGTACAACGAAAAAGAGTAGCTTTGAGTTGACTATATATTGCCAACCCTGCCATCACTCGTCTGATGGCGGGGTTTTCTTGTTTAAGGGTAAATGTTTTAGAAAAGAGATTATCTGACAGGGTTTGAAACCCTGTGAGGGGTAGGTGGTTTTTAAAAAGTCCCGGAGGGACGGCAGTATGGTAGAGATTCGGTCAAGCTGTTTGTTTTGATGAGCCTCGGAGAGGCGACACTTTTGAGTAGTGCACCGGATGAAAAATTCCAAATAACAAATTCCAGATTTCAAATAAATCCCAATATTCAATGTTCGAAATTTGAAGTGGGAGAAAGTGGGGTTGCAAATTCTGCTTGGTGATGGTGTCTTTTTTAACTCTGACAGCACCCCTGCGGGGAGGCTGCCAGGTTTGGGTGGTGGGTGGTTCTTAAAAAGTCCCGGAGGGACGGCAGTATGGTAGAGATTCGGTAAAGCTGTTTGTTTTGATGAGCCTCGGAGAGGCGGCACTCATTCATTTAATATTGATCTATTGGCTTGTCCGTTGTGCAAAAAGGGCATATGAGGTATGTGCCTTCAACGGGGCCAGCAAAAATGGAGCCCGGATAGCAATACATTAAACCAAACGTTCTTTGACATGCGCTTTCCTGACTTCAACTGCTCAACAGGCACAATGGGGAAGGTATGTCTTAAAGGGAAACATTAGAAGTGTTTTTAATCATGAACCACGATATAATAATACCGGTCTGTTTACGCTCCCTCGAAAAAAGCCATGCTCACCAACATCCAAGTGTTCACTATACCCATAGGACAGCGGCATCGTACAATCGAGTAGGTTGCCCCGCTCCCGAATAACCGGGAACGGGGAGAACCTCTCACACCACTGTACGTACGGTTCTCGTATACAGCGGTTCGTTAAGTTGGGGGGAAACTTTCCTGTAAAGTTCAAGTAGTGAAACGTAACCGCGCTTCTTTAACCTTTCCAACGTTATTGTAGTACCCAGAATTGGACTTTGAGCAATGGCCCAACCGCCCATCCTTGACCTGCTCCATTGGTAGGCTTGCCTGGGTTCAACACCGAGACGAACCAGGTTCTTCCTTTTCCGTTCGGGTTTCTTCCAGTGGTGCCATATACAGTAGCGAAGCCGGTTACGTAGCCACCCGTCCAGTTCTGCGAGCTTATTTTGAATGCTTGCCATGCGGAAAGCATTTATCCATCCTCTCTGGACTTCGCCCAGCTTTTGAATGCGCTCGTCGAAACTCATCGGTGTGGTTTTCCGGGTGATGGTTTTCAGCTTTTGCTTTAAACTTTTCCAACTCTTTTTGGATACTACCAGTTGATAGTTGCCGCGTTCTCCTTTCCGGTAGGTAGGCACAAAACCAAATCCAAGTACGGTAAACTGTACCGGGCGGCGGATACCGCTTTTCTCCCTGTTGATGGGCAGTTTCAGTTTCCTTTTTAAGAAACGGTATGTGTCATTCCCTGCCTTACGGGCACTTGCCTTTGTTTTAAGGTAAATGCTGAAGTCATCGGCATAACGTACAAAACGCAGTTCCTGTTTTTCCAGTTCCCTGTCCAGTTCATTTAGCATGATGTTGGATAGTAACGGGCTCAGAGGGCTGCCTTGTGGTACGCCTTTCCGCCGTTTGACCAGTCTCCCGTTTATTTGAATCGGGGAGCGCAGCCACTTGCGAATGAGCCGCAGTGTTTCGCGGCATTTGATTTTGCGGTAGAGCAGTTGCAGCAGATAGCTATGGTCTACCTCGTCGAAAAAGGTTTTCAGGTCAATATCGACGATATACTGAAACCCCTCGTTGATGTATCCTTGTGCTTTCAAAACTGCTTGCCCGGCGTTTCGACCCGGTCTGAACCCGTAACTGGATTCAGAAAATTCAAACTCGAATCGCGCATTGATTACCTGCAATACCGCTTGTTGGAGCAAACGGTCGGTTGCCGTAGGAATGCCCAGTAAACGAGTCTTCCCATTCCCTTTCGGGATTTCTACTCCTAAAATGGGTTGTGGCAAATACTTCCCGCTCCGAACTTTTGTTGTCAGTTCTTCCTTGTCTATCGACATAAGTTCTGACAGTTTAGTTACTGGTACGTGGTCAACTCCCGCCGAATCGTGGTTCTTCCGGACTTGGCGCATGGCCTGTAACAGGTTCTTTCGCGTGAGTATTTGTTCAATCATTTTAGTTTACTTTTTCTTGTTTCCCTGTTCCGCTTAATGTAAGGCTAGATTCCGCTGTTAACGGAAAGCTTCCTTACAGCATTTGGAACAACTTAACGTTCAGCCCTTCGGTTAATCTGTGAGTCCTCCGCCGTTTATGACAGCTCGTTTCCCTAACCTACTATGGCTTCTGCTGACTTCTCGGTATGTAGGAATACCCTAACCTAGTCCGAGACCTCCCTTGGTAAGGTAAATGTCCTTTGGTTAATCACTGCCGAATCTACTATTTTGGCGCTCCCCGGTTGCCCGATTTTGGACGTCAGTATGATGTGTTACTTCATCCGGCCTTATAGCCTCATATCCGGTTCCTGTTCGTCAGTACCAACCACGCAGCCTGGCTTACTTCACTCCATGGGTCACCCCAAACGAGCTTGCCGCTTGCTTTGCTTCAAGGCGTTACCCTTGCGCTTTCGGGACTTCCACCCTTTGGACTTTCTTTGGTTTATATCAAAGAACTTTTGTTATATTTACCATTCAAGGCACACACTTGTTTTATCAATCATTTATATTTACTGATTCTTTATAAGCGGAGAGGCTACTGAAAGCAAAATTATTTCTCTAACTTTGGATAAACGATTGATAAAACACTAATTCGTTAGGGCATTTGGCGAACTGCTAAACATGAAACAAACCGAATAAGATGAAATTATATACAAAATGTCTTGATTGTAAAAGTGACCTGATGATAAAAAGTTGGGTGTCAACTCGTGTTGATTTAAAAATGAAGTTCAGTGATAAAATTGAGATTAATTGTAAAAACTGTAATAGGACTAACAAATATTCAATTGATGACTTGAAAGCAAGAGAAAGCAAAATTGCTGCTTTGATTGGATTGGTAGTTTTGATTATTGGGACACCTGTCATTTTGATACTTTTGTGGGATTTTATTTGTTAAACGGGACTATATGGCGCATTTGGACTGATTTTAATAATTGGAGTTCCAGGTTCAGTCTTTATGATAATTAATAAGAACGAACAGAGTAGAGTAAGTGGTTTTAATAGAAGCTAAAATGGGATTAAGAGAGGTTAAAACTGAATTAAACAAACTGGATAAAGAAGATCTGGTAAAACATATTTCTGAGCTTTACAAAAAGTATAAACCAGTAAAAGAGTATTTTGACTTTTATGTAAATCCTGATGAGAAAAGACTTCTTGAACAGTACAAGGAAAAAGTAACAGAAGGATTTTTCCCAAAAAGAGGCTATAAGTTGAAACTTTCGATTTCGAGGAAAGCCATTAATGATTTTAAAAAGCTTGGGACATCTGCTGAGAGCTTGGCTGATTTATTGCTGCATTTTGTTGAGAATGGAGTTGAATTCACAAATGAATATGGTGATATTGACGAGAATTTCTATACAAGCATTGAGAACACCTATTCAAATGCCTTGGACTTGATTGATAAGAACGGATTGTTAGATAAATTTGAGGAAAGAGCAAATAAAATAGTGGTGAATACAGAAAATATTGGTTGGGGTTTTCATGATTATTTAGGAGACGTATATTATCAACACTATGAATAAAAAACGCCCTAAAATAATTAGGGATCAATCACACGCATGATCCGCCTGAGGCGGACTCTACTCCCGCCACGGCGGGACAAGTTGGGATTATCCCAGTGCTTGCCTCGTTGAATCGCTTCTATTCAATGGGGTTGAACCAACCTAAAGGTGGCGGTTTACGTAGCTGTACAGTTTCAATTTTTTGCGTTTGGTGGCTTTGGGGTTTTAGAGCGCTTTTTCCTTGTTCAGATGAAGAAAACCTTGTATCTTCATGCTGATTTTTAAATCGAGATTGGAAAAACAATTGTTGAAGAAGAGCAAAAAGGACAAAAGCGAGCTGAATATGGAAAACATATTTTAAAAGAATTATCTCATAAACTTACAAATGAGTTTGGTAAAGGCTTTTCACAAAGAAACCTGGGGCAAATGAGACAATTTTATCTCGCTTACTCAAAAGCGCAGACACTGTCTGCGGAATTCAAATTGAGTTGGTCTCATTACCTAATGCTCATGAGAATAGATAACGAAAATGAACGAAAGTTTTATGAAATAGAAGCAGCTGAAAACAATTGGTATTGTTCTCTGTAAAAAGAAAAATGACACTCTCGTAGAAATAACATTACCAGAAAACAACGAACAAATCTTCGCAAGTAAATATCATACGGTATTACCAAGCAAGAAAGAATTGAAACAATTAATTGAAAACCGATTAACAGACGAATAATCAACAAACCGCCAACAAAGCTATTATACCCCAGCCGTGGCATCCACAGCATATTGAGGGTTTTGTTTTACCCTCTCCCATGCGTTCAAGCTGATAAAGTTACAACTGGTCTGAAAGCCAGGGGGCAGGCGCAAATAGTCGGGACGTTGAACCAACCTAAAGGTGGCGGTTTACGCAGCTGTGTAGTTTCAATTTTTTGCATTTGGTGGCTTTGGGGTTTTAGAGCGCTTTTTCCATGTGCAGATAAAGAAAACCTTGTATCTTCATGCTGACTTTTTCTGTTTCCATGCGTTATGGTTTTAGGGTATAGCCCTTTAAAAAAATGATAAACAGCCGATATACTGCCTTTGGGCGGTGTTCAGCAGAGTGTTCGGCAATCTAACGCAAACAATATATTATGAATCATCATTTAACAGGAAAGAAGTTTAAGGCGCTTGTAAAGAATAAGTTTGATGTGTATAACAGCCTGTTTTTAAACCTTCCTTATCCGAATATCAGCAACATTGGCATGCTTATTCCTTTGATGTATAATGCCTGCAAAGAAGGGCTGGAAATGGGAAAAGATCCGCTCGAAACACTGGATTCCTTTTTTAGCAAGCATACCCAAATAACATCCGAAAAGGAGAAAATAGATTTTATGTTTCTGATTGTTCAGTATGTTGAACGTCAGGTTGTTTTATACGACAGTGTGGAGGACGCTGCGTTCACACAGCTTTTAACCCTCGATAATGATTTATCGCTTAAAGACTATATCAATTTGTCTGAGAGCCATAAACATGAATACGACCTATTAGAAAAACTGAACGCCTTTTCAACGAAAATCGTGTTCACCGCTCACCCCACGCAATTCTATCCGCCGTCGGTATTAAATATTATTGCCCGTTTAAAATCGTTTATTAAACACAATGATATCAACAAAATTGATTTGACATTGCGGCAACTGGGACTGACCTCCCTGATGAACGCCAAAAAACCCACGCCCCTTGATGAGGCAAAAAATATCATTTACCTGCTTCGGAATGTTTATTACGATGCCACCATTGAGATGTACACCAATATCAAAAAGAATTTTCCGAACAGCACTTTCGATAACCCTAATATTCTTCAGTTTGGATTTTGGCCGGGTGGCGACCGTGATGGCAACCCGTTTGTTACTTCAGAAATAACCATGGCTGTTGCCGATGAGCTGCGAATGGATTTGATGAAGTGCTACTACAAAGATATTAAAAGGCTACAGAAAAAACTGACCTTCAGGAAGGTTGAAGATGATGTGGCAAACCTGAGGGCCCGCCTGTACACTTCGATGTTTGACCCTTCAGACATCCTGCGCTTTGAGGAGATTATAAATCCACTGTACCAGATTAAAGACATCCTTACCCAAAATTACGGGGGCATCTACCAGGAAGAGCTTGAACGCATGATTGATAAGGTCAAAATATTCAGAACCCATTTTGCCACGCTCGACATCAGGCAAAACCATAAGGTTCATAAAAAAACCGTTGAGGAAATCTTGATAAAGGAAAACATCATCACCAATAGTCTTGATGAGCTGAAAAAGGAGGATTTAATCTCTATACTTCTTCATAAGCAAATTCACGTTGATAGCAACCGATTTGAAGATGAGCTTGTTAAAGACACGATTCGTAATCTCGCACAACTGAAGCAAATTCAAAGTAAAAATGGTGAAGATGGATGTCACAGGTATATCATCAGCAATTCTGAAGACATTTACTCAGTGCTGTTTGTTTATGGACTTTTAAGATGGTGTAGCTGGGGCGACGACAGCATCCCGATCGATATTGTTCCGCTTTTTGAATCGATGGAAGCGATGGTCAACTCGGAGCAGATTATGAATGATCTTTTTAATATCCCGGAATACAGGGAGCATATCAAGGAACGCAAGAATACTCAAACAGTGATGCTTGGTTTTTCTGACGGCACCAAAGACGGAGGCTACCTCAAGGCCAACTGGTCTATTTTTAACACAAAAGAAACCTTATCGGATGTTTGCAGGCAGCACGGTATCAAGGTTGTGTTTTTTGATGGCCGGGGTGGCCCTCCGGCACGCGGGGGCGGCAAAACCCATCGCTTCTACGCTTCACAGTCAGAGAAGATTGCCAATCATGCTATTCAACTAACGATACAGGGGCAGACCATTACCAGCAGATACGGAACCAAGGAGCACTTTATCTTTAACTGCGAACAGCTGCTTACTGCCGGACTATCGCATAGTATGTTCGGAAAAGAAAACAGCATTTCTGATGAATCGAGACGATTGATTGAGCGTTTGGCGCACTTGAGTTATAAAAAATACGAGGCACTCAAAAACCACCAAATGTTTATCCCCTACCTCGAGAATAAAAGCACGCTCAAATATTACAGCGAAGCGAATATTGGCAGCAGGCCGGCAAAAAGGGGAAACAAGAAAAAGCTGGATTTGAATGACTTGAGGGCCATTCCGTTTGTAGGCTCCTGGAGCCAGCTGAAGCAGAATGTTCCAGGTTATTTTGGTTTAGGCACCGCAATTCAATCGCTGGTAAATGAGGGCAGGCTGGATGAATTAAAAAAGCTGTTTAAGGAAGTCCCTTTGTTTAAAGCATTGATTCTAAACAGCATGATGTCTTTATCCAAATGTAATTTTGAATTGACTTCATACATTGGTAAAGATGAAGAATACAAGGAGTTCTGGGAAATACTGCTTGAAGAATATAAACTGTCAAAAGAAATGACATTGCTCATTTCTGAGTATACCATGCTGATGGAGGAAGAGGCTGTTACAAGAAATTCCATTGAAATCAGAGAGCAAATCGTTTTACCCTTGCTGGTAATACAGCAATACGCCTTACAGAAAATCGAACAAGACTCAGCAAATAAGAAATACTATGAAAAAATCGTCAAGCGATCATTATACGGAAATATTAATGCCAGCAGGAATTCGGCCTAATGGATGTATGTGGTAAGAATTAAATGGTGTTGGGAGGAAGTTGACGGAGGGGTGGTTTCTGTCGGTATTCACCTCACCCCCTACCCCCCTCTCCTCAAAGGAGATGGGGAATTCGTTTAGGGTACAAAAAATAGGGATTGGTCATAGTTAACCCATGTTGGTTTCCGTCGATTTTCACCTCATCCCCTAACCTTCCCGTTTTACGGGACAGGCTTTCTCCTCGAGGAGAAGAGGAATTCGTTCAAGGTACAAATGCCTGGCTTTTTCCCAATCCCGCAGGGATTTAATTTGAATAGCCCCGGGTGAGGATAAAGTCCGTAACCCGGGGTTAAGTATTTCAGCTCTCCTCCTACCGCCGTCGTTCAAAGCTCAATCGAAGACGGGTGATGGAATCAGTCGGGAATTGACGAAGTTTGTTTTCTTCGGTATTCACCTCACCCCCTACCCTCCCGTTTCACGGGACAGGCTCTCTCCTCGAGGAGAAGAGGAATTCGTATAGATATAATATATGGATTGGCTATTAACTCTATCGTCAAAGCTGTCTTTTTCCCAATCCCGGAGGGATTCAACGTGAATAACCCCGGGTGAGGACATAGTCCGTAACCCGGGGTTAAGATATCAGCTCTCCTCCTACCGCCGTCGCTCAAAGCTCAATTGTAAATAGCAATTTAAAATCAGATTGATATCCAACAGATAACCAGCCATAAAGCGTTGCCCCCTTCGTAAAGAAGAATTTCTGGTGGCTTGGGGGTCAATACTTACAGCCAGCTTTTCAAATCCTACGGTTTGCAACTTGCACAGAGCAGTAATTAACAGACCAAAGAATTCAACTCGTGCCAAATTCATGTTTTGTCTGAAAACTGTAACTAAAGTTGAAACTAAAATTGTAACTTTATTCTCACAATTATATTTTGTCATGTGCTAAAAACAAAGTGATAAACCAGTGCGTTTAGCCAAACTACTAATATTAATAATAGGTCTTATCTGCCTGCATCCTGCATCTGGTCAGGATAGTCTTGCGCTGGCTTCGGCGGAATCAACAGCGGATAGTGTTGCGGTATACCTTTCAGATTTCGATCGACTTTACCCTAATCAGTCTGCTAATGCTGTAGAAGTTGCGCGCATTGCTTCATCCCTGGCACAGCGAACAGGGAACCAGAAGCTACTGGCCAAAGCAAATTATAAACTGGCTACCGGACTCACATCACTCAATCAACTCGATGAAGCCATTGAAATTGCCAATGATAATATTGACCGCTATCGCAAACTTGATGATGGATATCAACTTGCGGCTGTCATCAGCCAAAAGGGAACCATCCTTCGTAAAATGCATAAGCTGAACGAAGCCCTGGCATTTTTTACTGAAGCCAATGCTCTAATTGAATCCATCGCTCCACCAGATCCGCTACCGGATTCACTACTGAAAATGCGGATAAACGGGCTTAACAATGTCGGGATCATTTTTCTTTTGCAGTCAAGGCTCGATACGGCACTGGTCATTTATAAACGCCTGCTAAGAGAAACACCGGAAAGTGATCTCCAAAACCGACTATACATATATGGAAATATTTCTAATATATACCAACGGTTGGGCTATCACGATTCAGCACTGGTTTCATCTCACAAAGCACTTGATATTGCTTTGGAAATGAACCACCTTGGTTATGTTGCACTTGCCTATAATCAAATTGGATCCATCTATTACCATACTGGAGACTATTCCGCAGCACTTGAAAATTTCAAAAAAGCATTGGCAATCAGAAGAAAAACTGGTATCAAGGCTGATATAGCAAGCAGTTATAACAATATAGCTTCTGTTTTTGAAAAATCCGGACAGTATGATTCATCCATCACGAATTTCCTGAGGGCCGTGAGAATAAAGGAAGAACTGGGTGACAGGAAATCTCTGGCGGTGACTTATGGAAACATTGGAATGATTTACCTGGATTGGGGCGATACGATAAATGCCATCAGATACTACAGGCGAAGCCTGGAAATAAACAGAAGTATTGAAAACTTGCAAGGTATGGCCTGGGAATACATGAATCTTGGTAATGCCTTCAAAGCCTCAGGCATCAGTGATTCGGCACTTTATAACTTCCGGTTGGCCATGCGATATAGTGATTCTATTGGCGATAAACATACAAAGATGCAGGTTTTATTCGGCCTGGGTGATGTATATCTAAGCCTAAAGGATTTGAATAAGGCCCTGCACTATTATAACAAAGCCACGGAAATGGCCCGGGTAATGGATACCCGTTTCTGGATTGCTACCGGAGATATTGCCATGGGACGGATCGGCCTTCAGAAGGGACAGCCTGCAAAAGCGATAAAGCACCTGAAAAAGAGCCTGGAATACGGGTTGGAAAGCAATACCTGGGATATTATTTCCGAAAGTAACCTATACCTATCCGAAGCTTATGAAAAAACCGGCGATCTGAAAAATGCCATGTTATATTACAAAGCATATACACAAAACAATGATAGTGTGTTTAATGCTGAAAAAGCCCGGATCATCTCAGAAATGAAAACCAAATACGAAACTGAAATCAAGGAAAAAGAAAACCTGGCACTAAAAAAAGACAATAAGATACAAAAACTTAACATCCAAAAAAATCACATCTTAATCAACGCAATGACAATAGGGGTAACAGTTGCAGTAATTCTTTCGGTCATCATTTTTGTGCTCTACAGAAAAAGGACCGTGGCCTACAAAAATCTGGTTGCCAAAAATCTCGAGCTGGCGAAGTGCGATCGAGAAGTTCTGGAAAAGGGCAATTTTTATCCTGAAAGAGCTGAACCGGATAAAAATGCAGTACAAAATGACCAAAATCCCAAAGACCTTGAACTTGTAAACCGCCTCATTAAGTATCTCTCGGAAGAAAAACCTTATCTATACAGCAATATCACCATCGAGGAAGTAAGTGCAGCACTGAACACCAACCGCACTTATCTTTCCAAAGCCATTAATTCATCGTTCAATCGCAGTTTTAATACCATCATCAATGAGATGCGTGTGAGGGCCGCGCGACAAATGCTTGCAGATAAAAAGCTCAACCACATTTCGGTGGAGGGCATCGGTGAAATGGCCGGATACAATTCAAGAATCGTTTTTGCCAGGAATTTCAAGAAAATTACCGGACTCACTCCTTCATACTTTCGCGAATCCGTAAAGAAACAGATAAAAGAAAAAGGACTGAATTCCTGACTTTTGCGGAATCGTTTCACCTTTTGAAGAATCGTTTCAGGTATAATTTGCTTTCCGATAAATGAGCAAATTACTTTTAAACCATGCAAACGATTCGCATCCAAATTAGCGGCAGAGTCTTTAAAACCGGTTACCGGTATTATCTGAAACAAATTGCAGAAGGACTGCATATTTCGGGTACAATAGAGTATTCCAAAGATCAACAGGTACTGGTTCTCGCAAATGGTTCAACAAAAAACCTCGAGGAATTCATTTCATTTTGCCGGATGGGCTGCCTGGGATCTGATGTCGAGAGTATTACCATCAAATCGATTACTGAAAAAAACGAGGGTAATGATCATTCCATGAGAATTATTGAAATCTAATTATAAAAAGCCAAAAATGAAATCACATTATCTCAACAAATTAGCAGGAATGGTCATATTTATAAATATGATCACAATTGTGAGCCTTTCTCAAACAGTCAGGCCATTCAGCCAGGAAAAACTATCGCTATCACAGCACTCATTGAAGAACGCAAAGCTTACTACAGATGATTTCTCTGGGACAGCTCTTGGATTTCACGGAACCAGCGGCTATCTGGATATCCCATCAGACCCAGCATTGAACAACAGCCAGTTCACCGTGGAATTCTGGATAAAAACCAATAATCCGGGTGAATTCAAAGGAGTAGTAGACAAAGGAAGGAGCACTGATAGCGACTGGTATTTTCTGACCGGTTCAGCGGCAAATCCCAACGGGATCATCTTCGGTGTTGGTGACGGTACGTCAAGAGCCGAATTGAGCCACGCATGGAACGACACGCTCTGGCATCATGTGGCCGGAACGTTTGATGGAACTACAATGCATCTTTACGTAGACGGACAGGTATGTGGTTCGGCAACCACAACTCACAGCGCAACAACGAATAATATTACGATTGGAGCCAGGAATGATCAAAGCTATTACCTGGATAGTAAACTGGACGAGGTTGCCATTTGGAGCCTTGCAAGAAGTGCTACTGAAATCCGTCAAAGCCTTCACCTTACCCATGAAAGTACAGAAACAGGATTAGTCAGTTATTGGCAGTTCAATGAGGGGTCAGGTACAACTGCCGCAGATGATGCCGGCAGCAATGATGGCACATTAATAAATCCGGCAGGTATTAGTTGGATAAACTCAACTATACCCTTAGGCGATGGTGCCAATGCAATCCTCGAAGTTGAACCTGTTTTGGGAACCGTTTCATTTCCGGGGACTGGATTCGAAATGGACTTTTCGCAAAAATACCTCACCGATACTATATCTGTTACCAGAATAGATGACTCCCCAAACCACCTTCCGGAGGGCATCAACAAGGTTTTTGACCAACAGTATTGGTCTATCGAAAAATACGGCCCCGGGTCTTTTACCGCCAGATATATTTTTACCACTTCAGAAAAGATAACCAATCAGGAAAGCCTGAACCCGGACATGTTAAAACTTTACCACCGCAGCAGCACCAGCAGTGGCGACTGGACCTTTCTGGCCTCAGCCATCAGTGTGGATAGGGTTAACCAAAAAGTAACCTTTCCAGGCTTTAGTATCCCCGGGCAATTTATTATTTGTACCGAAACCAATTATTTTGAAGGGGGATATATAAACCATGATACGATATGGTCAGGGAACATGGCTGTAAATGGTGATGTAATTATTGATGGTGGGGTTTCTCTTACCATCGAACCCGGAACGCGGATTGAATTTCTGGACTTTTATCATATTGATTGCCGGGGAGATATTCAGGCCCTGGGTACAGCAACCGATAGCATTGTTTTTCTGCCCAATGATACTGATGTGGGATGGAATCGAATATTTTATCTTGACACTGACCCCGCCAACGATTCATCACGGTTTAGCTATTGCCATTTCACCCATGGTAAAGCAGTGTGGGATCCTAATCCGCAACTCAGGCAGGGCGGGGCATTGTGCATTTATTGGTTTGGAAAGATCAGTATTTCGCACTGCTTATTTACCTTCAACAGCGCTGAGCAGACCGGGGGAGCGATTTTTACCGAACTTTCCGACATCTGCGTGAAATCCTCAAGATTTTACGAAAATGAGGCTAACAACCTTGGTGGCGCGATATATAGCCAGAATTGTGATCCGGAAATACGAAACTGCATTTTTGAAGAGAACGATCAAAATGCACTGGGATTTAGTGACGCATCACCTTATGTGGTGAACAATCTGATCTACAATAACAGGGTTTCCGAGGCATTGTATTTCAAAAATTCATCCGGTGTGTTTATCAATAATACCATTGTTGATAATTATTCCGGTGGCCTTATTCTTCTGGAAAACAGTAACCCTCAGTTCAAAAATACAATTTTACGGGGGAATGCTCCCGAAGTTTACCTCTTATACGACAGTGCTGATCCTGATTTTTACTATTGCAATGTTGAGGGAGGAACTGAAGATTTTGATGGAGGTGGAGCAGACGATTATACCGGTGACTTTGAGAACTGCATTGATGTTGGACCATCATTTATTGGCACTGGAGCGCATCCTTATGACCTGGCTGATGATTCGCCTTGTATAAATGCGGGAGATCCGGTTACGACAACGGCAGAAACAGGAAGCCTGGATTTAGCTGGCGATATACGCATTTATCAGGGACGGGTGGATATTGGCACCTATGAAAGCAGAGTACCTACAGACAACCTTGTAGGATCCGCACTTGAATTTGATGGCGTGGACGATTATGTTGCCATCCCTTCCAACAGTTTATACAACAGCAATAGTTTTTCAGTTGAATTCTGGATCAAGCTTAACAGTCCAGCAAAATGGAGTGGTATTATAGACAAGGGAAGAGATTCAAATACCGACTGGTACTTTCTTACAGGAGATGAAGGGGAAACAGAAGGTGTGATTTTCGGAGCCGGGAACGGAAGCTCAACAGCAGAAGTCTCCTATTCATGGAGTGATGAGTTATGGCATCATGTGGCCGGTGTCAGTAATGGAAGCGCCATCACCCTTTATGTAGATGGAGAAGAGAAAGATACCGAAAACATTGCAGTAAGCATGTCGGACAATGCGATCGTTCTGGGTAGCCGCCTGGACAATTCATATTTTATGAATGGCCAAATTGATGAGTTTACGATCTGGAACCGTGCGCTTGGTACTACAGAAATAAGGGAAATGATGCACAAAACGCACAGTGAAACCGAAAACGGACTTGTAGGATACTGGTCGTTTAATTCAGGTTCAGGAACTACAGCAGAAGATAAGATAGTGACCAATAATGGCACATTAATGAACATGAATGATGAGGACTGGATAATCTCTACAGCTCCGGTTCCATACGAAAGCGCAGCCGATGGGAACTGGACGAACCCCGCCAGCTGGCTCAGCGGACAAGGAATACCTTCTACCAGTTGGACAAGAGCAACGGTAAACTCTAACCTTCACTTAAATGATAATCGCGAGTGTATTGAATTGCTGATCGAAACCGGGAAAAGCCTGACCATAGATGCAGGCGTATGGCTAACGGTTACGGATTCACTTTCTAACCTTTCGGGTACTAGTGGCCTTTTAATCAAGTCGGATGCTACCGCCACCGCTTCGCTTATCCATGAAAACACTGGGGTGAATGCCACCGTTGAGCAATACATTCCGCAATATGCAGGCAATGCCGGGTGGCACTTTCTTTCATCGCCGGTGTCGGGGCAGGCCATTCGCCCGGAATTTGTCTCCGGTGAAAACCCCATTCCAGGCAATGATGACTTCTACAAATTTGATGAGGTGACCAACTACTGGATCAACACCAAGAATAACGAAGGCAACTGGAACACCGCCTTTGAAGATGATTTTGTCGTAGGCCGGGGGTACAATGTGGCTTATGAAGCCGATGTTACAAAAAGCTTTGCCGGGGAGCTTAATTGCATTGATTTGATTCTGGATGAAACCACCACTCCGACTATCACCTATAACATTGATGGCGGGGCAGGCTGGAATCTGATGGGCAATCCATACCCTTCAGGCCTGGATTGGGATGATTGTGAAAAAACCCACATCGATGCTTCGGTGTATGTTTATAAAGGTGATGTAGGACAATACGTTAGCTGGAACGGCAGCATTGGTTCGCTTACCGATGGCATTATCCCTCCCATGAACGGATTCTTTGTCAAAGCCTCCTCTAATCCCGAATTAACTCTTCTAAATTCTGCAAGAGTGCATTCTTCATCAAATTTTTATAAAGAAAAAAACAATGTAGAAGATTTACTGGTGCTGAAAGTAGAAGGCAATGGATTTTCGGATCAAACATACATCCACTTTAATGGCATTGCCACCAATGATTTTGATAGTGATTTCGATGCGTATAAACTTATGGGTGTTTCTAACGCTCCCCAGCTTTACACCAAAGCTGGGGATTCAAAACTCAGCATCAATGTTTTGCCCTACACCAGCGAGGAGATTACTATTCCGCTCGCCCTGGAAGTTGGAAATGATACCGAATACACGATTTCGGTCATTGAAAACACTTTCAGGGAATCATTGGATATTTTGCTAAAGGATTTGGAAAGTGGAGTGGTCTATAATTTGCGGACAAATAAACAATTAACAATTAACCAATCCACGTCCAATCCCGACCGCTTCCTCCTCCTTATCAACGGCATAACCGGCATCGAAGAGAATCTGGATGTTGATGGCATTGAAATTTACAGCTACGGGAATCAGGTTTTTATAAAAGCAGATGACCCGGGAGAAGTGCGAGTTTATAATTTATTGGGTCAACAGGTGCTCCACCGAAACCTGTTAGATCCTGGAAACCTGACTGGTTTTCCAATTCAGGCTACCGGCATTTACCTCACCACTGTAAAAACCGGAAAAGCACTGTCAACCAAAAAAGTATTTATAAGATAAATGAAAAAGCCGACCGCTGAATTGCACCTGAACAAGGCAGGATTAACCAGGTGACTTGGCAAAAATTCAATCAATTTAAAGTATTATGAAAACACACATCAAAAGATTAGCAATTACTCTCCTGATGAGCATTGGGATTTCCATGAGCCCATTAACCTCCGCGGCCCAGGGAGTCCCGCCCCCACCTCCGGACGAGCATGACCAAAACGGAAACCAGCACTCTGGCAATGGAGCGCCCATAGGTGGCGGTATGACCATGCTCCTATCCATGGGCGCAGCCTATGGCGGGAAGAAGTATTACGATTACCTTAAGAAGCTTAATAATGAAATGGTCGATTGAGCAGAAGGGGTGTTGAGTGTCGCAGGGAGCTCTTGGTTATCACCATACCCTCCTGCATATATGGAGTCCATTTTGGGGTGAAAAAACCAGGTAAAAATGCATTAACTACTTATAGGTATTCTGGTGATATTGTATTGTTTATTAACGCTACTTATAATTGCGATAAAAAGATTGAAGGCAATTCTCCTACAGCGGCAGCCAAATCCCGATCGCGGGATCTCCGCTTCGCTCCGATTTGGAATCTGGTATTGCTTTCTTTGGAATTTCATAACACTCCTCACATAAGCAAATCCACTGAGAAATGGTAACTTTACGGCCTTTTAACACATTTTGAAATTAAGCAGCAGATTAATGAGGAGCTTAGCGTTATTTATTCTCGGTTTAGTGCCGATGCTTTTGATTGGCCAGACAAGCATCTACGAAATACAGTACACCACCATTGCCGGTGATGGCTCGTACCCTTCTCCATATGAGGGGCAAACGGTAACCACGGGCGGGATAGTTACGGTAACGGATTTTAATGGGGGTCGGTATTTTATTTCCTCTTCGGAGGGCGGCCCGTGGAACGGGCTTTTCATCTATGATAATAACTACGCTCCAAATGTTGGTGACAGCATTCTGATTACGGGGCTGGTATATGAATACAACGGGATGACAGAGATCAAGGATCTGACGGCTTTTTCCGTTATCAGCTCCTCCAATCCGCTGCCCGACTATGCGCAAATCAGCACAAGCGAAGTATGGGACGAAGCGTATGAAGGCGTGCTTGCAGAAGTTAGCAACTGTGAAATGAGTTCGGAATATGATGAATACGCGAATTTTTGGGTGAATGACGGAAGCGGAGAGTGCGCCGTAAGACCAGGAAGGTACAGCCTGCAGGAAGACGGCTTCCCGGCCATCGAAAGCTATCCATTCAATTCGCTGCGCGGGATTATCACGGACTACTACGGCCCCTGCCTGCTGCCGGGCGGACCGGACGACCTGCAATCGGCTCCTGGTGCTTTTTCGTTATCCACCGAAGAAAGGCTGGTGGATGAAGAGGCACCTTTCGAAATCCCGGTTCGAATCGGACTCCTGAACCAAACGGAAGACCTCAACAGCTTTCAGCTCGATTTGAGTTATGATGCATCCATCCTGAGTTTCGAGGGATATGAGATTGAGGGAACCCTTTCTGAAACAGGCAGCATCACTGATCAATCCAGCACCGGAAATATCAGTTTGACCTACAGCGGCGGTGTTGAGTTCAGTGGCATGGGGCCCCTTATAAAGCTGGTTTTTACCCCTGTCGGCAACGGCAACAGCAACCTTCAGTTTACCAGTGCTTCCATCAATGGAAACACGGTTGACTACATGCAGACGGCGGAACTCGTTTCAAGCGTGGGCGGTTGCATGACGCCGCAGGCCGATACGCTCAGCGTGGTACAGCGTCCGCTTATGAATATCCCTTCAATTGTGACTCCCGGAGAACTCCTGACTATCGAATGTTTTGCTCCCGAAAACACCACCGGATGGGAAGCACGACTTCTGTATGAGGATTATACCACTGACCTCTCCATCGAATCGTCGGAATACAATGCATATCTTGACAAATGGACACTGGAGGCACGTGTTTCGGATCCAAACTTTTATGAATTATACGATTTGGAGCTAACTGCTTCGGGAGGCATTTACGACCATGTGACCAATGCCGTAAAGGTTATCGAATCTTACAAGGACGACTATTATTTTATCCAGATAACGGACACCCATCTACCTGGCAAAACCTATTATGGCGACCCGGGTTATGAAACAGATGATTCAGAAATGGATGACCTGGAGGAAGTGATTGAAGACATCAACCTGCTTCGTCCTGAGTTTGTGTTGCTGACGGGCGATTTACTGAATGAGGGCGAAATGGAAGATTTTGAATGCCTGCGTCACCACACAAAAACCGTGGAGCTGCTCGAAAAGTTTGAAGTGCCGGTTTATGTTGTTCCAGGCAACCACGATTTGGGCGGATGGGATCCCACGCCCCCGCCACAGGGCACAGCCCGTCGTGACTGGTGGAAGTTTTTCGGGTGGGGGCAGCGCAACATTCCTCCCGAAAGGGAAGAATATTACGTGCACGATTACAGCTTTGATTATGGCGATGTTCATTATGTGGGTCTGGAATCGTCGGACAACTACGATCAGTACATGTATGATGTGTACGGCGATCGGGGGTTTATCCCTTCGCAGCTCGAATGGCTTGAGGATGATTTGGAGGCAGCCGGAAATAAAACCAAGGCCCTGTTCTATCACTTTGACTTTAACAACGATATCAACCTGAACGCACTGGGTGCCGATATGGCACTGTGGGGCCATCAGCATTCGAATACCAACGACTTCTCGCACCCTTACGATATCGGGACGGACAACGTCTGCAATAACACGGGAGCTTATCGCGTCATCCGTGTCAGCGATAGTGAGCTGACGCCCGAATACACCTCCTACACCGGATCGGGCGGACAAAACCTGGCTATCGATTTCAGCGATGAAAACAATGGCTCTTCCGACAGTCTGGTGGCGACCATCACCAATAACCAAAACCAGGCTTTCGCCGATGCAGTGGTGAAATTCGTGATGCCGGCCAACAACCATCAATACACTGCCACCAATGGAAACATGTTGCAGGTAAGCACGAAAAATGGCAAAGATGTTTGCTATGTAAATGTGGTGCTACAGGCAAACAGCGAAACCACCGTAACCGTAAAACAAGGCGAAAACCTGCAATCTGTCGAGCCAGTTGTTTCCGGTAACCATCCGGTGAAATGTTTTCCAAATCCTTTTGAAAAAAGCACAATAATCTCGTATCAGTTGAAAAGGGAAGCCCAAGTCAGCCTGGAAATCTACAGCATGGAAGGCCGCCTGGTGAAAGTCTTGGCTAACAAAATTCAGGAAAAAGGAACCCATCAGGTGAAATGGCAAGGGAAAAACAAATCCGGACACCGCGTAAGAAATGGAATTTATTTTTACCGTTTCAATGTGAATGGAAAAAGTGTGGGAGTAAACAAAATTATGGTGATGAGGTAGGGAAACGTTCAGTTTAATCATTTCCATTCCGAAAAAACTAAAACCCATCTAAACGGTTTATACTACAGACATTGGCAAAATTGTGGCGTATGAAAGAAATTGTTTTGTTAGACGGCGGTGTAGGTCAGGAGATTTACAAACGGGCGGGCAAACCACCCCACCCGATGTGGGCTTCGAAAGTGATGATGAGCCGTCCGGAAATTGTGAAGGAAGTACACCAGGACTTCATCAGGGCCGGCTCCAAGGTCATTACGGTAAACAGCTACACCTCCACCCCCACCCGCTTAAAGCGTGATGGCAGGTTGGAGTGGTTTGAGGAGCTGCAAACACAGGCTTTAACCATTGCCGCCGATGCCATCAAGGAGCTGGGAGCTGAAGCCAGTGATGTGCAGGTGGCAGGATGCCTGCCTCCTTTGGTTGCAAGCTACACTGCCAACGACAGGTCTTTTGCTGAAATCAGGCAAGAATACCAGCAAATTGTAGCTTTGCAAAAACCATCTGTCGATTTGTTTCTCATCGAAACCATCTCCAACATCAAGGAGGCTCGGGCAGCGATAGAGGTCGCCCTCGAAACCGGAAAGCCCGTTTTTATGAGCTTTACCATTGCTGATAACCAGCCGGACCAGATACGTTCAGGAGAATCCATAAAGGAAGCATTGAGCGCCGTTGAGCAATACCCGGTGGATGCGCTGCTGTTCAACTGCTCTTTCCCCGAAACCATCAGCGAGGGGTTGAAGGCCTTAGGCCATTTAAACAAACCCTTTGGTGGATATGCAAACGGTTTTACCTCTGTAGAACCGCTTAAACCCGGAAAAACTGTCGACCTGCTCTCAGCACGGCACGACATGCACGAAGAAAAATACGCCGAACACGCCTTGCAGTGGGTCAACGCCGGAGCCACCATCATAGGAGGATGCTGCGAGGTGGGGCCGTCGCACATCGCCTATCTGCACAGGCAACTGCAAGAGCAGGGATATAAAATTGTTCCTTTCAAATAGTGTCAGGCTATAAATAGACATACTACTGAAAACAGTTTACAAGCCAGTGCGTCAGTTAGCCTGTTACGGAGAAAAGCCCCATTAGGAGTGCAAGTATGGCCGATTCAATTCAACCTGTTCCAGGTTAAGATCCTGTCCAGTGAGCCTCCATTAACTGCATTCTGTAAATAAACATCGATGGATTTTTGGACAGGCCCGACACAATCTTTTTTGTATCTTTACCCCTCTCAGACAGACCATGAGTTGATTATCAAATCAAAAAAACGTTATGAAAAAAACCATTCTAATCTTACTGGCAGTTTTTAGCATGCAACTCCTACAGGCTCAAATCAATGCAATTACCGAGTCGGGTGATGAAGTTATCCTTTACGAAAACGGAACCTGGAAATACCTCAACGACAGTATTGTATCCGCATCTGAAATCCCGATGAATGAACAGATTTTTACTAAACCCGAAAACTCCAGTTTCCTGGTAAAGAGCAAAAGGCTGAACATAGGTATTTGGATAAATCCAAAAAAATGGAAGTTTTCGAAGGGTGGTGAGAATGACGATGCCGAATTTCTCTTTGAGAAAAAAGATGATGATTTTTATGGGATGTTCATCTCCGAAAAGCTGTCTATCCCTATTGAATCGCTTCGCAGCATCGCCATTTCCAATGCCAGGAATGCAGCTCCCGACCTGGTGGTTGAAGAACAGGAATACCGCATGGTTAACGGCTTAAAGGTGCTTCGGATGCAAATGTCGGGGACAATGCACGGCCTTAGGTTTACTTACTACGGCTACTACTACTCAAACGAAAACGGGACCATCCAACTAGTGTCATACAGCGGGGAAGACTTGTTAAAGGAAAACAAGGACGTGGTGGAATCTTTTGTCAATGGATTAGTAGAGCTGTAAAAGCAGAGGTGTATTTGCTCAAATGAAGCTTTTTTAGCCATTGATTTTAATTAGTGCTTATCTATAAAGTTACCTTTAAAGAATAAAAACTATGACTGAAAACATGATTGTATTCACGAAACAAATGAGAAACATTTTCATATTATCACTGCTCCTTACAGTTGCACTTTTTTTGACATCCTGCGGAAGCAGTAAGAAGCTCACCAAAGCCCTGAACAACCCGGATGGCGTCACCAAGCTCAAAATCAAGTACGCAAAGATCGATGAGCTATCTGCCGACATCAGCAAGCTCAAGGATCTAAAGAAGCTCTACCTTTTTAAAAACGGTCTTGAAGAACTTCCTGAGGAGATAGGCCAGCTTACCAATCTCGAAACCCTTGTGGTGAGCAGCAACAGCCTGACATCTATCCCTGCATCGATTGGAAATTTGACGAACCTGAAGGAAATATCCTTTAAGCATAACAAGATTGAAGAACTTCCGAAAGAAATTGGCCAGCTCAAAAACCTCGAAAAGCTGGACATGTCGCACAATGAGCTGACCAGGCTTCCTGAAGAGATCGGGCAGCTTACGAAACTCAGATTCCTCTACCTCAACGACAATGAGCTGACCGCTGTCCCACAGGAAATAGGCAACCTCGAATACCTGAATTACCTCGTTATCGGGAAAAACAACCTGAAAAGGCTTCCCTCCTCTATCGGCAACCTCGAAAGCCTCATCGAACTGAATGTGGCTTTCTGTGGCCCTTTGGTGGAAATCCCCGGAAGTATTGAACACTGTAACAACCTCGAGTACCTCTACATTGATGATTCCATCCTGCTTCCCTACTCGCTGAACCGGGCGAACCCCCGCTTGCAGGTAATTATCAAAGAACGTGGACAGCTCAACTAAAACAGGCGGCCATGACCAGAGAAGAACAACTACGCTTTTGTAAAGTCTGTGAGCTTCATAGTTTTGATCCAAAGAAAGGAATGATTTGCAGCCTTACCGGCGATCGAGCCACTTTCGAGGAGGACTGCCCTGATTTCAGGGGCGACCGCACACTCGTTGAAAGCCCTTCCTATCAGGATAAAAAGAGCAAGAAGGATACCTTTCAGCATTTTACCGAATTATTTGCCCCAACAAACGGATATTTCATTACTCCCATACTCTTTCATATCAACCTGCTGGTGTTTATCATCATGCTGATTGCAGGAGCCCACCTGTTTTTTCCTTCGCCAGACTTTCTTATCGCATGGGGAGCCAACTTCTCTATTGATGTGCTTGACGGAGAATACTGGCGGTTGCTGAGCAATACATTCCTGCATTCAGGACTGCTGCACCTGGTTCCCAACCTGATAGCACTGTTGTTTGTAGGGCCTTTGCTTGAGAAAAACATCGGCAGCCTCAGGACCCTGGTGGCTTATTTCGTTACAGGAATTGCTGCCAGTGCTGTAAGCTTTTGGTGGCACGACATGACTGTCAGCGTGGGAGCTTCAGGGGCTATCTTTGGACTCTTTGGGGTGAAAATCGCTACACTGCTGACCAACCCTCCCAACCGCAGGGAACAAAAGCGGTTGCTCAACACTTTCTTGATTTTGGTAGTTTATAACCTCATGGGAGGGTTTCAGGAGGGCATCGATATGGCGGCACACCTTGGCGGACTTTTGTCCGGAATCGTCTATGGTTTTGCTATCTACCCGCCCTTTATCAGGATCAAGTGGGTGAGGGCGCTTGGCGAGAGCCTTGTTGTGATTTTGCTTGGGGCAGGCATTTACTTCACGGTAGTGAACAAACCCAAAGACATGCTGGAATATGCACACCTTATGGATCAGTTTGCCAGAACAGAGCATACGGCACTGAGACTTTACCGTACCAGTTACGATGCCAGTCCGCAATCATACCTCTACACCATCAATAATACCGGGATACCTAACTGGAGAGCGTGCAAAATAATATTGAGCCAGGCAGACAGCCTTGAAAACCTTCCTCCCGGGATTAGAGAACGGAACGAGTTATTGCACCAGTATGTTGACCTGCGGATTCAGTCTTACAAGCAGATTTTTAAAGCCATTGCTCAAAACAGCAACGAATACGACGGACAAATACAAAACCTGACCAAACAAATTGACTCTTTGATAAATATATTGGCCGGCGAACCCACCGCCTCTGATAAGAATATCGAAGTCATTTCATCAGAAAAAATGAAAGCCCTGCTGAATCAATAAGATAAATACTTTTCCTTTTGAAAAGAAGAGGTCCGACTGAAACTTTTACTTCCAGGATTGTTTCTTTTCTTGAAATCAGAATGGAAATTTTCACTAACGCTTACATTTTAACTTACAAAGTATGAAACAACTCGTATTTGCAGGGTTTATGATTCTGTTTATTGGCATACTCATTGGCGCCAATATTTACTTGTCACAACGCTTGGCATGGTATTTTGGGGTGAACCGGGTCTGGATTCTGAATGTACTTTTTGGCGCATTGACACTCTACATGTTTTTCGGACTTATACCTTTTGCTAACGCTGTCACGGCTTTTGGACAAACAATTTACATCGGAGCAGCCATCACCATGGGTATTTTGCTCTACCTGCTGTTGTCGGTAGCCCTGGTTGATTTAATTCGCCTTGTCAGCGCTTTTAGTCCTCAAACTTATGGAGTGCTGGCTCTTTCGCTCACCTTGTTGATTTCAACCTACGGGGCCTGGAATGCCAGCCAGCTTAAAGTCACTTCGCTGGAGGTGCCTGTAAAAGGCCTGAAAGAAACCACCAAAGTGATACACTGGAGCGACCTCCACCTGGGCCACTTTCGTGGGAAGCCGCATCTGGATAAAATTGTGGAAGCCACCAACCAACAGCCTGTTGAGGCCGTTTTCCTTACCGGTGACCTCTTCGATGGCCGCATCCACCTCAACCCTGAAGTACTCGAGCCCTTGAAAAAGCTGGATGTCCCCGTTTACTTTGTGGAAGGAAATCATGATGGCTACACCGGACCGGACACCATCAAGCAAATGCTCAGAAAAGCTGGTGTTATTGTTTTGGAGAATGAAGTAACTCAGTTCAGGGACATGCAGATTCTTGGCCTCAACCATTTGCTTGCTGATGAAGGCAAGGTCAACATGCACGCCACGGGCAAAGGCCCTACCATCAAAAGTGTGATGGACAGCATACACCTCGACGACAGTAAACCTTCCGTATTGCTTCACCACAGTCCGGATGGTATTCAGTACGCTGAAAAGCGTGGCATCGACTTGTATTTGTCAGGCCACACCCACGCCGGACAAATCTTCCCCATCACATTGGTTGCCGGGTTAATGTTCGACTACAACAAAGGGCTCCATCACTATAAAAACACGTGCATATTTGTATCGCAGGGCGCCGGAACTTTCGGCCCGCCGATGCGCGTGGGAACCAAAAGCGAAATTACGGTAGTGACGCTGATACCTTCAGAAAAATAATTGTTTATAGAATTGTGGCTGATTAAAAATTCAAAATCTTCAGAAACCTTTGACAAAAACTGACGTATTGGAATAATAAATAACTGAAAACTTGCGTTTTAATCAGGATTACACTAGTTTTGAATTATCAACCACAAAAACTACTCACATGAACATCTCCAAGCTATTTTCACTGGAAACGTTAAAAGGATTTCTTGGACTTTGTCTTACAGGAAGCCTTTTTATGTTTGTAATTTTCTTCCATGAAGAACAAATGGGACTCTCCTGGCTAAGTCAACCCGAATTGATTGAAGAGTTTATTTTCTTCACCCTGGTTGTTGTAGCCATTTCAGCCGGGTTTTACCGTTTTTTCAGAAAAGCGGTCGGAGTCATGTTTTCTGCCTTTCTTGCCACCATTCCGGGTGTCGCTATTCTTATTTTTCTGTTATTCTCTTATGCACTTATCAGCTCTGATTTTTTAGTGAATTATGTAAACTTAATTCTGATTTAAAAACACTGCATCATGACTTTATCCTTTTCAAACAGAAAAATATCAGAGCTTTCAAAAGGTTTCTTTGCCTTATTAGTCAGCAACATATTCTATTTCGGGATTGCATCCTTTTTATGGCTAATCGGCAATGAAGCGGTTAACTGGCATACTTTCTTTTATTTTTTTGATACGTTATTGCTCTTCATCGTACTATCAATGATTCCATCCTCGTTCATTTACCGCTTTTTCAGGAAAGGAGCACCAGTGTGGAACTCGGCCATTGTGAGCTCGCTGGTTGGGTTTATGGTAGTGGTTAACCTGATGCTTCTGTGGATAGTTGTTGCTAACTTTATTTTTTAATTAGAAATCATTGTTGTCCGTTAAAACAATTGAGATTTCTTACCGAAGCTTCGGTATCGAAATGACGAGGCTTTCAGAGTATTGGTGAAAGGGAGGGGCTTGGTGGCGGCTTC
>JAASSU010000101.1 GCA_021767705.1 Bacteroidota bacterium | reverse complement strand
GAGCGTTTCATAGCTGAACCAGCCGATGCCTTCCATCTTGTCTTTGAGCAATAAACGTGTGTTGACTGCGATTTTCAATGCTTCCCGGTTTTAAAACCCCAAAATTAACATTAATCGAAGAAAGAGAAAGGGACGGGGGAAATATTCCGGGGTTTGTAGGTTACTACGTTTCTACGTTTGAGAATAGGTGTTTACGTGTTCCGGGTGAATGATTGAATGAATGTATGGCTGTATGAGAGCGTCGTTCAACCATCCATCCATTCAATCATTCAATCATTCAACCATGCCTCTAAATGATAACAAACTCATTAGTGAATTAGTGGCTTTCTTTTAACGAATGCATGAATGAATGGGGTTTTGCGATTGTTTCTTCCCATCAAAATCTTATTCTCCTTATCAACCTTAGTAACAGAATATCCCCAAAAGTATCTGAACCTTATTGATCAATAGTAAAGATGATCTTAGGTAAATAAGGTAATAAGGTTCGAATTCTATCGTGTTCGGCTCAGTTACTAAGGTTATAGAAGTAAATAAGGTTTTTGTAATGAGCCTTTATATTCCATAACCACGAATACACGAATAGTTTTTTTGCCAACTGCAATCCTGCCAACTACCAACTTTTCTTTCAAACGGACTAATCAACGAATTAATCAATTGACTATCTTCCGGATTAGTTTCTTAATTAAATTAATTCTAAATTGATATTTTATTTTCAGATTTTCTTTACATAAGGGTTTGCTTATAGTATTTTAGAGATGTAAAATCAAAAGGGCCCTGTAACCCTTAATAAGAATCCAAACAATAATAGAATTATGATTTTATATGAATTGTATCCACAACGCAACAGGTCTCCATAAGAGAAACATTAGCTCTTTTTAAACCAATTAGATTATTAAAACCTATAAAACCAATATTATATGAATACTTTAATTAAAAGTCAAAAAGCAATTTTCAGTTTAATTTTTTTACTATCACTATCTTTATTTGGAAGTTCACAAACAGAGCATTATTGTCATAATCATGACACGCTTATTAATCAGACTCTATCATTAACCTCATATGAAGATTACATTCCTGATCAAGATCAAGAGTTTCAAAATACACCAGTGATTACTATGCGGGTTAATATTCATTTTATGAGAAATGACGATGGATCAGGCATGTTTCAACCCTCTCAGATGAGTGACTTTGAAAATGCGATTGATGAGATTACGGATCTGTACAGAGGTTTGAATAACCCTGTTATCGAAGTATCACCACCTGCTGAGTTTATTTCGGATTTCAGAGTTCAATTCAAGCTGGACTCAATATATTATCATGACGACAGTGATTATTATGAATTTTCAACTGATTACCATCCTGAGTTGAAATCTCTCTTTGGTATTAATGCTAGTACTGTTTTAAATATCTTTTATTTCTCTTATACTGGAGGTGCAACTTATGGAATGGGTCATATGGGTGATCCAATGATAGAAATTGGAGTCAATCCAAATAACTATGATACACATACTGGGCTACTAGCGCATGAGTTAGGTCATATTTTTCAGTTAGGCCATACTTTTAACGGTTGTTATTTAGATGATGGCTTCGACGATACTTTTCATCCTGATGCGAATGTTGCCTGGGCCGATTGTGGACCAGATGTGTTGCAAATCCCATATTCACAGTGTACAGATCTTCATTTATATGGAGTGTCAAACAATTTGATGGGTTATAACAAATGCAAAGATTACTTATCTCCTTCGCAAATGGGATATGCAATGCGTGCGGCTCTGAATTTGGAAATGTTGTACAACTTGTTTGCTGATGAAGTAGATACACTATCTACAGAAATTAATGATACAATTATATGGAATCATAATCATTTCTTAAATCATACATTAACCATAAATAGTGGTGGGCACCTTACTATTACTGATTCATTAATAGTTGGAACCGGTGCTAAAATAATTGTCAAACCTGGAGCAAGATTATATGTAGATGGAACAGCAATAATAAGCCGGGAACCGCAGGATAAATGGCATGGAATTGAGGTTTGGGGCCAGTCTTCATTAAGTCAAATCCCTCTTTCAAACCAAGGGTATTTAAAAGTTAATAACAGTACCATCGAATCTGCGGAATGTGCAATACAAGTTTATCGTGCCAGGGACTTTTATAATGAAAGAACTCTTATTGATATGACAGGAGGCGTGGTGCAAATAAAAGATTCTGAGTTCAATAACAATACAATATCGATTAATTTCGGCTCATACAATAATACAAACCTTAGTTATATTAATAATTGCCAGTTCACATCCAGTCCAGCAACCGGAGGTGGAGACTTCACTTCTTTTATTGAGTTTCATGGAGTCAGAGGGGTGGACATTGTAAATTCTGACTTTATTATTTATCCTACGCTTGGGCAGACAACAAATGAAGGTAAGGGAATTGTTAGCTACAATTCATATTTTAAACTTGATGGGCAATGTACGAGCACTCAACAACCTTGTGACCAATGGGATTACTCCACTTTTGAAAACCTGAAATACGGTATTTATGCAATAAACTATACAACTGACAGATACATTGATGTAAGACACACTGAATTCAATAATACGTACAGAGGTATTTATGCCAGTGCAATAGATTATCCAAGAATAACATCTTGCAACTTTAGTTTTACTGATGAAAGTTATTATGATTGGACTGAGCCATATGGAGTTTATCTCGAAGAATGTAATAGCTACCAAGTTGAGAATAATAGTTTTATATTTAATGGATCAACACCTATAGGTGATGCTACCGGAGTATATATCTTGAATTCCGGACCTAATTACAACCTGATTTACAACAACTATTTCGAGAGTCTGGATTACGGAGTGGTAGCTACCGGTGAAAATAGAAATGGGGTTTATGAAGGGCTGTGCATCAAATGCAACGATTTCGTGCAAACCCATACCGACATTTTGGTAACCCCCGAAGACGGAGGCCCTACAGGTCCGAATATAGGCATCGCCAAAAACCAGGGATCGGGTATAGACAGCGACACAGCCGCCGCAGGCAATACCTTTACGGAGAATTCCATGGTCTACAACATCGATAACAGCTATGGGGCCGAACATTTCAGATATTATCATCATAATACAAACAGTTCAGAAACTAAGCTTAGACCATCTCCTATAAACAATGAAAACACAATTCAAAGAATAGAAAATCAAAATTCTTTGTACGATTCCACTAGCTCCTGTCCTTCCAACCTCGAATCGGGAGGCGATATCAGCAAAGAGCGTAGTACGATGGAATCCGCTTCGCAAGACGCTTCTACTACCGAAGCCACTTTGCAGAGCCTTGAAGACGGCGGCGATACGGAGCAACTGAACTACGAGGTGCTTTCCAGCTTCCCGGATGAATCGCAGGAGCTGTATCTTGACCTGATGAGTAAATCGCCGTATCTTTCGGATACCGTTTTAAAATCATCGGCCGAAAAAGAACTGGTACTGCCGGATGTCATGATAAGGGACATTATGGTGGATAACCCGCAATCGGCCAAAAAGGATGATATTATGGATAAGCTGGAAAACCGGAGCAACCCTCTCCCCGATTACATGATGGCGCAAATCATGGAAGGGGTAGACATTAACGGCGCCAAAGAAATCCTGGAACAGGAAGTGGCCTGCTATAAGGAAAAACGTCAGCAAGCCTACCGGAACCTGCAGCGGATTTTTAAAACCGATACAACCCTTCCGGGGGCGACCGATAGCTTGAAAAACTTGCTGCAGGATGAGCCGTCGGTAAAGGCAAAATATGAGCTGGCCTTCCTGCATGTACAGCAAGAGGAATACAACCAGGCCGGAGAAGTAGTAAATAATATTCCTGGACAGTTCACCCTTACGGACGAACAGCTGCAGGAAAACAGCAGCTATGAGCAATTAATTAACCTGTTAGTTGCTATGAGGCAGGACACCCTGGCCTTCCCCTCGGCCGACAGCGCTCATATCGCCGGTTTATGGGATATTGTGGATAACGGCAGCGGCAAGCCTGTGCTTTATGCCGGAAATATGCTCCGGGCCATGGGAGAGATGGAACGGGAAGAATACGTTTATCTGCCTTCATCAAATAAATCGGTTGAAATCCGGGATTACTCCAATGCTGAAATACCTGAAGAACAGAAACTGAAGGTATACCCGAATCCGGCGAAAGGATATCTCGTAGCTAAATACCACCTGGAGAATATGAAATCAGGGGTTATTCGAATCATCACTTCGTCAGGAAAAACCGTGCATAAAGAAAAGCTGCAATACGACGAAAACAAAAAGATGATTGACCTGCAGCATCTCGAAAACGGTACTTACATTGTGCAATTGTATGCCAATGGTAAAGAGATACAATCGGTTAAAATAAGTCTAATGAAGTAAATAATTTCAAATCCCCTTTGCCTATTATAAGGCAAAGGGGATTTAACTTTTTTGTTAAACATTATGAAAAAAATATTTCTACTGCTTTTTACATCAATTACTATTATAAGTATATCAGCTCAAAATGGATGGCCCCATATTTACCACGCGAATGAAAACGCGGTATCTCAAAGTTTCAAAGAAACTTATGACAAAGGCTATCTTTTATCTGGATGGCTTGATGCGTCTTATCCTAACTATTGTTGGTTGATGAAAACTGATATCAATGGTAATACGCTGTGGGAAAAGACTATTGGCTCATCGCAATATACAACGGTAATTCATGATATAACTGAAAATAATCAAGGAGAAATATTTATTGTGGGTGCCACCTATAAAGAAGATCAATACGGGGATCCTTATGTTATTAAACTAAACGCGTGTGGCGAAATAGAATGGTGTAATATAATGCATACTCAAATGAATCTGGATTATGCAAGAGACGTTGTGCCCAATGAAGATGGGGGGTGTGCGGTTGGTTTGTATCATAGGGGCTTTGAAAATGACCCTGATTATGATGGAGAAGATATTATTTGTGTTGCTCGTATTAATAATCAAGGTTTTAAAACATGGGAAACTTGCTATAATAGTCAAGATAGTCTTTCAGGAACAGAATCAAATAGAGATTTAACTCAATTCATGGGAGATAAACTACTTATAACTGGTGATATTTATTATACAGATACAACAACAGGTCTTGCCTGGCTTAATTGTTACTACATACTTACTAACGAAAATGGAGAATTCTTGTGGGAAACCATTGTACATAAAGACAGCGCGGGATATGATAACGGATCGGGTGGCGCTGCCTGGGAATCAATTGTTAGTCCGGGTGAAGAATATATTCTAAGTAGCATAAGCCATTATATCGGAAGCTCTGAATCCCGGCCTGCATTTATTAAATTGGATTTTCAAGGAAATGTCGAAGTAATGGATTTAATATCGGGATATGAAAATGGAAAATTATTTTCATCAAAATTTATCAACGACAGTGTTTTTATAGGTAGTGCAGGATGGGGAAACAATCCACCTGAAGATCCTACTTTAGCATTGAAATATGACACTTCCGGAAATATTCTTGATCAAAGAGTAGTAACTAATGATGATTATCTAAGTTACGTTGAAAAAACATTTGACAACAAATTCCTATTCTTCACCACTCAATCTTCCAGCCAAGGCAATTACGAAGCATTCCTCGCCAAATACAACCAAAACCTCGAATACGACAGTATCTATAACCAACCGATGGAGTATGACACGCTTTGTCCCTATCCCATTGCCAGCGATACCATTACCCTGGACGGGTGTATACTGTCCACCTCGAGTGAGGAGAACGCGCCGGAGCCCAAAACTTATTCACCGGAGCTGAAGGTTTACCCCAATCCGGCCGGCGGTCCGGTTACTGTGGAGCTGCCCGGCTACATCGAAAAGCACAGCGCCCAACAGGGCTTTCAAATCACGCAGAAAGATTACCAGTACCACCACGATGCCGTGCTGCATGTGGTCAACATCCATGGCCAAACGGCCGCCACGCACCCGGCCAACGGAAGAGAAACGCTAATCCTGCCCACACAGGGTTTAACGGCAGGCGTGTACATGGTGGTGCTCGAAGTGAATGACCGGCGCTATGCCTCGGCAAAACTGATGGTGAGATAGTAAAGAAGTTTTGAAAATGAAAACCCGCGCTAAGGCGCAATAAAATAGTTAACGTTCTTATACATCCTGATTCTTTTGCCGTGTGTTTTCAGTAAAACAGTGATTGCTGCCCGGAGTGGTTACACCATCCAAATGCGGCAGCACATCCTCACGCTGCCCTGCGCTTGACTGCAAGCCGCCGGGCGGTACTCTGAACACCTGCATCACTAACTGCATAAACGCTTAAACAAAATCCCGCATGCCTTTTCCCGGAAGCCAACGCAACATTGGGTTTCGGTGAGGGGCTTATCCCGAAAGGAAAAATGGATTTGATGATTTGCCAGACCACTTTGTCTGACAGGAACAGTGCCCCGGCAATTGCCAAAGGGACTTCTTCTGACAGATGTAATGCCCTGAGCAATTATACAGGGGCTACTTCTCACAGACAAAATGGGTTTTGGCATTTGTGTTTTCACTTCGTCTGTCAGACGAAGCCGAAAATGCAATTTACCGGGGGCTGCCGCTGACAGGAATAGGTCCCGGCGAAACCTGTTTTCCGTTTTGTCTCACAGAAGAAATGCCTTTGAGCATTGCTTTGGCACTCTTTCTGACAGGATAAGCCCACATTGAGGGCAGGCGGGCAATTGGCGCATTGCTTTTAGTGTTGCCAGTGTGCAATCAACCATAAAACTGAAATTAAAAATCCGGAAAAGTATTCTGATAAGGAATTTATAACAACCGAAAACCCCACAGATTCATTTGCGGGGCGCAATCAGCCTTGTTAGCCACTACCGGACAAAAATTAGTAATGGGATTTACCCCAATCATCAAAAATTAAAAACAATGAAAGAACTAAGTTTTTATATTATTACACATGAAGATCTGTATACATTTACAGATACGCTGCTTGGGCTGCTCACAGAGCACGACCTGAGCGCTACTGATATCCCGGCATTTATAGCCCCTGTCAATAACAGTTTTGCTGATTTTGACAAGTCGCTGAAGCGGGATTTGTCGAACAACCTGACCCCGCTGGTGCGCGAGGCCGACAGCAACCGCGACCGTTGTTTCATCGGTTTCCGGATGTATGTGGAAGCCGCGGGCTACCGCCTGGCCGAAGGCTGGAAGGAGGCTTCCGGACGCATCCTGCGGGTGATACATCGTTACGGTTCTGATGCCTACAAGGCAGGCTATGCCGAGGAAACAGCAGCCATCAAAAACATGATTACCGACCTCACTGAGCCTTCGCTTGCCGCGGATGTGCAACTGATAGAGGCGACACCATGGCTTAATGCGCTGGATACCTCGCAAAACACCTTCGATGGGGTGTGGGCCCAGCTTATGTCGCAGCAGCAGGAAGAGATTCTGCCGTTGGAGGATTCGCGCAAAGCACTGGTGAAAGACCTGCGCAACCTGCTTAGCATGATAGAGCTGCGGGCTACCATCTCTGATAACGAAGCCTTGCAGGCCCTCACAGCCAGCATCGACCAGCTTATCAGCAACAGCATGGCCACCGCCCGCGCACAGCAAGCACGCAAAGGTTAGACCACTACTGAAAGCACCGGCAAAGGGAATCGGGTTGCAACGTTGGGAAGTTTCTACGTTTAATAGGTTACTACGTTTTTAAGTTATTACGTTGTTATGTTTAGGAAGAGGTGTACACGTGCTCAGGTGCTTAGGTGTTTAAGTGTTCCTTGTTTTGTGTTCTTTGTTCCGCGTTTCGTACCTCATCGGGATTAGTTCGACTATCAGGATTTGGTTCGTTTATGCTCCCATATCTTGTGTCTCACTGAATCGGGTTTCGAGTTTCGGATGTGAAGGGTTGAAAGCCCTGCAAGGGCTGGCGACCCTGGGTTTTAGAATATCGTGTTTCGTGTTTCGATTTTCGGGTGGATAATTGTATGGCTGTATGACTGCCACTTTCCTCCATTCATTCAATCATTCAATCATGCCTCTAAATGATAACAAACTCATTAGTGAATTAGTGGCTTTCTTTTAACGAATGCATGAATGAATGGGCTTTTGCGAATGTTTCTTCCCATCAAAACCTTATTCTCCTTATCAACCTTAGTAACTCCAGAATATCCCCAAAAGTATCTGAACCTTATTAATCAATAGTAAAAATGATCTCAGATAAATAAGGTAATAAGGTTCGAATTCTAGCGTGTTCGGCTCAGTTACTAAGGTGATAGAAGTAAATAAGGTTTTTGTATTGAGCCTTTATATTCCATAACCGCGAATATACGAATAGTTTTTTTGCCAACTGCAATCCTGCCAACTGCCAACTTTTCTTTCAAACGGACTAATCAAGGAATTAACCATTTTTCTTTAGGGGAGGATAAACTTTCCATCAACGTCTCCCTGCCGGGTTGTATATTGCGAGAAATTTAATAATTTTGAGCGTTTAATAATTATTTACAGACACAACGCAATGAGTCAGGAAACCAGAAATGTCAAAGAGTTCGATGCCAGCGAGCTTTTTCTTTTTTTATTCAGGTACAGAAAGATTTTTTTTATCGTAGCTGTATCCGCTGTTGTTTTGTCGGTTATCTTTTCATCGCCATGGTTCATCACCCCAAAATATGAATCGGAAGTCATCATGTATCCTGCTTCATCCAACTCCATCTCAAAGTCGTTACTTACCGAGATGCAAAGCGATGAGCAGGACATTCTTGAATATGGTGAAGAGGCGGCCACCGAGCAGATGCTTCAGCTTTTGTCGTCGTCGCGTATCCGCAACCGGATTACGAAGAAGTTTAACCTTATGGAGCATTACGATATCGACCCTGGTGAAAAATACAAATACACCAAGCTTCAGGATGCCTACGAGGAGAATATCACTTTCAGCCGCACCGACTACATGGCCGTAAGGGTTAGCGTGCTCGACAAGGATCCGGCCATGGCTGCCGATATCGCCAACGAAATCAGCTATATCCTCGATTCGGTGAAAAACGAGATTGCCAGCGACCGTGCCGTCAGGGCCTACCAGATCGTTAAGCAAAAGTATGAGCAGCTCAGGGACGATATTAACATGATGGAAGATTCCCTAACTGAGCTGCGTAACCTGGGGGTTCACGACTATGAGTCGCAGGCCGAAATGTTTAACCAGCAGCTGGCAAAAGAGATTGCAAGTAATAACTACCGGGCTGTAAAGCTGCTTGAACGCAAACTGGATACCTTAGCCAAATATGCCAGCGGATATATCGGGCTGAGTCAGCAGCTCGAATATGAGCGCGAGAAGCTCAGCCTGCTTAAAAGAAAATATGAAGAGGCCAAGGTGGATGCCTTTGAGGTGCTTCCGCAGAAGTTTGTGGTTGAAAGTGCGTTTGAGGCAGAGAAAAAAGCCTACCCTGTAAGGTGGCTGATTGTGGTGATTACCACGCTGGCCGCCCTGCTTATAACAGCACTGATACTTGTTGTTGCCGATAGTTTTGGCAAGGCAAGTCAGGTGATTAAGAAACCAAACTGAACTTTTAAGATACCAATACCGAAGATAAACCTGAAGAATGATATAAATCACAGAAACAAAATGGAAAAATATTTTAATAACAAAAGCATCGTCCTGATACTCTGGAAGTGGAAGTGGCACCTGGGTGTGGTTGTGGTAGCTGCTGTATTGCTGGCGGCCTTGTTCTCAAGCTCGCTGTTCATCACGCCAAAGTTTAGCTCCAAAGCGATAATATACCCTTCGAATGTGGCGCCATACTCCGAAGAGAGTGAAACCGAGCAACTGCTGCAATGGCTGCAGGCCAGGGATATCAAAGACAGCATGATTCAGAAGTTTGACCTCGGCAAACATTATGAGATAGGGAAAGACTACGAGCATTATTACTCTACACTCCTTTATGAGTACAGCCAGAATGTGTCGATTACCAAAACACAGTATGAGTCGATAGAGATTGAAGTGCTGGATAAAGACCCGCAGCAGGCCAAAGATATGGTGGAGACCCTCATTGAGTTGGTGAATAACAAGATCAGAAGGATTCAGCGGGCCAAGTATGAGGAAGTAGTCGAAATCAATAAGCGGTTGATGCATGAAAAAGAGAAGGAAATAGATTCGGTACGAAGCATTATCCAAAATCTTGGAAAAAATTACGGCATTATCGACGTGGAGAACCAGGCCCAGGAAGTAACAGAAGGATACCTGCGCACGGTGGATGGCAACGCCTCCCGTATCAATACGCAGGGCGTGAACCGCCTGAAGAGTAACCTGGAGGAAAAAGGAGGCGAATTCCTGGTTTATCGTGCTTACATCGTGAACCTGATGACGCGTTACAATGAAATTAAAGCACAATATGAGCAAGCCTACAAGGATGTGAACAAGCAGTTTACTTTTACCAACACCGTTACGGCTCCATTCGTATCTGATAAAAAAGCCTATCCGGTGCGTTGGCTGATTGTGCTTTACACCGTGGTGGCCGCCCTTATTCTGTCGCTGGTGGTAATAGCCATTATCGAGAACAAGAGAAGTATGGAACTCTTTAAAGAAGAAAGTTAAAGTTTTGAGCGAAAAGCTGAAGATAAAAATAGCCTACATCGCCAGTGCGGTTTTTCTTGCGCTGAGCGCCTATTTTATAGCTATCGAGAGGTTTTATTTTTCCGCCTTTTTTCCGGTAGCGCTGGCGCTTTTGTGGATGTACATCTATCGTCTTGATTGGGTGTTGCT
>JAASSU010000421.1 GCA_021767705.1 Bacteroidota bacterium | reverse complement strand
CCGGGCGAAAGCTACTTCAGTGAATGTCAATCCTGAAAATTTAAACCAGGAGTCACTGGCGCAGTTTAACCAGGCGCAGCAAGGGCTCAGCAGTGCTTTGTCACGCCTGATGGTGGTTGTGGAGCGCTACCCTAATCTCAAGGCCAATCAAAATTTCAGAGACTTGCAGGCGCAGCTTGAGGGCACTGAAAACCGTATCGCGCTGGAGCGCAAAAAATTCAATGAAGCAGCCAAAGGATACAATTCCAGCATCCGGCAGTTTCCGAAAGTACTTTTTGCAAACACCTTTGGTTTTGACCGCAAGGCTTACTTCGAAGCGGATCAAGGTGCAGAAGAAGCCCCCGAAGTTTCTTTCGATTAACCTAAAAGCAAATCAGCTATGTCAGAAAATATGACCAGGGAGCGCACCAGCGCCCGCAACTTTTTTACGAAACAAGAGGAGCAACAAATCCGTCAGGCCATTATGAACGCCGAGCTGGATACCTCAGGAGAAATCAGGGTGCATATCGAAAATAAATGCCCGGGGGATGTGATGGACCGTGCAGCGTTTATTTTCAAGAAACTGGATATGCATCAAACGAAGCTCCGCAACGGGGTGTTGATTTATCTTGCCGTAAAAAACCGGAAGTTCGCCATTATTGGCGACCAGGGAATCAATCAAGTTGTTCCTGAAAACTTTTGGGGTGATGTAAAGCTCCTGATGCTGAATCATTTCAGGAACGGAGAATTTACCAAAGGCCTTTCTGAAGCCATTGCCCTTGCCGGGAAACAGTTGCAAGACCACTTCCCGCATCAAAAAGACGATGTGAATGAACTTTCGGATGATATCTCATTCGGAAAAAACTAAAGCTATGACCACAATTAAACCTTACCATTTTTTCTTGCTGATAATAGCCGTTCTCCTTGCCAGTCCGGGGCTTGTTGCTCAGGAAAACCTACCAGGGCAGCAAAACCCGCCAAGACTTGTAAATGATTTTGCTGATATCCTGAACCCGCAGCAAGAGCGAGCTTTGGAGCAGAAACTCGTCTCCTTTAGTGATACAACATCCAACCAAATCACCGTAGTAATTGTAGACAACTTTGCTGGATACGACAAAGCCAGCTTTGCTTATGGCATCGGCAACAAATGGAAGGTGGGTCAGAAAGAATTTGATAACGGGGTCGTAATCGCCGTAAAGCCCAAGACATCAAGAGAAAAAGGTGAGGTCTTTATTGCCACAGGATATGGCCTGGAGCCGGTCATTCCTGACGCCACAGCCAACCGCATTGTGGATGTGGAAATGATTCCGGAGTTTAAGAATAACAATTATTATGAGGGATTGAACCGCGCCACGGATGTTCTGATGAGCCTTGCCGTGGGTGAATACAACTCCGACCAGTACCGAAAAGAGACCTCCTCGGGTGGAGCGGGGTTTTTAGTGCCTATCATCGTGATGATTATCATTATCGTCATGATTAAGCGGGGAAACTCCTCGCACCGCAATTATGGCGGGCGAAGCGGTGGCAGTTCCGGCTTGTTGGGTGCTTTATTGCTCATGAGTATGGGCAATCGCCATTCAGGAAGCTGGAACGATTTCAGCTCCGGTAGCGGAAGCTTCGGAGGTGGCGGAGGTTTTGGCGGCTTCGGGGGCGGCAGCTTTGGAGGCGGCGGCGCCGGTGGAAGCTGGTAATTAATTTCGGTATTTAAATACTTACTTTACTTAAAAAGCTGAGTGGTTCCTGCTTTCATAGCTTGTCAAGAAGTTTTTTGTTAAAGCCGTGTTAATTTTATGAAATTTTTAAGCATTTCATAAACAGTTTTTTTCAATTATTTAGAATCTGTCCAGACAACATGTCTCCGGATTCCCTTTCCCTTTCACTTCAATACTTTCAACTACTCTTCTTATTTTTGACCTCATAAAGTGATTACAATCCAAATACAAAAAAAAGGATGTGATTTAACTAATTGTTTCAAATAATATCTTAACTTGCTGATTCAAAATCGTAAGGTATTCGCTGAAATTCACTCAGCAATATTTTTGAAACACATGGCTAAAGTGGTTGTGCTGTGTTCTTTAGAAAATCAAAAACGCCAGCCGTAAAAGTAAGACTGGTGAAAAAATTACAAAACCGGGTTTGATCACAAGAAATATTGAGCACTCCTAAAGACGTCAATATGGACAGAAAACCGAAAATACGAGAAGCAATTTACAAGCAAATGAAAATATTTACTAGCTCAACAATTTTGAAATCCTGGCTCCCAATTGTCCTGTTTTTTTACCTTTTTGGTGCAGCCAGTCTCCCGCAAGCCTACAGTGCAGGCGACCATTCCAAAAATGAAAGTGGATTCTCTGAACTGGAAATCATGAAAGGTGAACGACTCTTTAAAGGGCTAGTACCTTTCAGGGAAGGCACGAACAATTGCGCCTCATGTCATTACACCAAAACAAATGAGGAAATCAATTGGAACCCTTCGGCCCACGACCTTGCAGTAGCCTGGAGTGAAAAGGACACCACCTATCTTAGTGGTGTTTTAGGAAGTAAAAACCCCGGACT
>JAASSU010000100.1 GCA_021767705.1 Bacteroidota bacterium | reverse complement strand
GTTAAAGGAATTATTTTTCCCTGAACAAAGGAAATTAACAAATTTTTAATGCATATTCCGGTGTTTAGAATCCCTCTAAATAACTGATTTTTAATGTTCTAAAAATAACAATGGCACGATTACTGAATTTGCACTAAACCAATATATTATAATGAACCGAAAAAATATGTGTGGAAATCCTTAAGGGTTTTGTTTTATAAACTATATGTTATCTGCCAGTTCGTCAACATTAGCGTAACATTTTTGTTGCAAATATGTAATTTTGTCGATTAAACTAACAGGAGATACGAAAGAAGCGATGAGCAATTTTTCATTTTTATCGAACAGCGATCCCAGCGCAATAGATGATCTTTATAAAAAATACCAGGAAGACCCTGGATCTGTTGACGAAAGCTGGAGAAGTTTTTTTAAGGGCTTTGAGTTTGCCCGAACCAGCGATGAGGGAGACGAACAGGTTTTGCCCAGTGAATTCAAGGTCATCAACCTGATAAACGCCTATCGACAACGTGGCCATTTATTCACCAAAACCAACCCCGTCAGGACCCGAAGAAAATATTCCCCTACCCTTGCACTCGAAAATTTTGATTTATCCGAAGCTGATTTGGACAAAGTTTTTCATGCCGGCAATGAAATAGGGATAGGCGACGCCACTTTACGTGATATTGTGGATCATCTCGAGCAAACTTATTGTAACTCTATCGGAGTGGAGTTTAAGTTCATCAGAAAGCCTGAAATCACCGAATGGTTGCGCGAAAAGATGGAAAGCTCACGCAACACACCCGATTTTAGCACCGACTCTAAAAAAAGCATCTTTACCGATCTGACCAAAGCGGTGCAGTTCGAAAAGTTTATCCACCGGAAATTTCCCGGGCAAAAGCGTTTTTCATTGGAAGGAGGAGAGTCAATAATTCCTGCACTGGAAGAAGTGATTGAGCGCGGGGCAGAGCTGGGCACGGAAGAGTTCATTATCGGGATGCCACACCGCGGCCGCCTGAACGTGCTGGCCAATATCATGCACAAACCCATGAGCCGTATATTGAGTGAATTTGGTGGCATTGAGTATGAAGACGAAGAGTTGATGGGCGATGTGAAATACCACCTTGGCGAAACTTATAAGCGAAAAACAAACCAGGGCACAGAAGTCAAGCTGACGTTGTCGCCCAACCCATCGCACCTCGAAGCTGTGGGGCCTGTTGTGGAAGGGATTGCCCGCGCCCGTCTCGACCATTTTTACGAGGGTGATACCTCAAAAGTCACCCCCATCCTCCTGCATGGCGACGCATCGGTGGCCGGCCAGGGTGTTGTTTACGAGGTGCTGCAAATGTCGGAGCTCGAAGGCTATAAAACCGGTGGCACCATCCACCTGGTGGTGAACAACCAACTTGGATTTACCACCAACTACCTCGACGGACGCTCGAGTACTTACAGTACGGACATAGCAAAAATCCTTCAGTCACCCGTTTTCCATGTCAATGGCGATGATGTGGAAGCAATGGTATACACCATAAAGCTGGCCATGGAATTCAGGGCACGCTTTAAGCGAAACGTTTTTATCGACCTGCTCGGATATCGGAAATACGGCCACAACGAAGGGGATGAGCCACGCTTCACACAACCCCTCCTTTACAAAGCCATCAGCAACCACGATGACCCGGCCACCATTTACGCCAGAAAGTTGCTTAAGAATAAACATCTCACCGAAGACGAAATCAAGCATATTGAAAAGAATTTTACGGAAGAGATGGAGCAAAGCCTGGAAAAGTCGAAAAACATCGAAAAGGCGACCATCACTTCCTTCCTTGATGACACGTGGAATAAGATCAGAAGGGCAAAATCCAGCGACTTCAACGCCTCGCCAGACACCTCTGTCAACAAAAAGCAGCTCGAGCACGTAGGCAACAAACTCACTGAAGTGCCTGAAAACAAGAAATTCTACCGCAAATCGCTTAAGATGATGAAGCTGAGACGAAAGATGGTGGAAGACGGCCAGTTTGATTGGGGAATGGGCGAGCTGCTGGCCTACGGGACGCTGCTTGAAGAAGGCTACCCTGTCAGGCTCAGCGGCCAGGATTCGCAGCGCGGCACGTTCTCGCACCGCCATGCCGTTATCACACTCGAGGATTCGGAAGAGCGTTTCATTCCGCTCAACAACCTCTCCGACAAACAAAAACGCTTCGAAATTTACAACTCACCACTCTCCGAATACGGGGTGCTTGGATTTGAATATGGTTATTCACTCACCACACCTTACAGCCTAACCCTGTGGGAAGCCCAGTTTGGAGATTTTAATAATGGAGCACAGATCATAATCGACCAATATATTACCAGTGCTGAAGACAAGTGGAATGTGATGAATGACTTGGTAATGCTGCTTCCTCACGGTTACGAAGGGCAGGGTCCGGAGCATTCCAGTGCCCGTCTAGAGCGGTTCCTGGCTATGTGTGCCGAAAACAATATACAAGTGGTGAACCCGACCACACCGGCAAACTTTTTCCATGTGCTGCGCAGGCAGCTTCACCGCGATTTCAGGAAACCACTGATTGTGATGACACCCAAAAGCCTGCTGCGGCATCCGGAGTGCGTTTCCAAAACAGAAGAATTTACCAACGGAAAATTCCGTGAGGTTATTGATGACAACAATGCTGATCCCGAAAAGGTAACTAAGGTGGCTTTATGCAGCGGGAAAGTATATTACGATTTGATAGCCAAAAAACGCGAACTTGAAGAAGAGCAAACTGCCATTGTGCGGCTCGAGCAGATCTACCCCTTGCCAAAGAATCAGCTTATGAGCATTGTGGATAAATACAAAAATGCTGAGCGTTGGCTGTGGGTGCAGGAAGAACCCGAAAACATGGGCGCATGGCATTTTATGCATGTCAACTTTAAGGCTGTTGATCTGAAACTGATATCGCGCCCGTCAAGCGGAAGCCCCGCTACCGGATCGAGCCAGTTCCACCAGGTTCAGCAGGAAAAAATACTCGATAAAACGTTCAGGCAATGCAACTGTCATCGTCTGGATGAAGAATGTCAGATGGTCTGCATCGGAAACCGATGGAGATCGTTCAAAGAAGAAAAAGAAAAAATCACTGCTAACAAATAAGAAATCACCTGATTATGAAAATAGAAGTAAAAGTTCCAAGCCCTGGCGAATCCATCACGGAAGTGCAGATAGCATCATGGTTAGTGGAAGATGGGGCTCATGTGGAGAAAGATGATGAAATCGTAGAAATCGACTCTGATAAAGCCACACTGAGCATCAACGCCGAAGATTCGGGGGCGCTGAAAATTCAAGTGGAAGAAGGAGAGACTGTGGAAGTGGGGGCTGTTATTGCCACCATTGACACGGATGCTGAAGGGAAAAAGAAAGAAAAACCTGAAAAGGAAGAAAAGGACGCCGGGGAAGCTGCAGAAGAGAAAACAGAAGATAAAAAGCAAGACTCTTCGGGAAAGAAAGAGGAAAAAGAGAAAGCTCCTGAACCGAAAAAGGAAAAGACGAGTAAAGAGCAGGAAGAGAAGGAGTGGCATGTGAGCCCATTGGCGCGCAAGCTCATGGAAGAGAATGAGATTAGTCAGGAAGAGTTTTTGGAGTTTTTCAAACGCTATCGCGTAAGCAAAGCAGATGTAGAGCATTATCTCGGGAATCAAGACTCTTCAGAAGGCCGCCAAAAGCCTTCCGGCGATGGAGCAGAAGTGCTTCCGGGCGACTGGCAGGGAACCCGCGATTCTGAGCGATCACAGATGAGTACTCTGCGTAAAAAGTTATCCAAGCGGCTGGTAGCCGTGAAAAATGAAACGGCCATGCTCACCACCTTTAATGAGGTGGATATGAAGCCCATTATGGATATCCGTAGCAAATACAAGGAAAAATTCAAGGAAACCCATGGGGTGTCCTTGGGCTTTATGTCGTTTTTTACCAAAGCTGTCACTAAGGCTCTTGCCTTATATCCTTCAGTAAATTCACAGATAGAGGGTGATGAGATTGTGATGAACCACTATGCGGATATCGGAATTGCAGTGAGTGCACCAAAAGGCCTGGTAGTACCAATACTTCGTAATGCTGAAAACATGTCGCTGGCCGAGATTGAGAGTAATATCAAAGACATGGCCAAGCGGGCCCGCAACAACAAAATCACCCTGGATGAGATGACAGGAGGCACCTTTACCATCACCAACGGTGGGGTTTTTGGCTCGATGCTATCCACACCTATCATCAACCCGCCGCAAAGTGCAATTTTGGGAATGCACAACATCGTGGATCGTCCGGTGGCTATAGACGGCAAAGTAGAAATCAGGCCGGTGATGTACGTGGCCCTCTCTTACGACCACCGCATCATCGACGGAAAAGACTCTGTAGGCTTCCTCTACAAGATTAAAGAAATGCTTGAGGATCCCGCAAAGCTTCTGTTAGGAGGAATGTCGCCAGAACAAAAGCTGTTAAACCTGTAACCGGGATTTTTAATACATTTGCTACCTTCTCAGAGATTTAAACAGTAAGAGATATGCAAAAGAAGGTTGATTTCCTGGTGGTGGGCAGCGGCATTGCCGGATTAAGTTACGCACTCAAAGTGGCCTCGCACGGCAAGGTGCTGCTCGTAACTAAAGATAAAGCGGATGAAACCGCTACCCGCTATGCCCAGGGAGGTATCGCAGCGGTAATGTATGACCCTGATACCTACGAAAAACACATCCGCGATACGATGAGTGCCGGCGACGATCTTAATAACCCGGATATCGTCAGGATGACCATCCAGGAATCCACTGAAAGGGTGAAGGAGCTGATCCAATGGGGTGCCGACTTCGACCAGAACAAAGAAGGCCGTTTTCAGCTCGGACGCGAGGGCGGCCACTCCGAGAACCGCGTTCTTCACCACAAAGACAACACGGGTGAAGAAATAGAAAACAAGCTTCTCAAACAGGTAAAGTCCCACCCCAATATCGAAGTGTTGGAAAATCACTTCACTATTGATATCATTACCCAACACCACCTCGGCATGAAAGTAACCCGCAGGACGGAGGGTATCACCTGCTATGGTGCTTATGTTTTGGACAGGGAAACCAAAGCTGTCAACACGGTTCTGGCTAAAACCACGATGCTGGCCAGCGGTGGTGCCGGGCATGTTTACAAAACCACCACTAACCCAATGATTTCCACCGGCGATGGTATCGCCATGGTGGCCCGCGCCAAGGGCCTCATCGAAAATATGGAGTTCATGCAGTTTCACCCTACTTCGCTTTACAATCCTGCGGAGCACCCTTCTTTTCTTATCACTGAAGCTTTACGCGGATATGGAGGCATCTTAAAAACCAACGACAGAAAAGAGTTCATGGAAAAGTATGATGAGCGCGCCTCGCTTGCTCCACGCGATATTGTGGCGCGCGCCATCGACAATGAAATGAAAATGTCGGGAGCAGATCATGTTTGCCTTGATTGTACTCATCTCGACAAGAATGAGCTCATTAAAAACTTCCCGACCATTTATGCCAAAGCACTTAGCATCGGTATTGATATCACAAAGGAGATGATTCCGGTGGTGCCGGCAGCCCACTACCTTTGCGGGGGTATCAAAGTAGATGAGTATGGACGCAGCACCATCAAGCACCTTTATGCTTCAGGAGAAACGGCTTCTACAGGGCTACACGGCGCAAACCGACTGGCCTCCAACTCCCTGCTTGAGTCGCTGGTGTTCAGCCATCGCGCAAGCATCGATGCTGTTAACGCTGTAAAGGATATCGCATTCAAAGAAGGTATCCCTGGTTGGAATGCCGAGGGCACTACACTCCCGGAAGAGATGATCCTTATCACGCAAAGTCATAAAGAACTGCGCTCGATTATGAGTGATTATGTGGGGATTGTCAGGACAGATTTACGTTTAAACAGAGCGCTCAACCGGCTGAAGATAATTTACGAAGAAACGGAACAACTTTATGAACGCTCTGTTGTTTCGCAGGAAATATGTGAACTGCGTAACCTGATTAATGTGGCCTATCTGATTATCAAGATGGCCATGGAGCGGAAGGAAAGCCGCGGGTTGCACTATTCGCTCGATTATCCACCAAAAAAGAACAATCATCATGGCACTTATAAAAGAAGTGAACGGAATAACACCTAAACTTGGTGAAAATTGCTTTTTAGCTGATAATGCGACTATCGTTGGCGATGTGGTTTGTGGCGACCACTGCAGCTTTTGGTTTAATGCAGTGGTGCGTGGCGACGTGCATTACATACGCATGGGCAACCAGGTCAATGTTCAGGATGGGGCGGTTATCCACGCCACCTACAAAAAGTCGCCCACCAACATTGGTAATTATGTATCCATAGCTCATAACGCCATTGTTCATGGATGCACGGTTAAAGATAATGTGCTTATTGGGATGGGCGCCATTGTTATGGACGACGCGGTGGTTGAGAGCAACTCGATTATTGCTGCCGGCGCACTTGTCCCGAAAGGAATGCATATCGAATCGGGGAGTGTCTATGCCGGTGTCCCGGCAAAAAAGATTAAAGCTATTGATGAAAACCTGAGTAAAGGGGAAATTCAGCGGATTGCCAACAGCTATACCATGTATGCCTCGTGGTACGATGAAAAATAAAACCAATAAAAAAGCCCCTTGATACGGGGCTTTATTTTTTTATTGAATTCCTAATTCTTTTTCAACCAATGGTTGGAGGTTGTCTCCCTTTTCGTAGTAGAGTAATGTACCCATTGAAACATCAAACACGTAGGTGTAACCGTTATCTTCGGCTACTTTTTCAATTGCTTTTTGTGCTTTTTCGAGCAAGGGATTGAAAAGCTCTGACTGCTTGTTCTGAAGATCCATATCGGCAGTTTGTCTGAAAGACTGAATTCGCTGCTCCATCTCGCGAAGTTCAGTTTCTTTCGACTGACGGATCAGATCTGACATCGATTCTGCATTCTCCTGGTAGTTCTGAAGTTTGTTACGGTATTCAACAACCATCGACTGCACCTGATCTTCCAATCCTTTCCGGTATTCTTTTAACTGTGATTCAAGTGTATCCCTGCCTGGTATTTTTTCGAGCAACTTAGCCGAGTTGACATATCCAAGTTTGGCATTTGTTTGTGCTTGCATTGTACCCGCAGCAATAACCAGGGCAAGAACAAGAAATAATTTTGACAGATGTTTCATTGTTATCTAATGTGTTTAATTTGTTTACTAATTTTTAACAGGCTGCAAATTTACAGTTTTTTATCTAAAATAAATAATCCTTTCTTTTTCAATGATAAGGATTAATAAGCATATCCCATGGTTTCGAGCACCTGGTCGCTGATATCATATCGTGGATCGGCAAACAGCAATTTGGGGTTGCTGGCTTTATCGAAAACAAAGGCGTAGCTTTTATCGGTAGCTATTTCTTCGATAGCATTGTATATCTTTTCTTGTATAGGCTTAATCAGCTCCTGGCGCTTTTTATAAAGGTCGCCATTCTCTCCGAAGCGCTGGCGCTGCAACTCCCTGACCTGCTTTTCCTTTTGAACGATTTCCTGTTCGCGCTGCTGTTTCATGTCTTCAGGCATCAGGGCCGCATCGGCCTGAAACTCTTTGTAGAGCTGATCGATTTCCTGGTATTGTTTTTCTATCTCGCGTTGCCACTTGGCTGATAAGTCTTCGAGCTGTTGCTGCGCGTCGGCATATTCAGGAATATTCCCAAGGATATATTCAGTGTTAACGTAAGCATATCGCTGAGCCATCGTAGCTGTGGCAGCAAGAAGGATGACTACGGATGTTAAGATAATTTTTTTCATAATGATTTATTTTTTTCTTGTTCCTCAAACAAAACAAATAACATACCAAATCAGTTTTTACTAATCAAGCGACTGTCCGATAGAGAAGTGGAACTGTCCCTTGTTTGCATCTTCAATGCCCGGCACGTCGTCGAAGCCATAACCCCAGTCAATACCAAGCAAGCCAAACATTGGAAGGAACACCCTCAGCCCCACACCGGCAGAGCGGTAAAGATTGTATGGCTGAAATTTCTTAAAGTTCAACCATGAATTACCGGCCTCCACAAAACCAAGGGCATAAATGGTAGCACTCGGATTCAGAGAGAGCGGATAGCGGATTTCAAGCGTGTTTTTATTGTAAATCGTTCCTCCGGTATTTTTATCCTGGTAATAATTTGGTGTGAGCGAGTAGTTACTGTATCCACGCATGGCGATAATCTCACGCCCATCGAAGTTGCTGTAACCTGTCAGCCCATCGCCGCCAAGGAAAAAACGGTCGAAAGGAATCGTACCTATATCCTGGTTGTAGGCACCGAGGAAGCCATACTGTGTGCGGAAACTCACAACAAGATCACCAAGTACTTTCTTATACCATGCCCCTTTGAACTTCCACTTATGGAATTCCATAAGCTTAAACTTCTCATCTTCTGTTAAGCTTGCGTAGTCTTTATCATCAAACATTGACCAAGGAGGGGTTACCTCCAGCGAGAGCGATACATTCGATCCCTGGCGCGGATAAATAGGAGCGTCAATGGAGTTTCTTCCAAAATCTATTTTATAGCTGAGGGTATTATACTGACCTGTTCCGTCTCCAAATGAAAATATCTGCGTGTAGTTTTTCAGTTTGTAGCGCTGCAAGTTTATGCTCTGGCGAAGTGTAAAGAAGTCATCGGGCCACTTCAGGCGCTTACCAAGACCAATCGAAAGCCCATCGATAGTAAAGCTGTAATCGCTGGCAGAGGCCGTAAACGCATTACCATAGATAGAGTGATAATAGGATAAGGTGAGCGAAGTGGGCTTTCTTCCTCCCAGCCAGGGCTCGGTGAATGAGGCACTGTAGCTCAGGTAACCTTTACCATATGATTGCAGGCGCAGGCTCAACTTCTGACCGTCACCCGTAGGGATGGGGCGCCATGCCTCCTTATCAAAAAAGTTCTTGGTTGAGAAGTTGTTGAATGAGAGGCCCAGCGTACCAATCAACCTTCCGTAGCCCCAACCTCCTGAAAGCTCGATCTGGTCGGAAGAGGTTTCTTCGACCTGGTATTCAATATCCACCTCGTTGTTTTGCGGATCGGGCTTCGGCACCGGGTTAATCGACTCGGCGTTGAAGTACTTAAGCTGTGCCAGCTCACGCGTGGAGCGGATAATATCGTTACGGCTAAAAAGCTGTCCTGGCTTGGTGCGGAGCTCACGGAGCACCACATGATCGTTGGTGCGGGTATTGCCCGAAACAGTAACCTCATCGATACGTGCCTGTTCTCCCTCATAAATGCGCAGCTCCATATCGATAGAATCGTTCTCAACATTGACCTCCACCGGAGTGACATTGAAGAAAAGGTAACCGTTATCAAGATAAAGAGAGCTGACATCCATCCCGTTAGGGTCGTAGTTGAGCTTAGTGTCCAGGATTTCCTGGTTAAACACATCGCCTTTGCGGATGCCCAAAACCTGATTAAGCTGTTGCTCCGTATAAACGGTGTTCCCAACCCACTTGATGTTCCTGAAGAAATATTTGTCGCCTTCTTTTACGTATATATTCAGGTCGATGGTATTGTCCTCGTTTTTAACAATTTTTTCTTCAACTATTTTAAAATCGCGATACCCTTTTGACCTGTATTTGTCCACAAGCAACTGTTTGTCTTCTTCATACTCATCGCGAAGATATTTGGAACGCTTAAACACACTCAGCCTGTAATCGTCGGCAAGGATGCTTCGTGCGCTGTCGACCACAGAAAGCAAGTCGAGGCGTACGATGCCGGAAACCGCCGAAGCGATGAGTTTATCGAGACTGTTCAGGGGTCTGAACCTGGCTCTCTCCTTAGTATTCTTAAAGGTATTGACTGCCTGGTTATCAGAGAGTGCTTCATTACCAATAATATTTATATCCTTTATCTTGATTCTGCGGTTTTTATCGACCTTGAAGCGTAAAGAGACGCTGTTAGCGCGGGTCGTATCGATATACTGACGGATATCCACATCCGCATTAAGAAAACCCTTTTCCTTGTAATAATCCTTGATGGTGGTACGGGCGCTAACGCGGAGGTTATCGGTCACCACATCGCCACGCACCAGGCTAAGCTTATCCCTGAGCTTATCTGCTTCGGCTTTCTTTACGCCTTCGAAGCTGAATTGCGATAAGCGCGGACGCTCTTGTAGCTGTATTTCCAGGAAAATATTATTTCCTTCCACTTTAGTGGCCACAATACGCACATTCTCAAAAAGGCCCTGCTCCCAGAGTTTTTCGATGGCTTTGCTAATCTTATCTCCGGGAACGGTGATGCTCTCTCCTACATTAATTCCTGAAAGCATTATCAACACATTTTTATCCAGATACTGTACTCCTGAAACCGTGATGCCACCCACTTCGTATGTTTTAGGTTCAGCATAGTCGATTTCCTCAAGGTCGCTTCCGATAGAAACCTGGGCAAACGACACCTGCGTCATTGCTCCTATTAACAAGGCAACAGTCAATATCCACTTGCGTAATACCTTCACTTCTTCTTTCCTAAATCTCATTCCTAATGTGCTATTTATTGTTGAGTTGTTCGCTAATTTGTCCAAATCGTCTTTCTCTCGACTGGTAATCTATCAGTGCCTGGTAGAGGTTTTCCCTGTTAAAGTCGGGCCACAGTGTATTGCAGAAATAAAGCTCACTGTACGCCAGTTGCCACAGCAAAAAATTACTTAGCCTGTGCTCTCCGCTGGTACGTATGAGCAGCTCAGGGTCTGGCATGCCGCTGGTAGAGATAAAATGCTCAATAGTATCGGCATTGACATCATCCGGGTTGATTTCGCCACTGCGGGCT
>JAASSU010000099.1 GCA_021767705.1 Bacteroidota bacterium | reverse complement strand
TATCGATCCTTTCGAAGGGCTGAAACATATTCAGCAGAAACTGATAAAAACACCGCGCGAACCGGGAATGACCTTCTCAGACGACCCTTTGCGGATGATGCGGGCCATTCGTTTTGCCACCCAATTGGGCTACAGGATCGACGATGAGGCTTTTGAAGCCATAAAAAAGAACAGGAAGCGCCTGGAAATCATCTCCAAGGAGCGGATCACCACCGAACTCAACAAAATTATCCTTGCCCCCAAGCCTTCTGTGGGTTTTAAGCTACTGGAAAACAGTGGTCTTTTGCCTGAATTCTTCCCTGAGTTTTCGGCCCTTAAAGGAGCTGAAACGCGCGAAGGTCGAGGACATAAGGACAATTTCTATCACACCCTGCAGGTGTTGGACAATCTGGCTGCCGTATCAGATGATTTATGGTTACGGTGGGCGGCCATCCTTCATGACATCGCCAAGCCGGTCACCAAAAAATACGACCCAAAATTGGGTTGGACTTTCCACAGCCACGAGGCCGTGGGCTCTCATATGGTTCCGAAAATATTCAGGAGGCTCAAGTTGCCGATGAACGAGCACATGAAGTTTGTTAAAAAGCTGGTCTTTTTGCACCTCCGCCCGCAGGCACTTACCGATGAGGTGGTTACCGACTCGGCGGTGCGCAGGCTGCTGTTTGAGGCCGGTGATGATATTGACGCGTTGATGGATTTGTGCGAGGCGGATATCACCTCCAAGAATCCTAACAAAGTAAAGCGTTACAAGCAGAGGTTTAAGGAAGTCCGTGAAAAGCTCCGCGAAATCGAAGAAAAGGATAAGCTTCGCAACTGGCAGCCACCCATCAGTGGCGAAGAGATCATGAGCACTTTTAACATCCCTCCTTCACGTGAAGTGGGCATGATAAAAAACAGCATAAGAGAGGCGATTCTGGATGGTGATATTCCCAATGAAAAGGCTGAAGCATACAAGTTTATGATTGAGAAAGGAAGCGAACTCGGACTCACACCAAACCCGGAATCATGAGTCGACTCAACACCCTGATCATGATTTGTGGCCCCACAGCCAGCGGCAAAACTTCGTTGAGTATTGAATTGGCAAAAGCTTTTCAGGCAGAAATTCTTTCGGCCGACTCCCGTCAGTTTTATAAGGAAATGAGTATTGGGACGGCCAAGCCCGGTTCTGCTGAAATGGATGGGGTCCCTCATCATTTTATTGGTCACCTTTCCGTAAAGGAAGCGTATAATGTGTCTGCCTTTGAAAAGGATAGCCTTGATTTACTTGATCGGCTCTTTCAGAAGCACTCTGTCCAGCTCATGGTGGGTGGCTCCGGGCTCTACCTCAAAGCTGTATCTGAGGGTATTGATGAACTTCCTGACCCCCACCCTGCTTTGCGCGATGAGCTGAATGAAATCTATTCAGGGAACGGAATAAAACCTTTACAGGAACGCCTGAAAAAACTGGATCCGGTATACTACGGTGAAGTGGACAAAAACAACCCTAAACGCCTGATGCGGGCCATTGAGGTCTGCGAAACTTCCGGAAGGAAATATTCCGAATTGCGAAAATCAGCGCCCAAACAAAGGCCATTCAACATCATCAAAACAGGTCTGGAAATGCCGAGGGAAGAACTTTTTGAACGTATACACCAGCGCACCGACCAAATGATAGCCGATGGGTTGATTGATGAAGTAAAACGCCTGCAGGACTATCAATCGCTTAATGCATTGAATACGGTAGGCTATAAAGAAATATTTCGTTACCTCGATAATGAAATATCACTGGAGCAGGCCATTACCGATATCAAAACAAACACCCGGCGCTATGCCAAACGCCAGATGACGTGGTTCAAGAAAGACCCGCAGATCCAGTGGTTTCATCCAAAGGATAGAGATATCATTATGGATTACATAAAAGACATCCTGAAAAACAAGGCATAAAAAAACTACCCGCTCCAAACCCCAAAAGAGCGGGTAGCCACTAACCCTTAATTATGGTAAGATTTATTTTGGAAAGTGTAACAAAGATAACTTTCAAATAAGGTGAAAGCAAGTTTTTTATCGTATTTATTTCATAAAAATATTTGTTAAAACAAAACATGAGGTTCTAAAGCAAAAAATCTGTCCCCAAACCTATTCATCTTTGCGATTTAAAACGTTAGCGTGCCCCATTTAGGCTGTTTTAACGCACAATTAACATAAACCTGTGTTTCTTAGGTAATTTTGCAACTGCAATGGAATAACAAAAGTTATTTCTTAACATTAAATAATAAGCAAATGAGAAAGACCTTAGCATTTTTAGTGATTGTATTGGCCGTAAATTTTTCTTTACAAAGCCAGGTAGTGATCAGCGAATTCCTTGCCAGGAATGATGCTGCCCTGGCCGATGAAAGCAATGATTACGACGACTGGATTGAGATCCACAACCCGGGCCCTGAAATGGTTGATATCGGCGGATACTACATCACAGATGACAAGAACGAACCGAAGAAATTTCAAATTGCAAAAGGCGATGCCTCCACCCAAATTTATCCCGGAGGATTTTTAATCCTGTGGGCCGACGAGGATACTAAAGAAGGGGTATTGCATCTGGACATAAAGTTAAATGGAGATGGCGAGGAGATTTACCTTTACCTCCCCGATGGTGAAACCCTTGTTGATTCGGTTGTTTTTGATGAGCAGGAGGATGATGTTTCTTATGGTCGGGAAAAAAATACCGGCAACAAGTGGATGGCGTTTACCGATCCTACTCCGGGCGCTTCTAATAAAGCAGCCTCCCGTTTTACTCCTGAAAAAATCAGAAGGATCAAAGTTTACCCTAACCCGTTTGAGCAGGAATTAGTGTTTAAGAATATTCCTGATGAATGTGTGCTGCAGTTAAGAAATATGAATGGGCAGGTGGTGCATGCCCAGAGCTTCGACGCAGGAAAAAACTACCTGGATTTGAGTGGGTTCGATTCAGGAACATACGTTTTTCGTATCAGAACAAAACAAAACCAGTTCATAAAGCACGGCAAGGTGGTGAGGAAATAGAAAAAGGCCGGAATAGCAACACTATCCCGGCCTTTTGTTAGTCATAACAGAAAGAATATTTATCTGTACTCACGCGTGCTGGCCAACTCACCATCTTCTCCCCACATTTTCCAGGTTCCGGTTTTCTCACCGTCCTTGTAGTGAAGCTCAAAGCGCTTGGTTCCATTTTCGTCCCATATAATCCAGGTGCTGTCTTTTTTGCCCTGATTATAGTAGGCCACGCCTGTTTTTATTCCTTTTTCATTCCATGTAATCCACTCTCCTGACTTGCTGCCTTCTTTGTAAGACCTGATTTCCTGTAAATCGCCGCTTCTAAAATAGAGCTTTACCTCCCCGTTTTTTAGTCCGTTTTTAACTTCCATCTCTATTTTAAGGTTTCCGTTGCCATAATATTCCTTATGCGTTCCGGTATAAAGCATACCATCTTTGTATAAGAAACCATCCTTTTCAACCAGGCCATTTTGGCCCATTAAAGATGCAGCTATCAACAGGAAAAAAGGTATAATTATTATTCTTTTTAGCATGATTTCAAAATTTTGATTCTTAACACTGAATTAATGCAAAGTTAACATAAAATTAACCTCGAACTTGTTAATAATGAATTTTTGTTTGTGGCAAGCTTTTTTCTAAAGCCTTTAAACGCTGTTTATCAATATTATTTCCTTCAAGATCCAACCATTTTAAGTGAGTCATATTTTGAAGTTCTTTCGGCAATACCGTTATTCGGTTATGGGAAAGATCCAGGCGCTCCAGTGATTTTATCCGGATGAACTTTTCCGGAACTGAATCCAGGTTGTTATGATCAAGTTTTAGTATTCTTAATTTACTGCTTTCAGGAATGTCCCCGTGAAAAGATGCTATTTGATTTCCTTTAAGGTAGAGCTCCTCCAAAGAGTCTATTTCAAAGATCTCAGCAGGTAATTCCGTAAGCATGTTCTCACTCATATCAAGGCGTTTTAAGCGCTTCAGTTGAAAAATACCCTCAGGCACATTTTCAAACTGATTTCGGCCAATATACAAGCTCTGAAGATATTCGAGCTGCGCGATTTCCTTTGGCAGATCCTTCAGTTTATTCATGGTCAACTCCAGAATATTCAGGTATGTCAGTTTTGAAACCTTCGACGGTATTGACTCTAAAGACGCTCCGAACATGATAAGATTATAAGCAGTATCCGAATGCTTCAGGGCTTGTTCCAGGCTTTCGAAGCGGTGTACTTTTCTGAGCTCATCCTGCGTAAAGTATTTATTCTGATCGAATTTTTTATCCTGACTACCCTGCTGCACGCACCCTGATTGCATTATCAATATCCATAATGGAATGACGATTAGTAATTGTCTGACAAAGAGACGTTTTAAATTTTTAATACTGTTCATTCGTGTTGGATTTAACTAACCTGTAACTGGCAATTTGTCCCTAAAATAAATCATACTTCAGACTCAAACTAAAGCTGGTTCCCTTGTAAAGATATTCGAAGGGCTGGTCTTCAGCATTGTACGACTTGAAAATCGATTCCTCTTTATCATTCAGAATGTTCTTAGCTTTTAAACCAAGACTGAAGCGATTGTCTTTACCAAAACCCTTACTTGCCGTGAAATTCAGGCTGTGGAAAGGAGTAGTGTAAATATCCGGACGATCTACAATTCCCACATAGTAAAGGGTTTCTCCCTGAACATTGTAATACAGACCGGCTTCGAAATTCTGAGCAAAACCGTTTTCACCACCTGTATACTGAAGTCCGGCATTCACGATGTAAGGTGCCTGCCCTGCCATGTCGCGATACTCATCTATCTCTTCGCCCTCGCGTGCATTTTTCACCCTGTCGTTATATTCCGTCTTGCTCATCTTGATCTGAGACTTAGTAATTGTGTAGTTAAAAATCATCTTGAAGTTTTTCAATGATTCTGACAAAGGAGAAAGGTTTAAACGAACTTCAGTTTCTGCACCGAAAACAGTACCATCCCCCACATTCCGGGGCTGAAAAGCACCGGTTTGCGTGGCATACTGAACCATTTCGATGGGATTATTAAACTTTTTGTAAAAACCACTGACCGAAATCATTTGTCCCTGCTCCATAAACATTTCCCAGCGAAGGTCGACATTGTAGATGTCTGAGCTCTCAAGATTCCCGTCCCAATAGGTAATATCATTTACAGGATCTTCATCTTTAAACATCCCACCAATAAAAGTACGCCCGGTAATAGGGTCGTAAATTTCTGCAAACGACATCTCTTTAAATGATGGCCGGGCGATAGTTTTTGAACCAGAAAAACGGATATTCTGCTTATCTGTAACATTGTAAATCAAGTTGATGGTAGGGAAGAAATCAAGATCATTAATGAGCTCTTCGTCTTCAAAATTTACGGAGGTCGATTGGTTTATACCTGTATAAAACTGGATGTAATTCTCAACCCGCAGTCCTACAATAGTTTTTAACTTTTCTGAAAGTGTCAGCTCTGTGGAGATATAACCTGCACTCACATTGGCCTTAGAGTTAAATGAATTTGGGTTGGCAGGTATAAATCGCGCCTCATACGTTGTTCCCCTGTTGATATCGCCGTTGTATGGCCACAGGTTCTCTTCAAAGAAAAGTTCATCCGGGTTTCCTGTTAAAGGGATATTTCTGACGTTCAGGGCAAAACTACGGATGCTAAAGTCACGCTCTTTGAAGGTGTTTGCCACACCAAATTTCACATTGGCATCATCGCCCATGAAAGTGAATTTACGCTCGACATCAATTTTCCCGGAGAGGTTAATCTCATCCAGTTCACGCCATATTCTTTCAGGAAATCCCACTTCCGTCCCGATTCCGAAAGTTCCTCCGTCTTGCTTTTCATAGCGGACAAACCGCACATCGGGGTCATATATTTTGGAAAGGGTTGGCGAAAGCTTCCAGTTAATTTCCCATTTGGAATCATCGAAGTTGTGCTTACCTTCGAGCAAAAGGTTTGTTAGTGAGCGCTGACTGTAATCGATGTTATGCTGGAAAGCATCGAAAGCAGACCCCTGGTCAGAGCCGCTATAGTCGAAAATACCGGCTTCAGACTCTCCGTTCTGGAGGTGAAGAAGGTTGAACTTATATTTCGAGTTTAGCTTTTTAATTGCAAAGCTGGCCATCCCGGTAAGGAAAACATTTTCCACACCATAATCACCGATTTGGTATTCGCGACGCTCCATTTCATAAACATCAGGCGATCCAAGCCCGTAGCGCGAAAACTGTGCATCCTGGTAAAAGTCTGTTTCTTTCTGATAAGAGGCCACCACGTTATACCCATAGGTGGTTTCGTTCTTTTTTATTTGATTACCAAAAGATGCCTTGAAACCATAATCCATAAAATTACTTTCATTGACTGCGGCCATATTTGGGTTAAACCCTTCCAATATTTCCCTGAAGCGTTGCCCGTTTTCACTGTCAGGACCAGCCAGTGCTTCTGTAAAAAAAGGAATATTTGAAGTGGCAGGAATATCTCTTGTGCCATCATCAAAACCAAGCCAATCGGTGTCCCCACCTTGTTGCGTGATGAAATCATCATTAAAGTGCATATCCGGATTATAGCCTCCGCTAACAGAAATGTTCCCGTTTTTCTCTCCCGGGAAATCTTTTGTTACGATATCCACCACACCGCCGGTAAAGTCGGCAGGCAGGTCAGCACTAAAAGACTTATGAACGATAAGGTTATCGATTACATTGGTGGGAAAGATATCCATTTGAATGGAGTTCCTGTCGGGGTCAAGTCCCGGAATATCCATTCCGTTCAGAACGGTTTTAGTATAACGGTCACCAAGACCTCTGACATACACATATTTACCGCCTTCCACAGAGACCCCGGTGATACGCTTCATAGAAGCGGCTGCATCAGAATCGCCAATTCTACGGAGGTTTGTAGCAGAAATTCCGTCTACCAGGTTGGCCGATTTACTCTTCATAGTTAAAAGAGCTGTTTCGGTATTCCTGACCGCCTGTGCAGTAACAATCACCTCGTCAAGGCCAATGGTTGCCTGCTCGAGAGAAATCTCGTTGAGCATGGTCACTTCACCTGCTTTCACTTCCACGCCTTCAATTTTTTTGGTATTATAAGAAACATAAGAAATTCTGATGTCATAGGTTCCGGGTGCAATAGAAAGGTTGAATTTCCCGTCCAGGTCTGTAATAGAACCTGTAGTTGTTCCCTCGGCAAATACCGTTACACCTACGAGGTATTCACCATTCTTGGCATCGAATACCGATCCTCTGATAAATCCGTTTTGGCTGTTGGCCAATGTAACCAGGAACAAACTAAGTATAGTGAGGAATATTTTTATGCGCATGCTTTTTTTGTTGAATTTACTTAAACAATAAAACACGCAGACTTGAAAAAATCTGCGTGTTTTTATTTTCATCTTTAATTATAGTCGATTATAATCCTGCAAGTCCACCAGCATTTTCAGCCCATGACCAACCAGAGAAAACTGAAGCGTCAGCACCTACTGAAGGAGAAGTTACAATAGAGGCTCCTGGAGCTTGCTCTTCGAATACATTTCCACCATTGAATTTATCGACGAAAATATCTTCGATAGTCATATTACCGCCTGAAAGGTGGCTAACATTAAACTCAAGGCCGCTAAGAACAACATCACCGTTCAGGTAATTCTGACGAATTGCGTCATTATCGTCGTTGTCACCAGCGTCAAACTCGAAGTCAGAACTTTCAGAGAAATTAGTGAAGTAGCAGTCCATAATTTCGCAAAGAACACCGTCGCGGAGGTCAGCATATTCGCCACCGTCAACGCCACCATCGTTCCAGCCTACAAGTGTACCGTTCTTCAATGTGTAAGACCCTGTAGCAGAACCTTCTGGACCGTCAAGCTCCATGCCGTGGTCAGAAGTCGAACCACCAACGTAGATAAAGTTATCAATTGTGCCAGAATAAGCCTGGTCCATGTCAAAAGCATCATCGCCCTGGTTCCATACCAGTGCATTGCTGACGTCTACAGTACCGCCGAAACACTCAATTCCATCGTCCTGGTTAGCAACAACCTCTAAATGGTGGACTTCAGTACCCGTACCAACACCACCCAGCGTGATTCCGTTGATTTCGTTACCTTCACCAATGTTGGCACCACCGTGGCGAACAGAAACATACTTGATTACCCCAGAGTTATCAGCAGCATCAGTTCCACCATAAAGGCCAGTTTGGTCAGAAGGAGGAACACCTTCAATCTGAACAGCCTCAGCATCAGCTGAAATAGGCGCTTTACCAAGAATCAGCAGTCCACCCCAAAGACCATTCAGGTCAGGATCAAGGTTCGGGCTGGCAATTTGTCCTGGCTCAATCTCATCAGCTACAGATGTGAAGATAATCGGGCTGTCAGCAGTGCCTTCGGCCATCAGCTTACCACCGCGGGCAATGAGAAGGGCAGTAGCGTTAGCACCAGTACCGGCTTGACCTTTTACAACAACACCTGGCTCGATAGTCAAGGTAGCACCATCTTCCACTGCAATACGGTCAGTAAGGATGTAAGTGTTACCAGTTTCCCACGTTGTATTTTCCGTGATGTTTGATGATACCGTAAATTCGGTTTCTGGTTCCGGATCCGGATCGTCATTTTCATCATCGTCATCATCACAGGAAACTAATGTTGCACTCATTACGAATGCTGCGAAAATCATCGCTAAAATTCTAAAATTTAACTTTTTCATAATAAAAATTTACTTTTATGGTTTATTGATTCGTTCTTCATTTTTGCTTCGACAAAAGAAGAGGAATCATAATAAGTGAACATTAAATGGGTGTTAATAAAATATTAAGTTACGACACCTATACTTAATAATGGCTTAACATGAGTACGGGAATTTGCATTATTTGCGGCGGACAGTCAGGCGTGGATATGGCAGCGGCTGATGCTGCTATTATGAATGGAATTGACTATACAGGCTATGTTCCTAAAGGGCGCATGAATGAAAATGGGGCGATACCTTCCGAATACAATGGTTTTTGCGAGTCATTCTCAAATATTTACAGCGAACGAACCTACAGAAATGTTTTAAAATCCAACGCTTTGTTAATAATCATCAACAAAAGCTTAGATAAGGGGACGCGCCTTACCCATTTTTATGCCAATCTGTATTCGAAGCCGGTTTTCGTGATAGATGTTAACAACTTTGAGGTTAGTGTCAATAACCCTGTATTTCAACAGCTTAAAATATTTGTATCAGAACATAAAAAAATAAACATCGCCGGATCGCGTGAAAGCAATGCCCCCGGAATTTATAAAAAGGCCTTCCTGGTTCTTGATTTGTTATTCAAAAAAATGGTTTAGCCCTTTGTAGCCCTGATCATCCGCGGTTTACCCTGTAAATCATTTTTCAGGATCACATCAACAAAGCCCATCGCACAAAGCAATTCTTTCATTTCTTCGCCTTTTTGCTCGTTGATTTCAAAGAATAACAAGCCGCCATTTCCCAGGTTATCATAAGCGATTCCTGCAATTTTCCTGTAATAAACAAGGCTGTCCTCATCGCTCACAAACAAAGCTTTAGCCGGCTCATGCCTTGTTACGTTCGGATGCATTTTAGCTTTTTCAGAATTCAAAACATAAGGTGGATTGCTAACGATAACATCCGGTTTAGATCTTAATTCATTCACCGAAAAAATATCCGTTTCCCTGAAATGAACTTCGGCATCTAATAAATCGGCGTTTATCCGGGCTATTTCTAATGCCTTCTCGCTGATGTCCCACGCTTCCACGCTGGCGTTTTCAAGTTCCTTGAACAGCGAAATAGCAATGCAGCCACTGCCTGTTCCGATATCCAGAATCCGGGCTTTTGATGATTTAACGCTTTTTATAACCCAATCAACAAGCTCTTCTGTTTCACGTCGTGGAATTAAAACGTGGCGGTTTACCTTAAACCGGTATCCGTAAAACCAGCCATACCCCAGAATGTGCTGCAGTGGTTCGTTATTCCTCAGTCTGACCAGCGCATTTTCCAAAAAATGCCTTTGGCTCTTGCCCGGCTCAATGCCATCCAATCGTAGCGCTGTCGATGGTTTCCCGGTGGTTTCTTCCAAAAGGATTTTTGCAATAGACTCAATTTCCCTTTCGGGATAAATATTTTTTAACTCCGATTTACAGATTTCAAGAAAACTCTTCGTTGTAATAAATCCTGGTATTTTCAATTCTCGATAGATTTTTTGCACTCTTGTAAACTATTCTTTTTCAAAGGCTGATCACACACAAAATAATTGTGTTTTGTTTTTGCCGGAAACAAACTAATATTGCAGCACAAAATAAAACCGTATGCTGTTTCTTGTACTTGCAATTGTCGCTTCCACCTTGATTATCGTTACTTTTCGATTATTCGATAAATATAAGATTAATAAGCTTCCGGCCATCACCACCAATTATTTTGTGGCTTCCTCATTGGGTTATTTGTCGGTGTATGAAAAAGTACATTTTCTTGAATTTCCTCAGCGCGAATGGTTTATTCCTGCTATCATTGTTGGGTTTACATTAATCATCGCATTCAACTTTTTTGCCATGTCGGCCCAGAGAGCGGGCGTGGCAGTAACGGCCATTGCCAGCCGCATGTCGGTTGTTATTCCAGTGACTTTAGGATTTTTTCTTTTTCACGAAGAGGCAACTTTTCTTAAAATACTGGGAACTTTAACAGGATTGGTGGCGTTTTACCTGACGTTCAAAAAAGAAAAAGGTGTAGAGGTCAATAAAAAATATATTTACCTCCCCTTCCTGCTGTTTTTAGCCGTTGGAGTAAATG
>JAASSU010000420.1 GCA_021767705.1 Bacteroidota bacterium | reverse complement strand
GATGGGTTGTAAAGGTATGTCTTTATTCATCACTTCCGCTGGTTTGCTGTCAAACGGAAAGTGGTCAGAATAAAACAAATACTTTTCCTTATCCACATGCAAGGCATAATCGTTTCCTGAAGGCAGGGCTACAATGTAGCTGCCATTTTCCTGGGAAGCCGACACCACCACCGTTTGCTTCGTGTTCAAATCAATCAGTTCAATGGAAGCCTCCAGCGGCTGGTTGGTAACAGAATCGAAAACCATTCCCTGAAGATATGCCGCGGGCTCGGGCTGCAGAGGCTCCGGCAGACTGAAGGTGAAAATATCGTAACATCCACACCCGGTGCTGTCCGTACTTGAGATATACGCCTGATTTCCTTCAGCGTTTACTATCAGGTTGATTTGGTTTTCCTCGTTGTTGATGGGATAGCCCAGGTTCCGGGGTTGAGTCCATGAGCTATCTGCCTTCATGCGCGTCACAAACAAATCCTGGCCTCCCATGCCCTTATGACCGTTAGAGGAGAAATAAAGCGTTTTTCCGTCAGGATGCAGGTAAGGCGCCATCTCCTCTCCCTTCGTATTAATTTTCTCTCCAAGGTTTTCCGGATAAGTCCATCCTCCGCCGTCTCTCAGACGGGCTGTCCAGATATCAGCTCCTCCCTGTCCACCCTCACGGGTAGAGACAAAAAACAGTGTTCTTCCGTCAGAAGAGAAGCAGGGTTGTGTTTCCCAGTGCCTTGTGTTTAAACGCCCTCCGAGATTAAAAGGCTCCTTCCATGTGGTGTCGTTGATGCGCCGTGCAAAATAAAGGTCGCAACTGCCAAAACCCTGAAGGCCTCTGCATGAGGTGTAAAACAAAAACCTGCCATCAGAAGAAAGGTGCATGGCCCCTTCATTATACGGGGTATTGATTTGATCACCCAAAGATTCGGCCGGTTGCCACACACTGTCTTTTAAAACGGAAAAATAGAAATCCTCATCCCACTTTTGTTTTCCTCCGGCTACGACACCTTCCGGTTTAAGCGTAAAGTACAGCCGTTGCCCGTCTAAAGAGATAGCATTCACAAATTCGCATCCCGAAGAATTTATTCCAGTGCCGATATTGCTGGGATGAATATCTGCAGGGTGACTCATCAGGCTGTCGCGAAAAGATGCAAGTTCCCGTTTTCCCTCCAGGCTCAATGTGTCATTAGTCATTCTCAGATAAGAATCATAACTGCGGATAGCATCTTTATACTTTTGTGAATCGAACTGAAGATCACCCAGCAGCAACCAGGCCGATGGGTATTTGTCAGGGTTAAATGAAAGCATCTTTTTCAGATAATGGCGGGCTTTGGCCTCCTCATCGCTTTCAATGTAAACTTCAGCCAGTAAGATATAGGCTTCAGAAAAGCCCTTATCCAACGCTATTGCCCTTTTAGCAAAAGAAAGCGCCTTTTCAGCATCCTGATACATTTCACTTTTTGCCTTCTCAAAAAACCGGATAGCCTTCCGGTTGTCGGTAGAATAGTTTTGCCCGGCCACATCAGCAGATGCAACTATAGCGAAAAAAATCAGCAAAAAAAGAATTCTAAACATGATGCTTTTTCTTATGGTGAAAATAAAAAAAATCCGGCAACCAAAGGCTACCGGATTAACTTCTTAATGCCTGAATTAGTATATTTCGTTTTGCGATGCTTTGTAAGTGTTTAATAGAAGCATGGCTATCGTCATAGGCCCCACACCTCCGGGTACCGGGGTGATAGCTGAGGCTTTTTTGCTTACTTCTTCAAAATCAACATCCCCAGTCAGGCGGTAACCTTTTTTCCTGGATTGATCTTCAACGCGGTGAATACCCACATCAATGACAACCGCATTTTCCTTAACCATATCGGCCTTGACAAATTCCTGCTTACCAATGGCAGCAATGAGGATATCGGCTGTTTTAATCACTTCCTCCAGGTTATTTGTTCTGCTGTGGCACAGCGTCACTGTAGCATTTCCTGGTTTGGCTTTCCGCGACATCAGCACGCTCACGGGTGTTCCTACAATATTGCTGCGGCCAAGCACTACACAATGTTTTCCTTCGGTATCGATGTCAGACCTTTCGAGCAACTGCATAATGCCATGGGGCGTTGCCGGCAAAAAGGCAGGCTGACCAAGCATCATCCGGCCAAGGTTTACCGGGTGGAACCCATCCACATCCTTGGCGGGATTTATCCGCTGAATCACTTTGTCTTCATCGATATGCTGAGGCAATGGAAGCTGCACGATAAAACCGTCCACTTCTTCATCTTTGTTAAGAAAATCAACCGTTTCAAGAAGCTCCTCTTCGGTAGTCGCCTCAGGAAGACGGTACACCGAGGATGTCATTCCGATGCGCTTGCAGGCTTTTTCCTTGCTGTTAACATACGTTTGACTGGCAGGATCTTCCCCCACCAGCACAGCAGCCAGATGCGGTGCTTTTTTATCCGCATCAATTAAAGCGGCAACATCCTTTTTGATTTCTTCCTTTATCTGATTGGCAATCTCTTTTCCGTCGATTATTTTCATACAATCCTATGTTTTTCCTGCGAAAGCAGCATCCTTAGCTG
>JAASSU010000419.1 GCA_021767705.1 Bacteroidota bacterium | reverse complement strand
TAGTTGATTGTAAACTCATATTGGTGTTTTTATCTGAATCCGAAACAATGATTTTCCGAAAAGGTTTGCATCTGTTTTGGTGCCGAAGATAAAAAATAAGGCAACACCTGCACTGCCAGACAGGTGTTGCCTTGTGTAAAATTCAAGGGAGTATCTATTCTTTACCAAACTCCTTGATTTTTCCTTCCGTAACAATGTAAGTTCTTTCGTCTCTCAGATACCAAGGGTAGGAAATGTCATCCAGGTAGTCATCCACAATAAATTTGGTCCCCTGGCTGAGGATAATTCTGACCCTGATGTCTTGAGCCCTGAACATGCTGCGCTCCGGAATGGTGAAAAACGGATCAAACTCGATAAGGTTGTTTTCTGCCTTAAAGGCATAACCGATTTTTTCGGCCAGCATTTTGGCTTCTCTGCTGTTTTTTCCGTGCGAACTTGAGATGATTTCTATGGTATTGATTGTGTCTTTGGTATGCATAAAACTGAATTCCGGAATCCCTCTGAAGTCATTTCGCGTTCCTGTCATTTTTTCGGGGACTTCATTGAAAATGTATTTCGTATCGTCATATTCATCAGGGATCCATGTGTTTTGTTTTATCCTGAAAATAAGCGGCTCATCCGATACGGGCAGGGTAGCCACTTCCTCCCTGACAGATTCTTCTCGTTTAAAGTCCTTGGCGGTGAACATCACAGAGGCTGCCGTGGCAAAAACAGCAACAAACCATATTAGTAATGCTGAACTTCCGAAGGAGCCTGTTTTTATTCTGGGCCCGAAAATCATCCTTACAGAAAGCACCAGCAACCCGAGGATCGGAATACCCAGCACGACAATGAGGCCAAGGATGGTGAAAGTGGATGGGAGTCCGGGGTTAAAAAACATTTCCACGAAAGTGGGAGCATGGAAAGTCATAGGCAAATCCTCGATAAACAGATGTGTGATATCGGGAAGGAACAACAGGGTAAGTAACGAGGTGGCCAGCGATAAGCCCGTAAAAAGCAGGAGGATTCCCAGGATGACACCACCAAACTTCAGGGTGAATCTTAGGATTTCTTCCAGTCCGTTGGCGGCCGTGGCGCCGGTTTTTTTAAAATTTCCGCGGTTCTGGTTAAACGACTCTTTGGCTTTGTTGGCATAATTGTGAAGGTTTTCGCTTACATCTTTCAGCTCATCCTTCACCGATTTCTCGATGTTATCGATATTGACTTTTTCACCTTTCATTTCAAGCTTTTCGGCGGTAGTGCGTGCCATTGGAACAGCTATCCAGAAAACAATATAGGCCAGGGGTCCTACCACAAAAAACGACAAAACAAAAGCCAGTCTGAACCAGAGTGGGTCGGTGTTGAAGTATGCTCCCATTCCACCACCAACACCTCCTATTATCCTGCTGTCGGGATCGCGGAAAAGCCGCTTGGGACGATTGAAAAAGGTTTTCTTTTGCTCGCCCGTTTCATCGCCCTGCATCTCAGAAGGCGTTCCCATTACCTTGATAACCTCTTCCACATCCTCCAGGGTCACAATCTGGTTCTGCTGCTGCGTTTTTTCATTGAGTAATTCAGCAATTCTGATTTCAATATCATCAACAATTTCGTTGCCTCCTTCCTGCTTGGCGAAATGAGCCCTGAGCTGCTCAAGGTAGGTGTTTAGCCTTTGATAAGCATCTTCGTCAATATTGAAGATGATACCGTTAATGTTTATTCTTATATTTTTCTTCATCTGTTTAATATTTTCTTTAATTCGTTGACATCATGTATTTTGAATCATCGAGATGTCCTGAAATTAGTTTTTTTTATTGCCTACAGATTTTTTGTCTGTAAGCGGTTTAGTTTCAAACAGCCGTTTTATTCTTTTTCACTGTGGTTGAGTATTTTATTCACTTGCTTTTCCAGTTCCTGCCAGTCGGCTTTTAAAGAAGCCTGTACTTCTTTGCCTTCGTTGGTCAGGCGATAGTATTTACGTGGCGGGCCAGATTTTGACTCCTGCCAGTGATACTCTAAGAGTCCGGCATTTTTAAGCCGGGTAAGGAGTGGATAGAGTGTGCCTTCCACAACTATTAAATCGGCCTCCTTCAGTCGCTGGATAATGCTTGTGGCATAAGCATCTTCTTCACCGAGGAGGCTCAGAATACAGAGCTCCAGGAGGCCTTTACGCATTTGTGCTTTGGTTTTATCAGCTTTCATGCCTGCAAATATAATGCAAGAAATGGAACTATGCAATACATAGTACTAAAAATATTTAACAGTAAAGATAGATTTGTTCTAGATAGTAATGTAATAATCAATGAATCAGTAAATAACAAAAACCCGAAAAAGATACTACTAATTGATGACATCCGTAAAAGCTTATAAACCAGTGTTTAAAATCGGGCTTAAATATCTAAACAAGGCTGTTTGGGGGTGGGTAAATTTTTCTATTTTTGACAAATTTAATTAACAAGATGTATTGATATGTCTTGACATGTACATATAACAAATCATTTGAGAGAAATTTAAAACTTTATGTTATGATTACCAGAACACTACAAAACCTGTTGAAATCGGAAGCCACTGGCGGCGTTCT
>JAASSU010000418.1 GCA_021767705.1 Bacteroidota bacterium | reverse complement strand
CTGCTGAACACCGGCAGAGAAATATTCCATTGGCACGGTGGAGAACTTACAAGACGTATCAAAGAAATAATGTTAGCATCAGGAAAAGCTGTTGTTTTGATAAATGCGGATGATGCTGCAGATATCGGCATTGAGGACGACACAGATGTTGAGGTTTCATCTAGGCGGGGTGTTATAATAGCAAAAGCTTTCCTAACAAACAGAATGGGGAGAAAAACCGTATTCGGGAATTTTCATTTTATACGAGGCAATGTTAATAAGCTCACCATAAAGGCACTTGATCCCGCTGCCAAAATACCTGAGTATAAAGTGTGCGCTGTAAAAATTCGCCCGCTGATTCATTAAACATCTTCCAATCATGGTTATAGTGAAATGGTGAAGCAGTTGAGGAATTAGTATGATTTTACAGTTTAAAGGGCAGAGGCTCAAGCCAAAACCTGTTGAAATGGTTGATTGGTTTTAGGAGACAGATGGTATTAGTGGTAAGTGCTTGAACAGTTAAAAGTTTAACGTTATTGCATCCGACAACCTCAAATACCTCAAATACCCCAAATACCTTAACTACTTCTTAACAATTTTTCCCTATTGACATATATAAAATTTTTGCTATCTTAGAATAAACCGGCTGGTCGGTTTATAAGTTATGAAACCGGAGTTAATATGAATTTAAACGAAAAAATCATAATGGAAATTGAATCCCTTGTGGAAAACAACGGCTTTAACAGAAACCATAAATATGGTTTTTCCTATTTTAAGCCACCCTTGGTGGGTTTTGCCTCTGTAAACAATCCGTTGTTTTCCGATTATAAAAACATTATCGGTGATTTTCATTATCATCCGAAAGAATTTTTTGAACCACTCGCTGCACCGTGTGAATACAGTTTGCCGTTTAAGAAGTAGAGTATGGGCGAAAAGGGAGAAGTTACAAAAAATAAAATTATGGAAGCCGCAGTTAAGCTGATTTTCCAGAAGGGTATAGAGGCAACGAGTATCAGCGATATTGTCAAAGAAACCGGTGTGGCAAAAGGGAGTATTTTTTTTCATTTCCCCGATAAGCAGACGTTGGTGTCTAAGGCTTTGATGCAATATGAAAATAAATTTTTTATTTTTCTTGAACAATCTTTAACCGGCAATACCCCGGGAGAGCAGCTCATTAATTTTTTTGAGAATGTCAGTAAAGCTCACAAAAAGAAAAATTATGCAGGGGGATGTATATTTGGAAATACGGCACTGGAAATGGCTGATAAGAACGAAATCTTTACCGGAATCGTGTCAAATGTTTTCAAAAAATGGGTAAAACATATCGGAAAAGTTATAGAAGAAGCTGTTAAAACAGGTGAAATAAGAAAAGATATAAAGCCGGATGTCCTGGCGTCAACGATTGTAGCAGCTCTGGAAGGCGGGATTATGCTTTCCCGTTTGGAAAAAAGTGGTGAGCCGTTGGAAAAAACAATTTGCACATTTGTAAAAATGCTTGAAATAAAAACACAGAGCAGAAAGGAGGAAATATGTCTAAATTATTGACAGACAATGAAGCAACAGGAAAAGCGAAAGAGGTTTTTGATGAACTTAGGGAGAAAATGGGCATGGTCCCCAATTTTTTCAGAGCTCAGGCTGCCGTTGATCCGGAATGGACAGCTATCAACTTGAGCCGTTGGAAGCACATCATGCATAATGAGCGTAAACTGGACCGGAAAACAAAGGAAATGATAGCTCTTACTGTGTCGTTGGTAAAAAACTGTGAGTACTGTAGTATGGCACATGAGGGTGCAGCGAAAATGGCCGGAGCGACTGATGAGGAATTGAATGAATTAAGGCAGGTTGTGGAGCTGTTCCAGAGCTTTACAACAATTGCCGATTCACTGAATGTGCCATGCGAGGTTTAAAAATATAAGTTTCAAAAGAGGCGGCTATGTCACTTAAAGAAAAAATAGAAGAATTGAAAAGGGAAAGTGCAGGAAAGTAATGCAGAAAGCAACAAAAGATTTGGTAAAGAATGGCGGGCAATTTAAATTAAAAAAAGGAGGAAGCATGAATAAGGATACTTTGGTGATTTTATGGACCAGTGGCGATATTGAAGTCGCAAAAAATATGGTGTTTATGTATACACTCAACAGTAAAAAACGTGGATGGTGGGAAAATATCAACTTTATCATATGGGGGCCTTCTTCAAAACTTTTAATCGACACTCCTGAGCTGCAGGAGAAAATAAAAGAATTTATCCGTCAAGGCATAAAAGTGGAAGCTTGTAAAGCGTGCGCAGATAATTACGGAGTTGCGGATAATCTTGAGAACCTGGGAGTGGAAGTCAAGTATATGGGACAGCCACTGACCGATTATATTAAAGGTGGCTTCAGTGTTCTGAGCCTTTGAAATAGAGATAGGAGGCGCTTAATGTTTAATATTCTTTGTGTTGTCGGAAGCAGAAGAAAAAACGGCAATACTGCAACATTGGTGAAAGAGGCAATGAAAGCTTTTGATACAGAAGAGGTGAAGGCGGAGTTGATTTTTTTGGACGATTACAACTTTGAAAGCTGCAATGGATGCAACGGATGCCGGGAT
>JAASSU010000417.1 GCA_021767705.1 Bacteroidota bacterium | reverse complement strand
CGGATCCATGGAGTTCGATCAGGCAACGCTCTCTCCCACTTACCGGTTCAAGAAAGGAATACCCGGAAGCAGTTACGCTTTTGAGATCGCTCAGCGTATGCAACTTGATGAAGATGTACTGAAACGAGCGAGGGTATTGTTGGGGGAGGCTAAGAATAGGATGGAATCGCTGATCACTGAATTGGAAACCAAGTCCCAGCAAGCTGCTGAGTTAAAGGATAAATACACCTCCCTTCAGGCCAAGGCAGAATCAGAACGGAAGAAATTCGAAAATAAGATTCAAGCTATCGAAAAAGATAAGGAAAAGATTCGCGAGAAGGCTCTGAAAGAAGCCAAATCCATCATGGATTCTGCCAATCAACGGGTAGAACAGGCAGTACAGCGCATCGTTGAGCAGAATAAGGCGGATAAGGATGAGATCAAGGAGATCCGCAAGGAAGTGGATCAGGAAAAGAAAGATATTGATCGGTCACTTCAGGAAATTGAAGAAAAAAAAGAAGAACGGGAACAGGTGACCGATGACCCTCCAAAAACGGGTGATCACGTTCGATTCAAGGATGGAAACACTTCAGGTGAATTGGTGGAGATCAATGGTAAAAACGCTGTGGTTCAGGCCGGGGGTCTCAGGCTAAAGACCAAGTATAAGAACCTGGTGAAAGTGGAGCAGCCTAAAAAGAAAAAGAGGTCAAAGGCCCGTTCATCGGTCATTGTGGGTGATAGTGAACTTACCAAAGGTCTCGTAAAACCGTCCCTTGAAGTACGTGGAATGAGAACAGAGGATGCCTTACATGAAGTCACTCAATACATTGACCGCGCAGTATTCAGAAATATGAATCAGGTGGAGATCATTCATGGTAAAGGAGATGGCATACTGAGAAGCCAGATCCAATCTTATTTAAACACCCGTAATGATGTAAAACGCGTGGAAACAGCACCGATTGAACGAGGGGGCGCCGGGGTTACGATCGTTGAGTTGAAGTAGGTTAGTTTTATGATGATGCGAACAATTATTTTTTGGGTCAGCTGATCTGCTTCATCGCCAAGGTATCACCTATAGACAAGGAACCGGAGGTTCCGGCAGGCATTCCGAACGAGACGTTCGGAACGAGGATATAAAAGATTCGACTATCTCGTAAATTCGATATTATCTTCCCAACCTAAATCATAAAGTCGATTTTCTATCATCTCAACTGACACAATTTCTCCAGTTTGATCATCATGTAATTCAGCAATATTAAAATCTTCATTTGTAATATTTTTTGTTCGAATTTCATATAAAGCATCAAGTAAAGAATTTTTTTCAGACGAATCTTTTCCTTTAAAGCTGTGCTTTTGAGCTTTTTCTAAATATTCACCTACAGGTAAAACTTTAACTACTCTTTTAATTTTGTCTATCAATTGGTCATAGTCTTTAATTACTTGCCGGAATTCTGGAAATTGTTCAGCTTGTTGTAGTATTTCTAAAGCTTTTTCACAGTTTTTTATTTTACTACTTGTGGTTTTTACGCTATGTACTCTAGCAAGATATTTATTAGCCTTTTCTGCTAATTGAGCAATTGCCATTTTATTTTCTTGGGTTATATCATTTTGAGCTTTTTTGTAAAACAGAAAAATAATCCCAGCGATTACTGCTATAATTATAATGAAAGTCATACATCTCGATCTTTATAATTCTACTTCAACATTTTATCAATGTCAGTTATAAATCCACGTAGCATATCCTTATTTGTTAAAGAAGTATTAGGATTGTTAACACTCTTTCTTATTTCCAGTAGAAAATCACCCCATAATTTCATCATCTGAGCAGGATTTACATTATTATTCTCACTTTCTGCTTTAAATGCATGTTGCATCATATCATTAAAAGCATGAACAACATCATCGTCCCCAATTAAAGTAAATTCAAAAGCTTTTTTTCTGTAATCGAAGGAAGTAATTTGACGTGTTACTTTTTGGAGTTCAGCTTCAGTATTAGATTTCGACAGTAATTTTATATAAGGCTCCAATATATCTGAATAAATTTTTCGCCTTTCGTCATGCAATTTTTCTTGTTCATTCTGAATTTTTTCTAGTTTTGATTGTACATACCAAACCCCGAATCCAAGAATTGCTCCTAAAATTGGGGGGATAATGGTTTCAATCCAAAACATAAGTTTTCTTTTACAAATTAAATGTGACTTAGCTCACTAACAATTACTGCCTTATCATCCATTAATCTATATCATTCACTTCTCAAATTCATGAAAAATTTTCAGTTAAGAGAAAGTCAAATATAAAAAAAATGGGCTGTAGCTTTCACCACAACCCATTTTTAATCTTTCATTTTGAATTTTTAAATCTTAATCCACTTCTGCCCAGGCTTCGGCATCTTCCACAACCTCAGCAAATTCAATGGATTCCCCATTTTTGCTCATGGTTGCCTCGAAATGAACCGGGCCTTCCTCATCTCTGCTGATCAGCAATGAAGCCAGTTTATTGGTGATATTCTGCTGTATCACACGCTTCAGCGGTCGGGCACCATAAACCGGATCGTATCCGCGCACGGCCAGCCAGTCTTTTACATT
>JAASSU010000416.1 GCA_021767705.1 Bacteroidota bacterium | reverse complement strand
TTTTCCTGGGCATTTAAGGAAGACTGCTGCCTTTCCGGCGACTTCCCTTTCCTCGTATTTAAATACTTTGAAGGTTTCTTGTTTCTTCTTTTTCCGGTATTCTTGTTTTTCATAATGTTCTTGTTTTTCCGATTGTAAACCAAAAACTTGCTGAGTTAAATCTGTTTTCACAATCGGGCGGCAAAGATACAAATTTAATTAACTCATAATGAATAATATAAATTCATTTTTTTATGAAAATAATCCTGCTATGTTTTTCTGATTTTATCATCAAAAACCAAAATTATTCTATTGACTTTTAGGTGTTTTTCTTGTATTTTATGGGGATAAAACGGAGGCTGTTATGGAAGAAAAAATTATCACTTTAACTGAAGAAACCTACCATCGTGCACAGCTTATTCAGGGTAAACTGGAAGCAGAAGGAGTCACCAGTTTCCTGACCAATGTCAACCTGATCCAGTCAGACGTCGCATCAGGCGTCAGGGTAAAAATCAACTCAAAAGATAAGGAGAAGGCTGAAAAGGTTCTCGAATCAATAAGATATTCATTCGGAGAGGAAAAGGAACAAATGGTGGATAAGCTCAGAACTGTTCGCCGGATAATGGTTCCGGTTGATTTTTCTGAACACTCAAAAAACGCGTGTAAATATGCCTTAGGAATTGCAAATGTGCTGAAAGCAGAAATCAGGTTAGTACACATTTATTACAGTCCGACCCTCGACACGGCACATTACAGCGAAGCTTACGGCATGCATCTGAATGTGGAGAAATACATCCGCGATATTTATAAAAATGCGGTATACGACATGCGAAAACTTATCAGTGAGCTAAAAGATATTCAGGAAGAACAGGATTACAAGCATGTTTCCATCGATTACCGCCTGATTAACGGAGCTCCTGAAGATGCCATTCTTGAAGAAGCAAAAGATTACAACCCTGCGCTTGTGGTAATGGGTCATAAAGGAAAAGGAGAGACTGATGATGTGGTGCTGGGAAGCGTTACAAGCTATGTTCTTAACAAAATGAAACGTCCGGTGCTGGCTGTTCCTGAAAACGCAAAATATACCAGCATCAAAGAAATCAACAATATTGGTTATGCTACAAATTTCGATAATTCGGATTTTGACGCGATAGGAAACCTGATGAACCTGATCAAACCATTCCACATGAAAATCCATTGTGTGCATGTGGAAACCAATAAGCAAGACGTTTGGGATGATGTAAAGATGAAAGGATTGAAAGAGTATTTTGCAGAGCTGGATATTCCGAATGTGGAGTGCCGGATGATTGAATCGAAAGACTTAATCAGTGGGATCACAAAATTTATCAAGGAAAAAGATATCCATATTCTTTCGACTACCACAAGGAAAAGGAATTTCTTCACAAAGTTGATAAAACCAAGTATGACACGCGAAATTCTCAGGCAAGTGGATATTCCGCTGCTTGTTTTTCACTCTTAAAGAGTTGATTCTATGTCCTTTTCTGTTCGTTCAGAATCATCTCTTTTTTATTTGATGCTTGCTTAAGATAATAAGGCTTGTTGAAAGCTTCCTGCGAAAGCTTAAAGTAATCAGATAATATTCTGATTGATTCTTTTGACAAGCCCTTGTTATAATTCAGAATTTTAGAAACTGTTCCTTTTGATAAACCTAAAATTCTGACCAAATCTTTTGCTCTCAAGTCATTTTCTTTCATTAGTTCCTTCAACAATTCAATAGGATCCAATTCACTGAAAGAATTATGTTCACTATCCCATTTTTCAATCAAAAGGGTTAATAATTCAATTTCATCCTGATTGGCCTGTTCGTTATCTGACAACAATTTTTCCAGTATATTACAATACGAATAATACTGCTTTTCGTTTTTTATTACTTTGTATTTCAGTTGATTCATTTCTACTTTTAATAATCACTTATATCATATTGACTGTTAGTTTTGCACAGCTTTGTGTACTCTGCATGATTGCCTATCCATTTAACAAATAAATGAACCATGCTTTTTCCAAAATGATATTTACATATCATTCTGTAGTGATTCCCTCCAATATTGAAAACTACCCTTTGTGTTCCCTTACCTAAGATATCAGCCGTATTGAATGTACTTACTATATCCTCTGGTTTTTTCCATTCAGCTGATTGAATAATTGAAAGCCAAAACCTAAAAGCATTTCTGCTATTTTGATTATGCTTTACAAAATCTTCAATTGATTGCTTTTTAATTAAGTGAACTCTCATCGGTAAACAACAAAGTTAGTAAAAAGTTTCATTTTGTGAAACCGTCTTACATCTTTTAAATTATAGTAGAGGATAAAAAGCATCATCGATGTGGTGGATTTTGTGCTTTCCGCGTGAGATAAGGACAGCGATAATGTCGAAGCGGACTTCCTTGTCGTTATCGGTTTGTTCGATGTAGGCGTTGGCAGCCCTGACCATGAAGCGTTGTTTTTGCCGGTTCACAAAAACTTCGGGTTCTCCCCAGTAGTTGGTGGTGCGTGTTTTTACTTCCACAATCACCAAATACTCATCGTCTTCGGCAATGATATCGATTTCATCTTTACGGTATTGCCAGTT
>JAASSU010000415.1 GCA_021767705.1 Bacteroidota bacterium | reverse complement strand
CTTGCAGTAAAATTTAAGATCAGAAATTCCGTAATCATCCCTGATTGTTCCGGTAAAAAACATCCTGAAAAAGGAATTGCTATCTTTTACAGGCTCCATGCTGATTTCAGGATATCCATCCTTAATGACTTCAACAGAGTAGTTGAGAGTATCTTTACTGCTTAAATATTGGTTTTCGGTATAGACTTTATAGGCTTCGCTACTAAAAAACTGCTTCGAAAACTCCACCGCATTCGTCCTTTCCGCAGATACAGATCGTATGGTATCTTTCATCTGCATGAAAACAGATTTCACATCCTTTGTGTAGAATTTCCAATTGACTTGCGTTCCTTCCGGGATGATTAAATCGCCGTTATTGCTGATACTATCATTGCCAAGACCTGTATAGAGTGGGGGAGAGGTGACCGTCTCAAATTCAAGAATAACCGGCACCGGAAAAACGCTGAGCGTGTATGTCTTTGAAGAAATATTTCCTGAATAAAATCGAAAGGAAGTGTTTTGGCTCACTGAAGGTAGTGTATATTGAAAACGATTCCCTTCGCGAATCATCAAAAACTCATCCTGACCAAAGTTCAGATATACCTCATCCGGGATAACTTCACCCTGGACCTGCATTTCGAAAGTGTAAGAACTGTTAATCTCCGTGCTCAAAGAGTCGTTGAGAAGAATAAAACGGAAAGGCTGTGGTTTTTCATATTCCGTCTGAAAATTTACCACGCGGTTCACAGACCCTTTAAATCCTGATGGAAAAACAACAAGCAAACCCACAATTGCGAGTAAAACCAGAGCCGTTCTGATAAACGGCTTTTTATTTGAACGGTACGAAACAGCTTCTTTAAATGAAAAGGGCTTAAGTTCATCCGATTTTTGTCGAATACTTTCATCCAGTAAGCTGATATCTTTGGTGCTGGCTTCTTTCAGTTTTGAAAGTTCAATCAGGTTGAGCAGGCGGTCATCAATCTGTTGAAAATGCTTTCCGATAATTAAGGCAGCCTTTTCATCACTTATTCCATTCCTGATATTGAATAATTTCAGCAAAGGAATAATAATACTGCTTACAAAAATCCAAAGAAAGGTGGAAGCGATGAGCAGTACGAAAACCATCCTGACCTTGCCGGATGTATATAAATTCCATTCGATTAGTGAAAACAATAAAAGGAGCAGCCCGCTAACTCCCAATAGTATAATCGCACCACGAAGTATTTGATTGGTGTAATACTTCCTGATAAACTGCCTGAGCTTCTCCTTAATCTGTTTTTCCGGACCTTCCATTTCACTTTAGTTTGCACTACAAAGTTAGTCAGAATTGGAAAACTGCTTTCTAAGCGCTTGTTAAAAGTTGAATTACCCGCAACCATAAAACTTTTCTCTTTTATGGTTGTCTGATAACTAAAATACTTACTATGAAATACATTTATTATTCTTTGATTTTATTACTACTTCCTGTTTTTGTGGTTTCTCAAAATCATAATCACAGCACACATAGCTGTAGTGAAGCAAAAATTGCACACTATTCAGCCATGGAAAACAGGGCACTTAATGAAGTTTACAATCCGGCCATGGACAAGTATGACGTCTCTTTCTACCATCTTGATATTTCTCTGAACGAGGATAACGTTGATATTGAAGGTAATGTAAGAGTAATGGCTGAGGTGGTTGCAAATGATATGGACGAATTTGTTCTTCAGCTTGTGGATGAGCTTACGGTAGATTCTGTCATTTTCAATGGTGAAAATACAGCGTTTTCTCATGAAAACGACGAAATACATGTGGATGCTTCCACACTTGCTAACGGCGATCCGATTGATGCTACAATATATTATGGCGGTACGCCTCCTACAGGAGGTTTCTTCGCAGGAATTTCCTCTGAATACGACTGGTCGTACGGCTTTGATGCCACCTGGACTTTGTCTGAACCCTATGGTGCTAAAGAATGGTTCCCGGTAAAGCAAAACCTCACAGACAAGGCCGACTCCTCCTATGTTTATGTTACTACCAGGGCAGCTAACCAGGTTGCCTCAAACGGAGTTTTGAAGCAGGTGGTTGACGTGAGTGGGGGAGAGCAGCGTTACGAGTGGGAATCTTCCTATCCTATAGCCTATTACCTTATTTCTGTGGCAGTGGCAAACTACCAGCAATACAACATTTACGCCCATCCGGAGCAGCTGGAAGACGACAGTGTGTTTATCCAGAATTTTATTTATGATTCTCCCTCCATCCTGAACCAATTACAAGAGGATATTGATGCTACAGCTGACCTGGTGGAATATCAATCATCCATTTTTGGGTTATATCCGTTTTGGGAAGAGAAGTATGGTAACGCGCTTACTCCTTTGGGTGGTGGCATGGAACATCAAACGATGACCACCATTGGCAGCTTCAACTTCGACCTTAACGCTCACGAATTAGGTCACCAGTGGTTTGGCGACAACGTCACCTGCGCCACATGGAACGATATATGGATCAATGAGGGATTTGCCACTTATTCGGAATACCTCTCACGAGAAGGCTTAATAGGCCCCTCGTCGGCCAATTCATTTATCGTGGCAGCCCAAAACAATGCGATGTCATCACCGGG
>JAASSU010000414.1 GCA_021767705.1 Bacteroidota bacterium | reverse complement strand
TTCCCTTTGAAAGCGGTGGTTTCCACGCTCTCAATTCTGTCTACCACCGAAACGGGCAATACCAGGTGTAAATCGTCCACCCTTACTGAAAGGCCGTCAACGATCGACAGCGTGAGCGGGATAACCAGCTTAAGAGTGGTGCCTTTACCGGGCGTGGACGAGATACTAACTTCACCGTTTATTTCCTGGAGTTTTTTTCTAATCACATCCATGCCAACGCCCCTGCCGCTTAAATCGTCGGCCTCTGTCACGGTCGAAAATCCCGGAAGGAAAGTGAGGTTCAGCAACTCATCATCCGATTTGCTCTCCTTCCCGGAGATAAACCCTTTCTTAATGGCTGTCTTTCTGATTCTCTCGATGTTAAATCCGCTTCCATCGTCGCTTATGTCAATATGCACTTCGGGTCCTGAATAGTATGCCACCAGTTTTATAGTGCCCTCGGGGACTTTGCCGGCATTTTTACGTTCTTCAGCGCTCTCAATCCCATGGCTGATGCTGTTACGCAGGATATGCATCACCGGATCATACAGGTGCTCCACCACCGTTTTATCGAGCTGGGTCTCTTCTCCGGCTGTTAAGAAAACCGTTTGCTTGCCCTGGCTTAAAGATAAATCCCTGACCAGGCGCTTAAACCTCAGCATCATCACGCTAAGTGGGACCAGCGAAATATCGAAAGTCACTTCGCGTAAGCGCTCAGTAAGTTTTCGCAAGCTTTCTCCCATTTCCATCAATTCGGTATTCTGGGTCTTGGTGGCATACATTGCCAGTCGCGAATCGAAAGTCACCATCTCACCCACAATTTTGATCAGCTTATCAATTTTGTCGGAAGAAACCCTGATGGTTCCTGTGTCTGATTTATGTTTTTGATTTTGAGGCTGAATCCCTTTAGACTGCTGATAGTTTTTGAGTTTTTCAATAGGGATAGGAACGTCAGATGACAGCTCTTTTAATTCATTCTGAAGCTCCGGGATGTCGAGCAGCCCAACCTCAGACAAAAGCGAAACCTCTATGGTGCTTTCATCTTCCACAAACATAAACACCTCCCTGATTTCTTCTTCAGATTCAGAGGTCTGTAGTATGATTTCCCACCACAGATAGCACTTCTCGGTGTTCATCTCATGCAATGGCGGAAGTTTGTCTGTCCGGAGAAAAACCTGCGACTTTCCCAGCCCGGTCAGTTCATCAAGGAGGTACACCGGATTTGAACCTTCGCCCAGTATGTTTGCCCCCGGCACAAAGGTGATGTGGTATGTCTTTTGGGATGATGCGTTTCGTTGGATATTTTCTTCAAAATAATCGTATTCCTTTTTACCGGAATGACTCTCCTCAAACAAAAACTCCTTGACAGCATTGTTGATCTCCTCAACATTCTCTTGTTCTTCTTTGTCGTCCAGCAGATTCCGGATAACATCCACGGCCTTGAATGTGAGCGATGCCAGCTCAGAATCAAAAGACGCTGTTCCTGAGCGGATGTTTTCGTAGGCTGTTTCGAGTTGATGCGAAAGGTCATTGATTTCTGAGAACCCAAACATTGATGCCCCGCCTTTCAAGGAGTGCATGGCCCTGAATACTGCATCAATAGCATTGCTGTCGTGCGCGTTCTTTTCCAGAACCAGCAAACCCTGCTCAATCTGCTCAAGATACTCAAGTGCTTCCTCCTTGTATGTTTCCCTGAATTTATCAGCGTTCATCAGCGCAACACCCTTTTTATTGTTTTTAAAAGCTTGTCAGCATGGAAAGGCTTAACAATCCATCCTGTAGCCCCTGCATCCCTGGCTTCCTGCTTTTTCGCGATCTGCGATTCTGTGGTCAGGAAAAGAATGGGGACCCCCTTGTAATCTTCAAGCACCCTCAGTGCTTTAATCAGCTCCAGGCCATCCATTTCCGGCATGTAGAGATCCGTAAGCACCATGCGAAAACGTTTTTTTTCAGCTTTAGCCAGGGCATCCTTGCCATCCACGGCAGTGGTAACATCATACCCGGCCTCCCTGAGCGTGTAGGCCAGTACTTCGCGGATACTATCAGAATCATCTACCACCAAAATTTGTTTCGACATATCAATCAGTTCTTTATTTCAAAATGGTTTGCAAAACCCGAGGTTTCCAACAACTTAACCTGATCTGACGATTCACTTATAAACAATTCAACATCAGCATCCACCATCCTTTTAAAACCAAGCAAGAGCTGTAAGATTGACACATTTAATTCCTCATCAGGATACACTTTGAGAACCACAGCTTCTTTACCCCCCGACTGCTGGATCAATGCATCCCTGATCCTGCTCATTTCCTGCAAAAGAAACTCGCCTTTCAGGACAATAACGAAATATTCATCCTGCCTTTTTGTTGATATGTTATAGGAATTTCCAGACATATGGTTAAATAATCTTTAAAGATAAAAAAATAAAGCAAACATTTATATAGTTTTCCTCTTAATAAGATGGCATAATATTTTATTGTTAAGTTGCGAAAAACTATTTTTGCTGTCTGTTGTAAACTCAAATTACAACCTATGAATATAAAAACACGCAAGCTTGCTTTCTTCTTGTTTATTTCTTTTACGCTGTTAGCTCTTCAGGG
>JAASSU010000413.1 GCA_021767705.1 Bacteroidota bacterium | reverse complement strand
ATAATACTGATGGTTTTCATTTTCAGTACACTTTCTCTGCACCCACTTAGTGCATTTCAAAGCCATTCTTCAGAGAGTTCAAAAATTCAAGAAGTAAATAGTTCAGAAGCTGCTTCTGATTTTTACGGAATTCCAAGTGATTTTAAGGACGAGCTTAAACATCGAACTTTCAATTATTTTTGGGAAGTGGTCGATTCAGCAACCTGGCAAACGGATGACCGTTATCCCAGTCGAACATTTACCAGTGTGGCGGCTACAGGATTTGCCCTTCCGTCGTACATCATTGGAATTCACAACAATTATATAACAAGAGAAGATGGTGCTGAGCGGGTTTATAAAACACTGAAATGGTTATGGGAATCACCACAAGGCCCAGTTGCAAAAGGTATGACAGGATACCAGGGTTTCTTTTATCATTTTCTGAATTATGGAAGCGGATCAAGATTTAAACAAGTAGAACTCTCAACCATTGACACCGGCTTATTAATGGCCGGCGTGCTAACTGCACAAAGTTTCTTTAATGGAAATAATGTGACTGAGCAATCAATACGGCAACTCGCAGATTCATTGTATTTAAGAGTTGACTGGGATTGGGCAATGAATGATAACCAGACGATGTCGATGGGATGGCATCCTGAATCTGGTTTTATTGAAGCACAATGGAAGGGATATAATGAGGCCATGATTTTATTGATACTGGCGATGGGTTCTCCAACCAATCCTATTCCGGATAATTCATGGGATGTATGGACCTCCACTTACGACTGGGAAGAATTTTATGGGTACGAGCACGTCAATTTTGGCCCGCTGTTTGGTCATCAATACTCCCAAATGTTCGTTGATTTTCGGGGGATTCAGGATGACTACATGAAAGAGAAAGAGCTGGATTATTTTGAAAACTCCAGGAGGGCAACCCTTGCAAACCGAGCTTATTGTATAGCAAATCCATCAGGTTTTGAAGGTTATGGTGAAAACATTTGGGGATTGACCGCTTGTGATGGCCCGGCTAATGAAAAGCAAAAAGTTAAAGGAGCAGATGTTCAGTTTCGAACTTACCACGCAAGGGGAGCGGCCAAAGGATATATCGAAGACGACGGAACCATCACCCCAACAGCAGCCGGCGGGTCAATTCCATTTGCGCCTGAAAATACATTGAAAGCGCTGCACACCATGAAACAGGAGTTTGGGAATCAACTTTATACAGAATATGGATTTTTGGATTCCTTCAATCTTACTTATAAAGATGGATGGTTTAATCCTGATTATATCAGTATTGATCAGGGTCCCATTTTAATTCAGCTGGAAAACCTTGAGTCAGAGTTAATATGGGATTTGCTGAAAGAAAATAAATACATCATAAACGGACTCAAAAAGGCTGGCTTTACAGGTGGCTGGTTGGATGAAAAAACAAATTAATAAATCAATATTCCATGAAGCATTCAAAATCAGATAAGGACTGGAATAAGGGACTAAAGGTTTTAACAAGTTTTTTATTCTCAATTTTGTTGATAGCTGCTGGCACCACGGTTGTTTTTGCACAACAAGAAATATCGGGCACGGTGTATGATGCCGAAAGTGGAGAAACTCTGCCCGGAGTAAACATTCGGGTAAAAGGTACAGATAATCGGGGCACAATTACTGATAGTGTTGGAACCTTCAGCCTTGATTTACAGGAAGGAGAAACCACCCTGATATTTTCCTTCGTTGGTTTTGTATCCCAAGAAATTAATGTTGAAGGTCAGACTGAGTTAGAGGTTTGGCTTGAGCCGGATGTAGGTGAACTCGATGATGTGGTAGTAATTGGTTACGGAACCGTTCGTAAGCGAGATATGACAGGTTCAGTGGGGCAGCTCAGCTCTGATGATATTGGTGATATTACCACGACAAATGCTGAACAATCTCTGCAAGGTAAAGTAAGTGGAGTGCAGATTTCTTCTTTTTCAGGAGCACCGGGTTCGCGGGCTGCGGTTAGAATCAGGGGTGTCGGAACATTCAATAATTCTTCTCCTATTTATGTGGTAGATGACGTGATTGTAGATGATATCTCCTTTTTAAACCCCTCCGATATACAGTCTATGGAGGTGCTTAAAGATGCATCCGCTACGGCAATTTACGGTTCAAGGGGAGCAAATGGAGTAATTCTTGTTCAGACAAAAAGTGGTTCCGGTGTTACCGGAGATCCAATTGTAAATGTATCGGTAGAAGGCAGTATTCAGCAGTTGGAACGGAAGATTGATTTATTGAATGGACGTCAATTTGCCACCATATCCAATGAAATTCGTTCCGGCTCCTATAACAATGTGGACGCAGTTCCTAATACCGACTGGCAGGATTTGATTTTTGATATCGCACCAATGCAAAATCACCAAATATCGGTACGGGGAGCAAGTGACAACTCCAATTATTATGTGAGTCTTGGTTATGTACAGCAATCGGGAATTATTGACCGGTCAGATTATCAGCGCATCAACCTGAAAGTCAATAATAACTATCAACTAACTGAAAATATTGAGCTTGGAAATAAAATTAATATAGCTCCCTACACCCAGCAGGTTGCACCAAATGTGACATTTCAGTCCT
>JAASSU010000412.1 GCA_021767705.1 Bacteroidota bacterium | reverse complement strand
TTTTGCGCTTAACGGAAATCAGCCGGGTGCTGAAGGATGGGGAATCCCGATGGCTACCGATATTGCCTTTGCCATCGGAATCCTTAGTCTGTTGGGTAAACGTGCACCACTAAGCTTGAAAGTATTCCTGACGGCTTTTGCCATTGTGGATGATATGGGAGCTGTTGTTGTGATTGCTATTTTTTATAGCAGTCAAATTGGGTGGGCCGCTTTAGGCACTGCAGCTGCTCTCTTGGTATTACTGTTTATTCTGGGGCGCATGGGTTACAACAACAAACTTTTCTTTGTGGTTGTGGCAGTTGTTGTTTGGTACCTGTTCCTACAGTCGGGTGTTCATGCTACCATTGCAGGTGTGCTACTGGCACTTACTTTGCCACTTAAATCGCAAATGAAAACGGATGAATTTGTTAATAAAATCAAAGGGGAAATTGATCAGATCGATAATTCCGTTGATCGTGATCAAAAGGCATTTGACCATCACCAACTGGAAATGATTGACAAAGTAAAGGGTTATGCTAACCAGGTTACCAACCCGTTGCAATGGTATGAAAACAATTTACATAAATTCACTATGTTTATCATCATGCCCATCTTTGCTTTTGCAAATGCTGGTGTGTACGTTGGGGGTGTTGAAGGTTCCATATTTGAAGGTGTTACCTTATCCATTATGGTTGCTTTGATTTTAGGTAAACTCATTGGTGTTTTCTCTTTCTCATGGTTATCTGTTAAGATGGGGTTTGCCGACCTGCCTTCAAATTCGAAATGGAAGGATATGGTTGGTATTGCACTTTTGGGAGGTGTTGGTTTCACCATGTCGCTGTTTATTGCGAACCTCTCGTTTGAGGCCGGAACATCGCTCCTTGATCATGCAAAACTGGGTATCCTCATTGCATCTTCCATAGCTGCGGTGTTAGGGCTGGGATACCTGGCACTGGTATTGCCAAAAGCTCCGAAGAAGTAATTAGAATGCTTAATATAAAATTAAAGGCTGTATCTGTAGGTACAGCCTTTTTTTGTGGTATTGTTGTTTGTAATACAAAGGATAGTATTTTTGTTTAAAACTCAAAAAAATGAACAGAAGAGAACTCATAAAGAACCTTGGGCTTGCCGGATTGGTCGGAGGGTTAAGCCTGAAGGGCTTTGCCGGAGTAAAGGATAAAAAACCCTTTCTGCGCTTTATCCATATGACCGATGTGCATCTTTTTTCTGAGCGGAATGCCCCGGAAGGGTTGGCAATGGCCTTCCGTCACATGCGTGATCATTACCCTGATGCAGAATTTATTATCAATAGCGGAGATGTGATTATGGATGCACTGGAGGAGGACAAAACAGCCACCCGGAAGCAGTGGGATTTATGGCACGAAGTCTCGGAAAAGGAGAACACCTTTCCGCTTTATAACTGCATCGGAAATCATGACGTATGGGGCGGAGGGCCTGTCCATGATGAGATGTACGGGAAGCAGTGGGCTGTGAAAGCGTTGAAAATCCCGGAAAGGCATTATTCTTTTGACCATAAAAACTGGCGCTTTGTGGTGCTCGACAGCACACGGATTAATGGCAATGGAGAATGGTATACGGCGCTTCTCGACCAACAGCAATTCGACTGGCTGGCAGAGACCCTGAGCAATACACCTAAAACCATGAATGTGATGCTGGTTTCTCATATCCCGATAATAACTGCCACCTCTTATTTCGTTGGAGAAAGCGATAGCGAGAAGAAAGGTTCCTGGCATTTTCCGCATAGCTGGATGCATGGTGATGCCCGGCGTATAGTTAGCCTCCTGGAAGAATTTCCGCAGGTGAAAGGCGCGTTGAGCGGTCATATGCACCAGGTGGATCGGGTGGATTACAAAGGGGTAAGCTACCTGTGTAACGGTGCTGTTTCGGGCGGCTGGTGGCACGGGCCAAACAATGGCTTTGCTAATGGTTATGCTGTGGTTGACCTGTCAGAAACCGGGGAAATAATTACACGTTATATCCCATTTATGTAGCAGAGAAAAGGTATGACGATGAAAAAGGCCTGCCGTTCAATGTTTTTGAAGATAAAGAATCGGCACTGAGCTGGATGAGGAATGAAACAACGCTCTGATATGCGCTCTGAAACCATCGCTGACCGAATTAACGGATTTAATTCTTCGTTAGATGCTCCTAAAGAATTGCCGCATGGAGTGGAACTGATGAACCCTTATTCGGATGAGGAAGCTTACAGGCTTTCGGCCCTTTTTTATTCGAAATTTTTTAGCGATAACAACCCGCGCACCGGAGTTTTTGGAATCAATCCCGGACGCTTTGGTGCAGGCGTTACCGGAGTGCCCTTCACCGATCCGGTCAAGATGGAAAAGGACTGCGGTATTCCCAACCATTTTGAGAAAAGGGGAGAGCTTTCTTCAGATTTCGTTTACCGGATGATTGATGAAGTGGGAGGGCCTCAAAAATTTTATTCCAAATATTTCCTTACGGCGATTTGCCCATTGGGTTTTGTGAAAGACGGAAAAAACATGAATTATTACGATTCAGCAGCCTTGCTCGAAGCCACCGAGCCGTTTATTATTGAAACGCTGTATCAGCAGCTTGACATTGG
>JAASSU010000098.1 GCA_021767705.1 Bacteroidota bacterium | reverse complement strand
GCCCTGAGCGAATGATTCTGTACCATCAGGTCGCGTGCCGATTTACGGATAATGGCAGCGCACTCCATCCTCAGGTCATAAATATCACCGCCTTCGGCAGCAGCCACTTTCGCAGATAACATGCCCGCATCCACAAGCATCTGTCCCTTGATGGATTGCAAATGCTCATCATCCTCAGGAATCAAATCGCTTATTTTATGGACCAGATCAAAGATTTCTTTTCCTTTCTTATAGATGGGTAATTTTTCTATTTCTTCGTGCATGATAAAATTTATTTTCGATGACATAAGTAGTGGTTTTTTGTGATTTGCGTTATTTTTGTAACTGCCTCATAAATTGCATATTAAACAATGTAAACCACTACTTTCTCTTATTTCTTTTATTGATCTTCAATGGCTCTGGAAGCGGGAAACTTTAGTTTGATAATTCTGGAGTGAGATTTCTCACTGACCGCCTCCCCTTCTGTCTCTGCGGTCTCCGGATTAATTTCAAAATGCGCTTTGATTTGCTTTGAAAGCTTACCGGCACTTTCAGAGAAGCCGGAGAAGTTGTCATTAAACGACTTTAAAAAGGCGGTGCCTTTTTCTACGGATTCATTATCCCTGGGATTAATTGAAAGCCAGATATCGTCAGGCAAGGCTATCAGATTTTCTTCCAGTTGGTTCAAGTTGTCGAGGATGTTTTTGATTTTGGAGTGTGTCATTTTGCTGTTTAATTAAAGATTCATAATAAGATTAGGTGGCTCATATTTATTCCCATATACATGAAAAATACTGACCATATCCTGGCGGCTGGTTTTTGATTCAATTTCTTCCTGGATCATTGAAATCAGTTCGCTGATGGGGTCGCTTTCAGAGTCATATTCTTTCGGATTTATATTAAATTTTTTAAATAAAACTGGTAAATCTTCATGAAGTGGGGAGCCATTATATTTTGCAGACTGAATCAATCCGATTTCCTCAAATAATAATTTGTCGTCTTCCATAGGTGCCATCTCATCAACTTCCACCATAAAGTCATGGCACATTTTGGCAAAAGCTATTTCATACAACCGGGCTTCCAAACGCTGTCCTTCAACATCCTCATTGTCATCTTCGGCCATATAAGGGATATCAATCATATACTTATAAACCATGTAAAAAATATAAGACTGTTCAGCATACGAATCCATCAGGATTCTGAAAGGGTTGTCGGCTTCTAATTTTAGTTGTGGCATTCTTTTGGTTTTTATCATTTATTCTGTGCTCTCTATGATTACCTTCAAGATATCCGGTTGTTATTTATTGGATATTTCTATTACGGCTTCAAACTGCTCCTTTGTTATTTCTGCAACCGATAGTTGTGGTATTTTAATAACCGGAGATTCCTGAAAGATTTCTAATTCTTTGATTTGTGACAGGGCAACCGGCATTTCAAATGTTACTTCCGGTTGAAAAGTAACTGCCTGCCATATGCCTGTGGAATCCTTCGGGTCAGGATAAGCGGCTGTAATAGCTGATAAAACGCCTATAACCTGTTTGTTTTCGTTTTTATTATAAAACAGTCCTTTATCGCCGGGCTGAATCTTTTGTATGACCTTTTTAGCAGGATGACTGCGTATTCCACTTAATTCAAATTCACCAGTCATCAGGATATCTTCCCAAAGACGCGTTTTGTAAGGATTGCGAATGAAAAAATAGTTTGACATAGTTTATCTATTTTTTAACTAACCAAATCCTCTCCATCCCTAATCCGCTGATAAATTTCCACATAATCATCAGGCTTGCCCAGTTTACGAAGGTTTCGTTTTTGCGCTTCCACCAGCTTGGGGTAGCGCCGCTCATACCAGTTTTCCACTTCCCAGATATCCTCATCATTCAATCCATAGGCTTCATACACTAAGCGGTCGATTTCGAGTTGTTCATGGGATAGATAGTCGTAACGCGGATTAGTTTCTTGTTTATCAATTATTTTTTGAACTTCGGATTTAATTTCATTCGAAAATGATTCAATGGAGATTACTGTCTCTTTAAGTTTATCTGCAGATGCATGTACTGTATTATCAATGAAATTTTTTATTTCAAATTTATTTTGTTTTGAAACTAAACATCCTAATAATTCTTTTAAATCTCCTAATGAAAATATACTTGTAGCTTCTGTATTAAAGTTGGCTCCTGAATTCAATCTAAAAGTTGGCGCATAAACTCCTGTTTGTGAATAATCTATTCCTCTTTTAAAATAATATGTTATGTTTTGAAATCTGGATTTTAATTTTCCATTCTTGTCTTTATGCGATAAAATTCGATTAATAGCCCATTCACTCCAATCAATAAAATAGCTTGTTGGAACCCAGTAATTAGGTAGCCATCCTGTTGCAGAATCAGATTCACCACCTTTATCGTGAGGAATAATATACCGCCCTCCAAAATAGCGTTCACTTTTGGGGTCATCTTTTGATATTCCGTTTTCAATCACGCTTAACCGGAGTTGTTCATTGGAGCGGATTTTTTCCAGGTCTTTTTCTGTCAATAAAAATTCCCTGTAATCATTAATATTCCGGTAACTTCCCCGGGCTTCGGGTTTCTGGAACAAATAAGCTTCATTGTCTCCGGTTTGCAGACCAACTTTAACTTCAGCAATATCGCCAAGCTTGACAACAGGAATATCTTTTCCATTCATTTCAATCAGCCGGGCATTCACTTGTTCGCCGTCAATTTTCACCTCTTTCTTTTCAACAAAATCATCACCCCACATTAAGCGGAATAATTTTGGGCTGGCCACAAAAAACGGTAGATTGCTATTTCGTTTAATCAGGTTCTGTGGATAAGTGTAAATCGCATATTCGGGGCTACTTTGACTTGTCCAGTCATCTCCTTTCATGTAATGAATGCCTGATTCCGGAGTGGTTTCTTTTTCCCCGGCGGTTTTATACAACAATTCCAGGAAGCGATGGTAATTTTCATGTATGTTGATGCGGGTTAAATCAGCCATCAGGCATTGATGCGAATCATCTAAAACATATTTTTTGTTTTTGTCTCCAGTGAGCTTATTTTTCTCGATAACAATTATTGCCGTATTTACCGTTGCTTTAAATGTATCGGGATGCACACGTATCATTTTATGAACCGGATGTTTAATAAGCTGATTACGTAATTTTTTATGGCTTTTGATGGTCATAAACGTATCACTTACAATAAACGACAAAACACCATTGGCCTTGAGTGGAGTTGGACGCTGTTCCTGCCCCATAAACCGGGAAATAAATGCACCATAGGGGTCTTTGCTTTCAAGTCCGAGTTGGCTTTTTAGTTCATTCGATATTTTTGTGCCTCCATAGGGCGGATTACCAATAACAATGTCAAAACCATTGCCGTTTAGTTCCGGAAAGAATGCATTCTCGTTGAAAAATGGTGCTGCCATTGCTGCATTCTTAAACCACTTTTTTAGCCATCCGATATTTGCTTTCTGCGCTGAAAGCTTATCCTTTTGGTCTAGCCCGGAAACTTTCTTGCCAAAAACTTCATACGGAAACAATTCATTCAGTTTCACTGCAATTTCTTCAACAATCAGCTCCTTTTCGGCATAGGTTACTTCGGGTTTGTAATAATTGTTTCTTGACTCAGCTAATTCCTGAATAGTCAGGTCGAAAAAAGCATCCTTTTGTGCACTCACATTCTGCAATGTATCGGCACAAATAATTTTAGTTTCGAGGTTTGGAAAAGGAGATATATGGTAATTATGCTCTTTGTCTGATTTATCGATTTTCTGTTCTGCCAAAAGCGAGATAAAGAAACGCAGTTTAGAAATCATCACCGCCAAAGGTTGGATATCAACGCCGTAAATCGCATTACGAATTAAACCTAATTTACGGGCATAGTTTAAATCATGTTTTTTAAAATCCTCCCTCATGGTATGATGTAGTTCTGGTGGGATATGCTGTAAAGCTTTTTCTATCCACAATATATTGTTTTCATCAACAATATGTATGATTTCAACCATTCGTTGCAACATCCCCATAGGAAAAGCACCGGAACCACAAGCAGGGTCTAACACTTTTATTTCATCAATTGCATTAATTACTGCAGTTTTAAAACCGTGGTCATCAGGACAATTGTTATAATAGACAAGATTCCGTAGCACTTCATCATCAAAACTTTCCAAATAAGAAGAACGTTTTAGATACAACATTAAGCTTTCATTGGCCATGTAACTAATTACCTTCCTGGGGGTATAATATGAGCCACTTTCTCTACGCGCAGTTTTAGCTACAGCCTCTACCGGGTCAAGTTCGGCAAGGAGATTTTCAAATACCAATCCAAGAAGCTCAGGGTCGAGAGCAATTTCTTCGTCGTCAGACGTATTTTCTTCAACAGTAAATTTATAAGAGGCTAAAATCCTGTTTATGCCTTTTGTCTTAACCGTTTTGCTTTGAACTTTCACTTCAAGTTCATCTGCATAAAACAATTCATTCGGAATAAAGAAAGCGTTATCATCCGTACGATCATCACAATTGTCTTCATCAAGTTTGTCAAACAAACCTCCATTTAAGAAAGGAATATCGTCAAATAATGAAAAATCAAAATTTTCTGGTAACCGGTCTTTAAAAATGTAGTTCTTGTTTCTTTTAGCTTCAATAGGCTCATTTAAAGCATTAAAAAAGACATTTTGAAGTATCGCCTTGTAATAGCTAGAGCCAGACATAAAGTCCTTATCCTCTTCATTACCAAATATTGGCTTTATGCTTCCTTTGTAATCAAATAGCTCCAGCAAATTTCTGTCTATTAGCTCGTCCTTCTCTTTCAAAAACCAACTGAATATTAAACGGCTAATCAATCTGACGGTGAAATTTTTAACATGCTCGCTTTCCGATTTTATATAAGACGGCTTTTTAGGAAGTTTAATTGTACTGACTGCATAGTAATACCAGGCGGAAATTTCATCGTAAAAACGTTCATTCAATTTGCTATGACTGAAAACATCAGCCCAGTACCGGTTGAGCTGTTGAAGATTGTCAACCCGATTGTTTCGGTTCGTGTTGATTTTCATGCCATCAATGATTCTACTATCTGCAGCATGGGTTTTATGGCATTTAATATCTTTCAGAACAGAAACGCTGGCCACTTTTTCACCTTCGCGCCATTCCTGCGAATACTCCTCACGTATAGTATTTGCCAGCGCTATATGCTTTTCATCATTCAGATAGTACTCGAAAATAACAATAACCGGCGTATAATTATATTCGCGGTTAAAAGCTCTTGTAATTTCAGATAGATGTCCTCTTGAAGGGCCTTTATTGTTTGAACGCTTATCAAGTTCAACTCCAAAAAGTAAAATACCATCGTACTTTTCACCGGACTCTTTTACGACCTCAATTTCTGCTTCTGTTTCTCCATTTTCAATTATCTTATTATCAACAAGTCCAATAGCATAAACTGTTGACATCATTTGAAATGATTCCTTCTTATCATTGAATGTATTATTCAAAATAAAATCAGGGTCCATTCCTTCATCTGCCGATTCTTTCAGGTTAATATTCAACGCCTCAAAAAATTTCCGGGAGGCTTCTAGAAGTGAATGTTGGTTAAAAATGGTGAGGTTTATCATTTTATTCGAATTTGTTCATTTCGTTTATAATTTGTTGTTCTGAAGGCAAATTGGCTTTCAGGTTTTCGGGTAACTCCCCGAAAGTGTATTCGCTAATGCCCATGGGCTTTTGTATCCCTCTCAAACTGTATTCCACCTCCACGCTATTGCTCGATTTACATAAGATGATACCAATGCTGGGCTGGTCAGTAGCGCTCTTTAATTGCTCATCGACCGCCGAGAGGTAATAGTTCATTTTTCCTGCAAACTCGGGTTCAAAATCGCCAATTTTCAGATCGAACACCACATAGCAATGCAGTCGTGTATGATAAAACAGCAAATCCAAACGTCGTTCCTTTTGGCCGATTTTCATCGGAAATTGTCTACCCATGTATGCAAATCCCACGCCCAGTTCTAATAAAAAACGGGTGATGTTATCAATAAGCTTTTTTTCCAGCTCCAGCTCCTGAACATCTTCGGTAAGTGTAAGAAAATCAAAAACGTATGGGTTCTTCAGGGTTTCACTGGCTAAATCACTCTGTCCGGCAGGGAGAGTGTCTTTAAAATTTGTAACTGCTTTTCCCTGCCTGTTGTAAAGCCCTGAATCGATTTGCATTTCCAGAACATTCCGGCTCCAGTTGTTCTCTGTTGTTTTAGCGATATAGAAAACGGCCTCTTCAATCGTTTTTACTTTGTTTAAAATGCTTACATGATGACGCCAGGGGATATCCAACAGAAATCCGGTTGGCTGCAATTGTCCACCAGCCTGGTGGATCATTTCCGGATTTTGTCCGCCATCCTGGTGGATCATTTTTGAATTGGCGTAAAAATCATAAAATTTTCTGATACTGTAAAGGTTAGAACGAGAAAAGCCTTGGTTGTCAGGCAGCTCTTTTTTTAAGTCCTTAGCCATCTGGTCAATAACTTTTGCTCCCCAGCCCTGATTTTGCTGTTTTTGCCATATCATAAACCCAATATCCCAATATAATTGAATGAGGTTACGATTAACTGCAACAGCAGCTTTCAACCTGGAGGTAAGTATCCTTGCTTTGACTTCCTTTAACCATTGGTTATATTCCTGTGGTAGTTTGTCCATGTTCTCTTACTTTTCACTTACAACATACCAAGCAATTAAGTCATAATGCTCCGGTTTGTATTTATCACTGATTTTTTCGCCGGATTTCACTTTTTCAAAAGCCTTTTTATCGCCATGCTTGAGTTTTTGAAAAATATCCTTTCCTTCAGCCCCCATTTTTCTTTTTTTAGATCCGTCTTCAGCCTCCTCCTCTTCATAGGCTTGCTTTTCCAACCAATGTTTTACGGCATTTGACATTTTTTTCATTTCCCGCGCATCTCCTTTATCAATTTTTTCGGGAACAAAGCGAGGCTGATCCATGTTTTCGGTCAGCCCTTCGAGTACTTCTTTTTGGTTGTTTAAAATCTGCTTGCCTTCCTGGTCGATGTATATAAGTTCAAACTCTTTATAAGTGTGTTCTTTGGTGTTGGCCTTACGTGCAGGATAACCAAGCAGGGCTATCAATCCTCCCTCAGACATCTTGCCTGCTCCATTGATAAAGCCGGAATAGACCCCTTTCGGCATGTTTTGATACACTTCCTTGCTTTTGTCGAGTTCTTCGAAAAGCAACTGGCGATATTTTTCGAGTGAGAGGTCGTCCATTCCAAGGTTTTCCGTACCCTCTTCAATATCATCAAGGGTTACCTCCATTTGCTTCAGCATTTTTTCTTTTTGTTTCTGCTCCAGCGAACTGTCTTCAGCCATCTGCTTAAAAGAATCGCTAAACTGGTTGTTTACCTCCGAGCCTGCAAGCTTCATGGCTGCCATGCGTTGCTCTATCCGTCCCTGCAGGTTGAGGTAGGTATTGATATTTTTCGATGGCCAAAAGTTGATGCCGTAAATCTCTTTATTTGGCGTGCCTAACCTGTCGATTCGCCCCATCCGTTGCACGATGCGTACAGGATTCCAATGAATATCATAATTGATGACCAAATCGCTATCCTGTAGGTTTTGGCCTTCACTCAATGCATCCGTCGCTATCAGGATATCGATGGGTTGCCTTAGTTTTTCATGATATTCAGGATAATTTTGTTGCAGCCATTCGGTCCATTCAGCAAACTTTTCGTTTTCGGATAGGAAAGGGGATGAAGGAGCAAAGGCCCACTCCCGCTCACCATAGAGCTTAGTATAGGGAGCAAACTGCTGCAGCAATGGTTCATATTTTTTTACGGAATGATCAGAATAGGATGATCGTGAATAGTCGCCACTTACAAAAGCCAGCTTTTCAAATCCTCTCTTTTGTAATTGCCTGAAAAGATATTCGCCAGTGTCTTTGTATGCAGTAAATATTACGACTTTTCTATTGCCGTTATTGGCACCCTTGATGCGTTTCTCATTTATCTTTTTGATGAGCACTTCAAGCTTCGAATCTTTTGATTTGTGGTTAGCTGACGAGTTTTCTTCAGTAGTTATAGATTTTTCGAAAGAAGCCAGGTTATTAACCAGAAACTGAAGTTTTTCAATGTCGTATTTTAAATCTTTTTTGTAATCATCAAGCCTGCCTGCTTTATCAATATCGCTGAGCTTTGTCAATCTCTTTTTACCCAGCGTTAATTGTTCCAGCTCCTGGCTTAAATCATCATCTTCGTCAACCATATCCTCAAGGTCATTATTTTCAATGATGTCAGCTTTGGTTTTCTGGTACTGCTTAATTCTGTTCAACGCATTTTGATGATGTTCAAGAATCCTGCTTGACGTAACGTAAAAGGAATACCACGAAGATTCGAGGCGCTTGACCATTAAAATATACATCATCTTAACCAGGAAAAAATCACGCTGTTGCTCATCTTTCAGTACCGAATCTTTTTTCTGCTCTATATAGTTTGAAGGCTGGTATCCTGATAATTTGGGAGGAAAATGATTGTAGAGTTCATCAAAACTTTCCACGTTACCAATCTCGGCAGGTGTAACAAATACGTTATCAGGCTTATTTACTTTTGGGAACTCCAGGTCATTCTCCATGCCCTTAATCATCTTACGGGTTCGTGAAACAACCAGGCTGTCGGTCAGCCTGAAAAACTCGGAAGGAAGCATTTTAATAAACTCGCCAATATGGGGTTCCGGAAATTCCTTCCAGTCGTTAAATTGTTTTTGGGCCCTCCGGAAAACATAATCGATATTCTTGATGCCTATACTATCATAAAAGCCTCCATCATCGCCCCTGGTCATTAACCGGAATTGATTTCTGATATCCAGCAAAGTATTGTTAATAGGAGTCGCCGACAGCATCAGGATTTTGACATCCCCTCTGGCTTTTTTTAAGAGCTCCTCAACGAGAAACTGGTATCGGTTGGATTTATCGTTGCGAAGGTTATGACTTTCGTCAATAACCAACAATTTCGGCTCATCATTAATAAAATCATCAATATTAAATTTCTGCTTTCCAGTGTATCGTTCGTTGTTCCAGCGATTATCCTGCAAATCAGTATGAAAACGGATTTTATACCTGTAGTCATCCGCACTGAAAATATTTCCGTCCTCGAGAAATTTCTCCCAGTTTTGCTGCAGTTTTTTCGGACAGAGCACCACTGCTTTGTGGCCCTTCATCTCAAAATACTTAATTACGGCCAGAGCACTCCAGGTTTTACCCAAACCCACAGCATCACCCAGAATTGCACCGTTATAATTGAGTAACATTTTAATCAGGGCATGTACTCCTCGTTGCTGAAACGGATATAGCTTTTGGTATACACGGGTATTTTCAAGTTTGCCCAGCTCTTTGTTAAACTGCTTATCTTCTTGTTCAAGAAGTATTTCAGCGCCAAACAGTTCAAAAAGAATTTTATAATAAATATCTTTTGGTGTGTATGTTTTAAATACCTTTTGAATTTCTTCAATCAGATAGGTTTTAAAATTCTTCTTTTCCTTTTTATTGGTTACCGGATTGAGGATATCAATTTGCTTTTTGGCTTTAGGCGAATCCCAGATATCTTTAAACCACTTAACTATATCTTTAAACTGGGCGTCCATGGCAGTGCCTGCAATATTTAGCTCGGCATTGTTATTTTTTCTGAGCCCGATACCTGCCTCTGTAAGATTGGAGCTTCCGGTGATATAGAAACTGTGACGTTCGTCTCCTTTCTCGTCATTAAATATGTATGCTTTCGCATGACAAAAATTGGGCTCCAGTGTTTTCACTTCTACCTCTTCCTGCTTAAGAAAATTCACAGCCTTTTTTGCTGTTTCGGTTACCCTGAAAGCCCCCTCAGCGGTGAGGTTTTCATTTAGCAAGTCTACACCATGTTCCTGTGTAGCATCTTTACTCACAAAGTCGCCAAGAATAAATCGATATTTATCGATATGGCTGTTCACTTTTTCAGAAAGAAAGGATAATGCTCCTACGGTAAAGTAGCCTGTCACCGCATCAAGACTTCCGTCATCTACATATTTAGTAATGTACTCGTGGACTTTGTATTTGCTTTTCTCATTATCTATTAGCATAGACTAAGTAATTTGGGTTTTGGATATGAAATGATAAAATAGCATACTTTGTATTTAGTGTTTAGTTGGATACGGTTGATAAAACAATCTAATATCCATCAAATTATGGTGTTATTATCGGGTGGCCTAAATAACTACATTCAAAAATAGAAAAATTATTTCAAAAAGCCAGTTCTAATCAAATTGAATGTAAACTTCAAAAACAAACAAGTTTGGGTTATTTTCCGATACAGAAAGTGAAAACCCTTTGTTTACAGTATTTACAGATATGTGGGCAACAAATAAACAACAGTTTACACAATGTTTATAAATGTTTTTAAAGTGTTGACATTCATTTACTTACGTGAACAATTGTGCACTTTTGTTCACTTTCCAACACAGAAAATGCCCTGCCTTTAAAATACTGTTTATCAACCCCTTAAAAATTGGAGTTATTAACAAAAGTACAAATTTTTATCACTAAATAAATATTCCACCTGCATTTTTCAAGCACAGGTGGAATATAAAATGTCTACTTCTGGTTTTTTGATGCTGCCTTTTGTGCCCTGGCGGCAAAGCTTCCTTTCTGAACCTTACCAGAATTAGTTTTTGCTGTAGAAGACTGTATTCTACCTGCTGCCTTTTTTGTCATTTTATTATTCATAATTTCAATTTTTAAAATTATTAATCCCTATTTTCCCAATCATCTGGCCTTTCATCATAACCCCTATCTGACCAATAGGTGTCATTATTGGAGTTTAATTGGTCTGAATGATTGTCAAGTTCTTCCTGAGAATAATCATAGTTTTCGTCTAAAGACATAAATATTTTTTTTGATTAATATTACGGCAAATTTAATGAGGTCACTATGCATGAGTCTAAAAAATCCCCG
>JAASSU010000411.1 GCA_021767705.1 Bacteroidota bacterium | reverse complement strand
TTTCCCAATTCCACATCGAGATAATCGACCATGGCATTTACCGTTTGGTCAATCACAATGGAAACGCCATCGTTTTTTCCTACCAGCGAATGTATGATACCTATATTCAGGTGATGAATGTTCATTTTTTTATTACTTTCTTTAGTTGTTGTAAATCCGTGATGATCAAATCCGGCTTTAAATCGCCCACCTTATCTTCACGCCACCGGAGCGATCTTTTGTCGCCAGCAAAGAGTGCGGTCTTAAATCCGGCCTTGTTGGCCGCATAAACATCATTCAGCATATCATTGCCAACAAAAAGAACCTCGGATGGTTTGGCGTTGTATTTCTTTTTTAGCGCAGGAATCAGGCTTTCGTACAGAAAACTGTCGGGTTTTCCTTTTCCCAGCTTAAAAGAAAAAACCGTCAGATCAGGATCAAAAGGAGGGATCATCTCTTCACCTGATTCATTGTTCAGGTAATGATTCATAATGAGCGGTGTGTAAAACTGTGCATTGGAAACTATGCCCAACGGAATTCCCATCTTTTTGAAGTCGTTGATAATTTCCTGCATTCCCGGCATTGGGTAAACTCTGTTGCTGAGGACTTCAAAGGTGATAACAAATTGCTTGATGCAGGCCTGCTTTCCCTTTTTTATCCAGACTTTATCTTCAGCCCGCTCAAGCACATCTTTCCATACCTTGCTGATATTAATTTCCGGAAATGGAATTCCTTTGGCTTTTTTCTTTTTATGATGTTCTAAAATCGTGTATTTAAAGTCGTCGATCATAAACCTGAAAGCGCCTTGCGGAATATCGTCAAAAATAATGTAGCCCCCATCAATTAAAGCACGCTGCAGGTTTTTAATATTGAAATCCGACTGTTCCACATCGCCTGATGAAGATACCAGCAAGGTGCCGTAGATATCAAAAATCACCACTTTCAGCTCCGGGTTTGGTTTGATTTGCTCTTTTACTCCCGTCTCGGATGGCAATACCGGGCTTTGATTATCCAGCAATTGCCCGATATAGTTTCTCAAGTCTTGCCCCATAGGATGCAATTGAAAATTTGTTTTTTATTATTTCCTGATTTTCACTTAGGATGTTCTGCGTTACCGGCTGGAACATCTTTTTTAAGTGTGAATTGGATACAAAAATAATATTCGCCAGCATTTTATCTTCAATAATCTGGTTGATTACCTTTTTCTGCTGCTCAAACTTCAGCTCCGCAAAATCCACCAGATCGCCTTTAACAGGAACGCGGATAAAGTTGTACAATCCCGGAAAGGAGATGCCTTCCTTAATCAGGTCTTTGGTGATGTTTTTCAGGTTGCGTCCCATCACTGGTGTCGACATCATCCATGGTTCCAGAAAAACCATTCCGAAACCTTCGCGAACGCTGGTGGTAATGCAAAAGTCTGATGAAGTAATGAGATTGATAAAATCTGTTTTTTGTCCGGCTTCAAAAGTGACCGGAATTTGCTTTTCATCGCAATACTGTTTCCAGCGGTCGTACTGTTTTTTCTCTGCAGGGTTTTCGGGTGGGAGGGTGATAACGAAATTGGCGCGATTGCCAAACATATGCGCCAGTAAAATGAACTCCCCGATGTTTTTCCTGCGGATGCCCCTTACAGGGTATGTAACAAGCCCTTTATTGTTGTCTAGCCCAAGGTCGGCATACACCTGGTCCCTGGTTTCATTGGATGAGGCCGGGATTACTTCTTCCTGGCTGATAGGGTTGGGGAGGTAATGGATTTGTTTTTCAGAAGTGCCATTTTGTTTCACCCGCTCATAATCGTGGCGTGTTAAGGTAGCTATGTGGTAGTTGTCGGCTCCCGGATACATCACTTGTTTTACATTCAGTCCGGCATGCTTTTCAACAATCCGGTTGATGAATTCCTGGTTCTCTTTTCTATCTTCAGAAAAGTCGTGGGTGTGGTTAATTACCAGGAAGCCTTGATCCACCAATTCATTGATAGCAATCATCCAATATGGATTTTTCCCCAGGTTAAGGTTATGAAAATGGATAATACGATCCTTTTCGAGTAGCTTCTCAGCCACCTCCTTTACATTTTGAATGTTTTTACTGATCGCATTTTCATCCTTTTCTTTAAAATCAGCGTAGTTTAAGGCCTCATCAATAATCAGTTCAACACCCATCTTTTGATAAGTTTCAGGGTCGCGGCACTCGCCACAAAGAAGTCTGATCTCGAAATCCCCCTGTTTTTGCAGACTTTCAATTTGCGACTGAATGATTTTCGTTACTCCACCGGGCTTCAGGTGGTAGTGAATAATGTCTATTTTTTTCATATTCGTAAAGATGGGAAAAATAAATGAAACGCGCAAAAATAGATTGAATATATGTCCTGTTGTCGGCGAATTTAAGATGCAACCGTTTTCGTTGAGCAGGTCTTCATAGGTTGATGTATAGAAGTGATCTAAATAGCATCAGGGCAAACAAAATTCCTAAAAACTCGTTATCTTTGTCAGGTTCTAAAACACAGTGTTTCTTCAGGGCAGGGTGCAATTCCCGACCGGCGGTCACAGTCCGCTACTCCCGGTTTTTCCGGGACTGAAACGGTGAAATTCCGTTGCCGACAGTACAGTCTGGATGGAAGAAGAAG
>JAASSU010000410.1 GCA_021767705.1 Bacteroidota bacterium | reverse complement strand
GGTACAGGTTTCATTAATTAAATACAAAACCATTTGAGGCATATAAGGACATTTGAAGGGTTTTCATCCGGAGCTTATCTTTCTTAAATGATTCTTATGTGCCTTATATGTTTAAAAGCGAATACTCTGTCATGAAAAAAGTTGGCAATGGGCAAAGGGCAGTTGGCAAAACACACCCGTTTGGCACTCATTTTTTGTCATTAGATGGCCTGCCCTGTGAATTTGGGGAGCAGTATTTAACTGGGGTCATTTGGTAGTGATTTGATGGTCATTAAGTCATTAACTTGCAACCTTCACCACGTGAAACCTCTTCCTGGTTCACCGGGGCGAAAGCCGAAACCTGGAATTCATGCATGTAAGCTACCTACTACTTACTATCTACTACTTACTAATCTTCCCCTGCGATCTGAGCCCGCGTGGCCAACTGCCAACTGAACATAAACACCTAAACACGTACACACTTAAACACATTTTAAACGTACAAACGTATTAACTTATTAAACTTAGAAACCTTCACCATGAAACTCCTTGAATTTCCGGACCAGCTCCTTGGGCAGCAGTATGGGCCGTTTTTCTTTCAGGTCAAAAAAGAAACCGCTCTGCACACCCGATGCGTGTATTTCGTTATTCTGTTCTATTTCTATGTTGACAGTCCAACGCGCATGCTTTACACTTTCGAGCCAAAGTCGCCCGGTAGGCTTATCGTAAATGGTAAAGGGTTTTTTGTATTCTACAGAAGTTTTATGAAGGATGGGAGACTGGTTGTTTTTCAGCATCTCTTCAAGCGGCCAGAACTGGTCCAAAAACTCCTGCCTGAGGTGCTCGAACCATCTTAAATAAACAATATTATGAACAATCCCCATCAAGTCAATGTCATAGCCATGAATTTTAATAGGTAACTCAACCTGCATCGCTCCCTTAATATTTTCAGTACTTACCATGGATTCTTGTTTTATGCAAAAATGCAAATTATCTGCGTAAGATACCAAAGCGTGGTGATTATTAAAAAGCTAAAAAATATTACTTTTGTGCTCGTTTACCGATAATCATAAAATAGTAGCAGGTTAAACCTGAATGTTTGCATCGTTTCGGATGGATGATGCAGATGAACCAAGGAATTTTAAACAAAGGAAACATGTTTGAAGGATTAAGTGAAAAGCTGGAGCAGTCGTTTAAAATGCTCAAAGGACAGGGGCAGATAACAGAAGTAAATGTTGCTGAAACCCTGAAAGAAGTTAGAAAAGCATTGTTGGATGCCGATGTGAGCTTTAAAGTAGCCAAGAATTTTACCAATGAGGTAAAAGAAAAGGCGTTGGGAGAGAAAATACTCACCGCCGTATCTCCGGGTCAAATGATGGTGAAAATCATTCACAACGAGCTATCCAACCTTATGGGTGGCGAACATGAAGAAATCAATCTCTCCGGAAATCCTTCCATCATTCTTATAGCCGGTTTGCAGGGTTCGGGTAAAACCACTTTTTCTGCCAAGCTCGCCAACCACCTTAAAAAGAAAAAGAGCAAGAAGCCATTGCTGGTGGCCGGTGACGTATATCGCCCGGCAGCGATTGATCAGTTGAAGGTGCTGGGTGAGCAAATTGAGGTAGAAGTTTACAGCGAAGAAGAGAATAAGAATCCTGTAAAAATCGCTGACAATGCCATCAAGCAGGCCAAGCAAAACGGAAATAATGTTGTGATTATCGATACCGCCGGTCGCCTGGCCGTGGATGAGGAGATGATGAAAGAAATCTCTGCCATCAAAAAGGCTGTCGACCCGCATGAGTCTCTCTTTGTGGTCGACTCCATGACCGGCCAGGATGCCGTAAATACCGCCAAAGCCTTTAACGAGCAGATCGATTACGACGGCGTGGTGCTTACCAAGCTCGATGGTGATACCCGAGGGGGTGCAGCACTAACCATCCGTCGTGTTGTGGATAAACCCATTAAGTTTGTTGGTATAGGCGAAAAGGTGGACGCGCTGGATATTTTTTATCCTAAAAGGATGGCTGACCGTATCCTTGGAATGGGTGATATCGTTTCGCTTGTAGAAAAGGCTCAGGAACAATTTGATGAGGATGAGGCTAAGAAGCTCCAGAAGAAAATTGCAAAAAACCAGTTTAATTTTGATGATTTCCTCAAGCAAATCAAGCAAATTAAGAAAATGGGGAATGTGAAAGACCTCATGGGAATGGTCCCGGGCATGGGAAAAGCCATCAAAAACATGGATATTGATGATGATGCTTTTAAGGAAATTGAAGCCATCATCTATTCGATGACACCCGAGGAGCGCGAAAATCCAAAGCTATTGAATGGTAGCCGCCGTCATCGTATTGCAAGAGGAAGTGGCACGAATGTTCAGGAGGTGAACCGCCTGCTGAAGCAATTCAAGGAAACCAGCAAAATGATGAAGAAAATGCAAGGTGGTGGTGGAAAAAACCTGATGAAAGCCATGCAAAACATGGGCGGCATCAACCGCTAACAAAACAAAACAGGCAGCTAAGGATGCTGCTTTCGCAGGAAAAACATAGGATTGTATGAAAATAATCGACGGAAAAGAGATTGCCAATCAGATAAAGGAAGAAATCAAAAAGGATGTTGCCGCTTTAATTGATGC
>JAASSU010000097.1 GCA_021767705.1 Bacteroidota bacterium | reverse complement strand
TGGTTAACTGTTTAAACATAAAGGGTATTTACAATGAACAAGCAAGCTGAAAAAGCAATGATCATAGAGCAGTTCAAGCAGATTGAAGATGAAAATCTGATTCATGCCATCAAAAACATGCTCGATTACGCTTTGAAAAAAGAACAGGAAAGCCTTGAAGTTCCTGAAGCACACCAAAAACTGGTGCTGGAACGTTTTGACAAGGTTAGAAAAGACCCCGACAGGCTTTTGGATTGGGACGAAGCGAAAAAAACGCTCAAACCCTGATGAAAAAGTACAAAGTAAAGATTGAACCGGAAGCCCTTGCCGATATTCAGGAAATTACCGATTGGTATAATAAAGCTCAGGCAGGTCTTGGTGAACGGTTTCAGAAGGCAGCAATAAAACACATTAACTCCCTAAAAACAGATCCACAGGTTTACGCTATCCGCTACAAAGAAATACGCTGTTTTCTGATTAAGAAATTCCCCTACATGGCTCATTTCTACATCAACGACGGAAACAATACGGTTGAAGTATTAGCAGTAATCAGTACCCATCGTAATCCTAAAATCTGGCAGGAAAAGACAAAAAGGCCATAAAACGTTTTCACTCATCTTTTTCGCGTTGGTCAACGCCGAATGTGAGCGTTCTACTAATTTAGGTTCCTTAAAAAAAATGGTTGGGCTTTTGGGTTTCTGGTTAATAAATCGAAATTACTGATTTTTATCTATAGTTTTGTCAGACCTGCTTCCCTACTTCGAAACTATTAAACAATTACATAAATTATTCTAATATTCAATCATAACTTTTATGAAAACTGCAAAAGAAAGGAGTATATATATAACAGTCCCAAGACTTCCTAATACTTGATGGGAAAGTGATTCGCCATTAAATCTTTTTATAATTAACTTTAACCTATTAAGCTTAGAGAAATAACTAATCCAAAAAAATAACCAAGCTAAAGAGAATGACATAATTATGAACCAGTTTTTTAGTAAATCTATTCCGATAATGGTAAAAATTGTTATAATATTTGCCTCAGTTGTTATGGCAAAAAAGAAAGCAACACGTCCTTTATGATAGGTGGATCTTAAGCTCACGAATTTTATCAGCCTAAATATTCGAAAATATAAATAGTGTATAACTATCATTCTGATTGATTCTTTTTTCTTTTTTCTTTTGCTTGTTTGCTCCTTAGTGTAAAATTTATATAGACATGAGAGGCTGAAGAACGATAAGAATTTCTGTAAGAGTGTCGAAGGTTATTAGTATTAGTGACACCGTTAGGGTCTTTGCCATCTTCAATTATAAGATTAACGCCAGGACCAAGCCTCCCGGCTGCCGCTTGCATTACCGTTTGAATTGTGTTCTCAGTAAAATCCGCAGCTTCATCTGATTTACTAAGGTCTTTATTTGCAGCATCCTTACTAATACTTATAAGATCTATAGCAACACCCATATTTTGTGATGCCTCTTTAACAGCTTTGCTTTTGGAAATATTTTCGACTATATCTGCGGCATTACTTGTAACTGTTGTATTTTCAGAACTTGTAGATTTATCAATAAAAGAAACTACATCATTAAAAGCATTGTTAAGTTTTTGTTTTCCTTTCTCCTTTACAGTTGTATAAAGCTCTGCAATTTCAACAACAGCAGGGGAAAACATATTAATCTCAGGCTTAGTTTCATCATTCTTTGGCGGATCTCCAGGCCCCATTCCCATCCAGTCAATAAATCGGATTGGATTATTTGCCCCATAAGCAAATGAAGACTGAAAATAATACTTTTCATTGAGGGGATCTAATGTATGAAACCTCCCCAACTGCGCATCATAAAACCGGGCGCCGTAATCATACCAATCCAGCCCAAAATCATCCTGAAACTCCTTCCCATTGTAGAGGTGCTTATTTTCTGGAGCAAGCCCGGCGGTGTAGTTGAGCCCTTCCATGATGCCACCAAAGGGGTAGTAGCTGTTTCCTTGCAACACTTCGCCCTGCTCGTTGAATACCACCCGCGTGTTGCCGAGGTGGTCTTTGAGGAAATACTCATAGGCATATGCGTCATGGTCGGGGACTATCCGTCCTTCGGAAGTCTGGATAAAGGCCAGCTTGCTGTCCTCATACACAAACGGACCGCTGTAATCGGTGGTCAGTCCGGTGGCCCTGTCGCTCGAAGTGACTTTTCGGAGTTTAGTGCCGGTGGCGTCGTACAGGTAATCAATGGTGTTTTGATTATCCTGAGCCAGGAGGGTATGTTCCGGCAAATTGTTCCAATTGTAACTGATATTTGTAATATTCTTGTTCAAATCTTGCGTAAGGTTTACGATTATATGGTAAAGTTAGTTATTGTTTGTAAATGTGTTGGCATGTGAAAAGCTATTTCTTTTTAAGCTATTAGCGTGATGGCTCTTATTTATTGAGATAATTATATAAGGATATTAACTAGTGGCTTCTTTGTACTTTTTGTTCTTCTTTTGATCATATAATCCTATTGGGATAAGCTTTTCCTCTTGTTTACGAAAGAAAAACACGTACTTGTTTTCTGTTTTTACATTTGTGCTATTGACTTCCATAGCAATGCAAATAATCTCTTGATTTAATTTTAATGGTTCAGAGTATAATACCAAAGTTTGATTAATAAGATGTGAAGTATCATTTCTCATAGTTATACCGGTTCTTTGAATACTTGAGATATCAAATGGTATAGGTTTACTATGCCGATTTTTTATAAGGCTTACAATTGAATCATTTATTCCATAGCCCAATGCTGAAAATTCTGGGTATGTATTTAGAAGGAGTTTTTTTAAATGCTCATTTTGATAATCTTCAAAAACAACAATATTTGCACTATTAATATAAGATAGTGTGATGCCAAATAAATCCGCCATTTGGCTCTGATTAAGATTATATTCATTACCCGAATCTTTTGGAAAACATCCAAATAAAATCACTGTCAATAATAATGCTATTATCTTTTTCATGTTAACTATTTTTTTTCATCTGTTTCTACTATTACTCTGCTACCCACTTCACCTTTATCATTTCTATTATTTCCAAATGGAACCATTAAAGATGAATCCCCATCCTCAGTGATAAATAATATAGACTCTCCTGTCGGATCTGTTTGAAAAACGTATTTGGATTCAGGGTCTGCTGTATTTTTCCAGCCCTTATATTTTCCTTTGCCGTTTTTTTTCTTCTTTTCATTACTTCTTTTTTTGCCTTTCCGTGGAGATTTATTTTTAGTTTCTTTTTTCTGTCTAGTCCTAAAGATTTTATTGCCAATATTTAATTCATCTCTTAAAAATGACAGGAACCTACCTGTTTGTGAGACTCCAAACACTGGCATAAAATCTGTAATATCAATAGATTTTGCGGAATTTTTAACACGTGTTTCTTGCCCTTGTCCAACTTTATTCCATATAAAATATTTACCCTACTACCATATTATAATCCAATAAATGATAGTGTCTTTAGCTTCATTTATTGCAACTCCTTTAGAATAGCCATGCTGCCAGTTTTCAGGCATATATCTTCCATCGGTTAGATTTTTATTTTCCAAAAATCTACCTGCCATTGCATTTAAAACATATATATTAAAACCTTTAGGCAATTTACAAGCTGTTTTATTTGTAGTGTAGTCAGTATGCCAAAAATTAGGTATTGGATATTTATTCTTATAACATTCTCTATCTATCTTCAAACTATCATCATGATTTAAAACAATATTATAAGAATAATTGTCATTATTTGCAAACCTATTGGCGATTAGCAAACAGGTGTCTGTGGAAGCATACTTTGCGATTGCTTTTTTTTCAAAATTATTTTTCCCTGTATGCTTATAAATTAAATCTAGACGTATTAAACCTGCTTCAGCCGACACGCTTTCTGTATAAGTTATATAATTACTATCCAATTCTTTAGGAAAATGATCTATAAAATTATCCCTGTAAAATGATAAAGACTTTTGATACTCTTTATTTACTTTAGCAAGTTGATCTTTTTTTAACTCTTTAGAATTATTATCACTGATATTATTGTTCTTTCTTGAACAGCTAAGAATAATAAAAAGTGAAAATACAATATATATAGTTCCTTTTCTCATATTAAAGCTATTATTTTCTTCCCTTACTGTCATAATATTCATCCAATAAAAACTTAACGACTTTTAATATTGGGGTTATTTTCCCTTCTCCATCTTTTTTCTTATTTCCATACGTATAAGTGTATTTTGCACTCTCTTTCCGAGATACGACTGGGTGAGAATCATCTCTATCATAAGTTCGTAAATATTTTCTTTTAATATCTACTATTTCATTATCATTTTCAGTATATTTCGTATCAGAATTAAGAATTCTATTAGTTACCGTGCTGCTTGCAACAGTTCTAATATTACCTTCTGCATCAGAAACTTGATATTCCGTGGTTGTCTCTATTACAGTTTCTTCCTTTTTTACTTTTTTGTAACCATTATCATTCATTTTTACTTCAATTTCAGAAGATGACATTTCTACCTGCTCATATTCTGGCTCGGGCATTGGGTTTTCTGCTTCCGTATCAATAGTTGTATTTTCTGTTGCTATATAAACTCGGTCGGGTTCATCATTTTCTACATATTTAATTAATCTCCCATCTTTGTCAAAATAAAAATCATCTTCTAACATCCCATCAGGATCTATAAACCTTAAAGGATTGTCGTAAGCATACCTATATGGGCTCCATCTCCTATTAACCTCCGCCAACGGGTCAACAACATGCCACCTCCCCAAATGCGCATCATACATCCGTGCGCCGTAATCATACCAATCCAGACCAAAATCATCCTGCATTTCTTTGCCGTTGTAAAGGTACTTGTTTTCTGGAGCAAGCCCGGCGGTGTAGTTGAGGCCTTCCATGATGCCGCCAAACGGATAGTAGCTATTATCCTGCAACACCTCACCCTGCTCGTTAAATACAACCCGGGTATTGCCGAGGTGGTCTTTGAGGAAATACTCATAGGCATATGCGTCATGGTCGGGGACTATCCGTCCTTCGGAAGTCTGGATAAAGGCCAGCTTGCTGTCCTCATACACAAACGGTCCGCTGTAATCGGTGGTTAGTCCGGCGGCCTGGTCACTCGAAGTGACTTTTTGGAGCTTGGTGCCTGCGGCGTCGTACAGGTAATCGATAGTGTTTTGATTGTCCTGAGCCATCACAATATGCTTTGGTAAATTACCGTGCGTGTAATTAATGCGTTCGATTTGCTTGTTGTCATCCTTTGTCAGGTTTCCGTTTGCATCGTAAAGATACTTAATAATAAAAACTAATTGATCTAAATCACCGATCTCTACCTCATTGCCTTGATAAACCGAAAATCTGCAACTATACGGGAAGCAATGAATGGAGGCCGCCCAAAGAAAAACCCTCCCGCAGTGCGGGAGGGTTGAGTAGATTTAAGTTCGCTTGTTATTTCTATTGAATACCTGTACGGGTATCCCACCACATTTGCTGACCCCAGAAGTTGTCAACGATACCGGTAGCAGCTTTTTCCCACTCTGAAGTGTTCAGGTTCTTTTCATCCGATGGATAAGGATAACGGAATGGCTGACGGTCGTGGTCTGCTGTATAAACAGAACCCGGAGCATCGTCAATTGGAGGGAAGTCTGTTCTGCGCTGCTCGGCCCACAATTCCTGGCCTTGCTTGAACAATGCAACCCACTTCTGCTTATGAATTTTCAGCATGTTATCTGTGCCGTAAGCTACATTTGGCTGTGCCAGATAGGCGTCAATAGCGGCCTGGTCAGTAATACCATGCTCATTCATAGAAGCAGTAACGCCAGCTTCGTATGCATCCTGTGCAGAAATACCAACATTCCAACCTTTTTCAGCAGCCTCAGCGGCAATAAACATTACCTCTGCATAACGCATAAATGGCGTGTGACCGGCCGGGTTGTTACGGTAATAAGCACCCGGACGAGAGATTGTGTCTGTAGAAAAACTACCTTTTTCAGCACCTTCTACCAATCCAACATATTCTCTTGCAGCACCTTCAACAGGCTCAGCATAGATAGGAAGACGTGGGTCGTTCAGGTCATAAAGATGGTCGATCAACGTTTTGGCCATACCGTGGTCGTCACGGGTTTCATTATTCTCAGCCCATGGCTCTTTGTAAGGAGCGCCACCAGGCCAGAAGAAGAAGGCATTATCGGCGTTGCTTTCCATAATTGGATATTTAGCCGGATCACCCATAATCTTTTCAATTTCAGCCTGGGCATCACCAGGAGCAACTTCCGACATACGGATTGCTACACGCAGGTGCAGAGAGTTACAGAATTTCTGCCACTTAGCAAAGTCGCCACCAAAAATGAGGTCGCCTTCACCCAATACTTCAGGATTTGCAGCATTTGGAGCTGTATTGAAAAGTGTATTTGCATTCTCAAGACGAGTAATCAAATCATAATAAATAGATTCCTGAGAATCATATTTTGGAGTGTTTTCCTCTTCTTCGGCCTTCAATGCCTCAGTATAAGGAATATCCTTCCACTGGTCGGTAGCCATTTGCCAGAGGAATACTGAGAATGTCTCAGCTACAGCTTCTGTGTATGGCTTTTCCTTTTCAACAGCTATGTCCCTCATCTTTTTAAGGTCGAGCTGAGTGATATAATAATCTCTCCATGCAGCATTTACCACAGACTCTCTGTAGTCGTACAATGCCTCATCAATATACTGAATCTTGGTAACGTGCCCCGAGTAGCTGAGGAAGTTATTCATTCCCTGCCAGTCATCGAAAAACTGGTCTCCGGTGTAACGAATGGTATTCGCCAGGATATTGGTTGCTGGAACCTCAGTTGGGTTGTTGGGGTCGACATTCATCTCTTCCCAGTCATCGGTGCAAGAGTTGCCGACAAACAGTAGTCCCAATACAACGACTAAACTTAAGATATTTATTTTTTTCATAACTAATATTTTTCTCATTTATAGATTATTAACCGCTTTTAATTAAAATTTAACGTTTACTTTGAAACCAATTGTGCGTGCAGGTGGCAACTGGAATTGTTCAAGACCCATACCCGCGTTTGTTGCACCAAATCCTGTTTCGGGATCGATTTGTACGTCATTTGTTTCATGAGTCCAAAGCAACGCTACGTTACGTGCGTATGCAGAAAGTGTAACGGTTTGTAAGAAACCGGTTTGCTTCACGATAGACTGTGGCAAAGTATAACCTAAAGTAATTTCTCTCAGCTTAATGAAAGAACCATCAATGATACTTTCTTCTTTGATACCATAAAAGTTGCTGAAGAAGCTCTGTGCATATACTTCAGTTTCGTTGGGTGTACCATCGGCATTAACAAATGTTTCGTCTGTATTCCAGTTTTGACCGGCAATTACACCATCAACACGTACATCATTAGCGGCGGTTTCGTCAAGAATACCGGCATAAAGACCGAACATTTTGGTTACACTGAAAATGTCACCACCTTTACGTCCGTCGAATAGGATAGAAAGGTTAACATTTTTGTAGCTGAAGGTATTACGCACACCACCTACCCAGTCGGGAGTAATGTTACCCAGTTCGATTGGGTCTGCGGTTGGTTGTGGAACACCACCTTCTACAATAATATTTCCATTGTCGTCACGCAGGAAGCCGGTACCTTTAATTACACCAAAGGCTTCTCCCGGACGTGCTTCAATTGTAACACCACCCCAAGAGCTGCTAATCTGGTATGCTTCAAGGTCACCATACAGTTCGTTAACAGTGTTTTCGTTGGCTGACCAGTTAACATCTACGGTCCAGTTCAGTCCGTCACTGCTCTTCAGGATGTCTGCATAAAGCTGAAGCTCAACACCTGTGTTCTGAATCTCACCAGCATTAATCCAACGAGAAGTAAACCCTGAAGATGGAGCGATATCAATTGGCATAATCTGGTCTGAAGTTACTTTATCATAATACGTAACATCGAGGCCAAGGCGGTTTTGCCAAAACTTAAGGTTAAGGCCTACCTCTGTAGAAACAGTGCTTTCAGGCTTCAAGGCCGCGTTGGGGAGTGCCCTGTTGTAATAATACTGGCTAACCCCACCTACAGCATTTGTTTGTGCTTCGAATACACTACCCAACTGATAAGGATCAGTATCGTTACCAACCTGGGCCCAGCTAGCGCGTAATTTACCAAAAGAAAATACGGTGTTATCAATTTCGAAAGCATCTGTGAAGATGAAACCTAAGCTAACAGATGGATAGAAGAAACTCCATTCGTCAGCAGGAAGTGTAGAACTCCAGTCGTTTCTGAACGTTGCTCCTAAGAATAAATAGTCGTTATAAGAAGCGTTAATCTGTCCGTAAACACTATTGGTTTCCATTTCTTCCTTATACATATCTGTAGTAGGAGCGCCTTTGGCGTTAGAAATAGTAAACAGGTTAGGAACAGTCAATTCGTTTGCCTGCAGCAAGCTGTAGTTATAGTCATAGCGACGGTAGTTAGCACCTAATGCACCATCGATACGTACAGCATCATTTACCTGACGGTCGAACTGGGCAAAAACATCAAGGTTAGTTTCCTGGTTCGTACGTTTGTTCTGCCAGAAATCACCACCATTCGTTTTGTTTGAGTTAGACATGTTATATGTCAGGTCTTTTCTCATTTCGTAGTAGTAGTCAGTACCGGCACGCGCATTCAGGCTAATCCAGTCAGCTATTTCATACTTCAGGTTTACGTTACCGAAGATACGATCACGGTCACGAGAAGTTGTGTTTTTATAAGTCGTCCAGTATGGATTGTTGTGGTAATAGTAACTCCATGTGTATGGCTTACCAAATGGGTCAAGCTCGTCATAGTTTTCTTCGAGTGCCTGCATATCCACCTGACGGCCAAACCAACCACCAATCGACTGCATTACGTTATTTGGTGAATAACCTTGTCCTGGAAGGTTATCACTGGTATTCTTGGTGTAGGTACCATTAACAGTGGCAGAAAGTTTTTCATTCATTTCCATCGTACCGCTAAAGTTCACAGAAGTTTTGGAAAGGTCTGTGTTTGGAATAGTACCTTCGTTAGTGCTGTTGGTAATTGACAAGCGTGCGCTTGCTGCTTTACCTGCTGCAGTAATAGCCACGTTGTGCTTCATTGAAACACCAGTTTCAAAGAAATTCTCAACGTTATCCGGGTGGGATACCCATGGAGTAGGCTGATACCTGTCGAATTGTGCAGGGTCTGTTGTTACATTACCGTTGGCATCGAGCCACGGGCTTGTAAACTGAGGAATCTGAAGGCCGATATCCAATCTTGGACCCCAGCTCTCATCAACATAGTCCCAAACACCACCACCAACACCGTCGTAGTAAGAGAAAGCGTTGTTTACGGCGAAATCATTGTATTCTGATAGGTTGTCGGTGTTTACATCGAAGAAATTCTGAGCGATGTATTCACTACCATTCAGTCCCTGGCCATACTGGTCCTGGTAATCAGGAAGGATATAGATGTTACTGTAGTCATTTGTAAATGAATAGCTCACACCAAATCCTTTTTGTGCTTTGCTACCGTCTTTGGTGGTAATAAGGATTACACCATTGGCAGCACGGCTACCATAAAGAGCGGCAGCGTTGGCACCTTTCAGTACAGAAACACTCTCGATGTTTTCAGGAGCGATGTCCATTGCGGCGTTACCAAAGTCAACAGCACCCCACTGAGAAACAGCAGTAGAGGAGTTGCTGATAGGTGTACCATCCACAACAAACAGCGGCTGGTTGTTACCGAATGAACTGTTACCACGGATGGTGATACGAGCAGAAGAACCTACTGCACCACTGGCGTTAGTAATCTGAACACCGGCCACTTTACCTGAGAGTGAATTCACCACGTTGGTTTCGTTGGTCTTGGCAAGGTCTTCACCACTAACATCCTGTACGGCATACCCCAGTGTTTTCTTGTCACGGGAAATACCGAGAGCGGTAACCACTACCCCTTCAATGTCCATCACCTCTGGCTCGAGAGCTACATTGATAACAGACTTATCACCAATCGCCACCTCTTTGGTAACCATACCCACAAATTGAAAGACTAAAGTTTCAGCCTCATCATTTACGGTAAGCTCATAATTACCGTCAAGATCCGAGGTGGTACCGATGGTTGTTCCTTTCACAACAACCTGTACACCAGGGATTGCCTGTCCGTCTTCAGCACTTGTTACAGTACCTGTAATTGTTCTTTGCGCTAACACTGCATTAAGGCCCAGAAAAGCCATGAGTGCGAGCAAAATCGTAAATTTTCTCATAGTTTAGATAGTTTTAGTTTAGTTTTTAGTTAAGCGACTAAATCTTATTAATTTTGATTATTCCTGCCTCAATAGTCATAATCAAGCGCAATTTATAAAAAATTATCAACTCAGCAACACAAAAATAACAAAAAAAAAATACGTGATTAACATTAAAGTAATATTGGACACCCCGTAAGTTATTGGTTTTAGGTGAAGAATAGAAAACAAAGTATTAATTTTGCAAAATAACTAAATCGTTTTCGAAACTCAATAAATTAAATATGTATAAGGAATTATATACGCTGCAAGAGGTTAAGGATGAAGTAAAAAAACATATGGGAGTAATGCTGTATTTCTACAACGACCATTGCCCGCCATGTATAAGTCTCAGGCCTAAAGTGATTAAAATGGTTGAGGAGAAATTTCCGGAGCTCAAACTGGTATTTATCAACTCTGAAAAAAGCCCCGAAGTGCCGGCTCATTACAGTGTCTTTTCCAATCCTACAATTATTTTGTTTATGGATGGCCGCGAATATTTCAGAAACAGTAAATACATTTCAGAGCATCAGCTCGCCGAACAAACTGACAGGCTATATAACATGGCATTTGAGTAATATGGGGTTAACCTAACCAGGACAAGCCAGAAACCAAGACAAAACCACATCCCGAAAACAATTGGGATCAAAAGCCAAACTGATGCCTCGCCATCAATCAACAAAATGACAAATTCAAAACCAGTATATCCTTATCAGTTTGCAAAACGGTTTCTACAGTTAACTCCGGGTAGAGCAGGTCGTTACCTTCCTGCTCCCCCGCAGACCCGGACGAGCGGATTTCCCGCATCCGGTTCCTCTTATCCCGGTTTCGCTGAAAGATAACTGTGATAGATTTTAGGCCTCAATAGAG
>JAASSU010000409.1 GCA_021767705.1 Bacteroidota bacterium | reverse complement strand
CTCAACTCTTTTTTCAAAATCATCGCGTAAATACTGCCTTTTCCGATTGATCACCTTCAGTGCCCATTCGATGAGGATATCATACTTTTCCTCCTCCAACAGTTGCCATTGGAGATCACTTGCACGCAGTTTTTCGGTCAGCTCTCTCACAATGAGCGCCGCCGAAACGGATATGTTAAAACTTTCCGTAAACCCATACATTGGGATGGTCACATACTCATCAGCGTTATCGATAGCCGTTTCTGTCAGCCCTTCCAACTCAGTACCAAAAACAAGGGCCACTTTCCCTTTACCCAGATCCAGCTCTTCTAGCGCAACCCCTCGCTGATGGGGCGTGGTGGCCACAATACGGTACCCATCATTTCTGAGCGCATCGTAGGCGTGAAGTGTGTTAAAATCAGCAGCATTATATTTCATAAGATGAAGCCACTTACTTGCCCCCAAAGCCACCTGTGGATTCACCTCATAGGTATTGTAGTTCTCAATAATGTGCAAATCCTGAAGTCCCGTCAAGTCACAGGTTCGCAGCACCGCACTGGCATTTTGGGGTTGGAAGATGTTCTCCATTGCCACGGTGATGTAACGCGTACGGTTTGCTATAACCCTCTCAAAAGCATTGGCCTTGTTCTCACTAAAAAAACGCTTAAGCTGTTCGTATTTTTTTCTCTTTACTTCTATTCGATCATTCATTTTGGCCATCATCAAAAAATCAGGTCAAATATATGAAATCAGATTATTCAGTCAAAGAAATTGCACACCTGCGAATAACTGGTAAATCCCCGGGTGCTTTCATCATGCCACTCCAAAGTTCAAATTTAATGTGCTACTTTTGCAAAAAATTTTTAGCGATGATCATCATTGACAAACCATATATTTCAGAATTCCTGAAAAAAACCTTACTGGATTACCAGCTCCCGGTGCTTAAAACAGAAACTGCCGGCGAGATGCTTGGTGAAGGCAGCTTTAATTACGTGCAACCTGCCGAAGTCATTGACAACTTCAGAAAAGCAGCCCCCCACCCCATTTACACCCCCAGTGAAAATGCCTTGCACTGGATTAGTGAAAACCTCAAAACCTCAGGGTTACCGGAAAAAATTCACTTTTTCAAGGATAAAGTAGCCTTCAGAAAGCTTATCCGTGATATGTATCCGGGTTTTCGTTTCAGGGAAATCCCATTCAGCCAACTGGATAAAACCGAAACTTCAGAGCTTTTCTTTCCGATGATATTGAAACCTTCTGTTGGTTTTTTTAGCATGGGCGTAAGGAAGGTCAATGCTCCCGACCAATGGCCGGAGGTGGTTCAGGCCATCAAGGAGGAAATCGGTCAGTTGAAGAACCTTTACCCGAATGCTGTTTTGGATGCCAGCAGCTTTATTGCCGAAGAAATTATCGAGGGTGAAGAATATGCTGTTGATGCTTATATTGATGAGGAAGGGAACCCTGTTCTGCTGGGAATGATGAAGCATATATTTGGTTCGGACGAGGATGTGAGCGACCGAGTGTATTTCACTTCGGGAGAGATCATACAGCAGAAACATGATTTGTTTATCGATTTTATAGCAAAGCTGGGCGAACTGACCGGCTTAAAGAATTTCCCGCTTCATGTGGAAGTGCGGATAGATGAGTCTGGAAAAATCGTACCTATCGAAGTCAACCCTCTGCGCTTTGGCGGATGGTGCACCTCAGCCGATTTGATGAACAAAGCCTATGGCATCAACCCGTATTTGAGCTTCTGCAAGCAACACAAACCCGATTGGAAATCACTTTCGGCAAAAAATCCTGGCAAAGTATACAGCATTGTTATTCTCGACCGGCATTCGGGACTAAATGGATTGAAAATTAAAGGGTTCGATTTTGAAAAACTTTTAGGGAAATTCGAAAATCCTTTGGAATTCAGAAAGGTGGATTTCAAAAAATATCCTCAATTCGGATTTCTCTTTACTGAAACACGCAAGGAAAATTTCGAAGAGTTGGAAAACATCCTAAAATCTGATTTAAAGGAGTTTTTAATCCTGTAAAAGAAACAGCCTGTTCCGGAAGCATCCGAAACAGGCTGAATTCATAATCCCAAAACAAATTATATTTTTTCCAGCTCTTTTTCGAGTTGGTTAATGAGTTCATCCAACAGTAAGGGTAAAAAAGTTTTGACGTGCATAAGTTTGTTTTTTTTTGATCATGCATTAGATAGAGCCGGACACAAGTCCATACTCTGGTGCATTGCGTTTGATTTTGGCTTCTTTAATCAATTTCCAAACCAAAATCTTTAGACCCTTATGCTGTTAGCCTTTATAACAGAAAAAGGAATGAATCGCGCAGAAAAAAGCACATAAGCGAACGTTTTAATGGCGAAAGCGAACACTACTCCTCTTTTGCCTTTTCTGGATTTTCCAGATGGTTCTTCAGGTTTTGTAAGCCAAGATGGATATTTGTTTGCATCCGTTTATTTGTCAGTAAACCGGAATAGCGCTCAAAGGGATAGCTGAGGTTATCAAAATCCATTCCCCAGGTCACAAAGGTAGAGTCGTTGTAAGGCCTGAGCATCCATACCATTTTAAAGGTGTCATACCCCGGGAAACGGATGTTTGCTTTCACCATTTCGGCAGGCTGTGCACGCAGGATTTCAAGAAAACCCTCTCCCCCT
>JAASSU010000408.1 GCA_021767705.1 Bacteroidota bacterium | reverse complement strand
TGTTTCTTGTCTTCCGACAGATCGGAGCAAACCAAGTGGATATAAAACAACTCATCGTTCAGGTAATGAAACTCAACTTTGGTTTTGATGCCTGAGATAAGCTTTTTTTCATACCTGATTTTTACCCCCTCTTTGTCAGGAAGCTTAAAAACAAATCCGGTTTTCTTTTTAGGTAAAGTGAATATTGAGCCTTTCTCTTGCTTAATGTGGCTACTGTAGGATATATTTTTACTTGATTTAAGATTGTTTTTCGATTTACAATTATTTATCAAATCAACATAAAGAGATGTCTTTCCGTAAAGATACATCAAATTCTCAATACGCTCATTATCCAACCCTTTTGGTTTCATAATAAGATGCATTTTTTTTTGTTATCCAATTGCAAGTAAATACTATCTGCTCCTCGACACAAAGATATGAATTAATGTCAAAAAAAGCACTTTACATATTAAGTTTATTATCATAATTTGTTAACCAGATGTGAAATTTTATTAGTATGTAATTGTTTTGAATGTATAATCAAAGCTTTTACTAATCATATAACCTACTCATATTCTATTCATTACAGCAGTAAAAAGCTGTTTAAAACAAACATATTCAGCATTAAACAAAAATGTTTAAGCTTGGCTAACATCAGCCATTGATAACAAATTAGTTTCAGGAAAAAGAAAAAGGACACCCCTAGTTATATCCCATAAGGAGATTCTCACAGTATGATATTCCCGGTAGCATCAAAAATTTCATGATTCTGAAAAAATAAAGATTATATTTGATGCATCATCGGGTGAAAATTGCTATAATTGCGCACAAATTTGAAAACTCACTACATGGAATTAAGAGAGATATTAAGTATTGGAGGAAAGCCAGGGCTTTACAAGATGGTAAAGCAGACAAACAACGGGATGATTGTGGAATCTTTGGACGACCAGCGCCGCTTCCCGGTTTTTGCGCACGACCAGATTTCATCGCTGGAGGAGATCAGTATTTTTACGGATACTGAAGATATGCCTTTGCGGGATGTGCTGAAGAACATCGCAGAGAAACACGAAAACGGTGTGGCCATCAACCCGAAAAAAGCATCGGCGGACGACCTGAAAGATTATTTCCTGGAAGTGGTTCCGGAATATGACGAAGACCGCGTGTATGTTTCGCATATCAAGAAAATAATTTCATGGTACAATGCCTTGCAGCGAAACGACCTGCTTGGTCTTCTTGAAGAGGAAGAAAAACCTGAAGAGGAGAGCAAGGATGAGGAATCGCCAAAAGAAGATAAAGAATAAGGAAAAGCTGTCGTGAGACAGCTTTTTTTAAATCAAAGACGAAATGTATAAATCCATCATTAAACCGTTTTTCTTCAGGTTCGACCCGGAATGGGTGCACCACCGTGTGATGGCGATGCTTAAGTTTTTACTTGGCATTCCGGGGGCACGTGCACTGGCCAGGAAAATGATGGTGGTGGAAGACCCTAAGCTCAACAAACAGTTGTTCGGGCTCACCTTTCCGAATCCGGTAGGGATGGCCGCCGGCTTCGACAAGGAGGGCAGATACTACAATGCCCTGGCCGACCTGGGCTTTGGGTTTGTGGAAATCGGGACCTTTACGCCGGAAGGCCAACCCGGAAACGAGAAACCCAGACTGTTTCGCATCCCACAGGATGAAGGGCTTATAAACCGCATGGGGTTTAACAACAGCGGCGCGGTGAAGGCGGTGGAACGCATCAAAAAAAACCGGCCAAAATGCATTATCGGTGGAAATATCGGCAAGAACACGGCCACACCCAACGCCGAAGCCACGCACGACTACCACAAGGCGTTTGAGACATTGTTTCCGCATGTTGATTATTTTGTCATCAACGTAAGCTGCCCGAACATCACAGACCTGCATGAGCTTCAGGATAAAGATGAATTGCTGAAGATTGTGCAGACTGTTACGAATCTTAACCAACAAAAATCCACTCCGAAACCGGTTCTGCTTAAAATTTCTCCGGATTTAAATTTCAAGCAAATTGACGACACCCTGGACATCGTCAAGCAAACCGGCCTCGACGGAATCATTGCCACCAACACCAGCATCAGTCGCGATAAGCTGAAAACCGAAGGAGCAGAAATAAAAAAGATAGGGAATGGCGGGCTCAGTGGCAAGCCTATCCGGGAAAGATCAACGGAGGTAATACGATACGTATCGAAGAAAACCGATAAGAAAATTCCTATCATCGGAGTGGGTGGAATATTCACTCCGGAAGATGCTATTGAAAAGCTGGAGGCAGGAGCTGATTTAATACAGGTTTACACCGGATTTGTTTATGAGGGGCCATTTATCGCAAAACGAATAAATAAGGCTATCCTCAACTATATCAACAATTAAGAAAATTCTGTCAAGGAAATCATCTTTACTTATCGAAATAATAAAATAACAAAAAGTCAAATTTATATACATTAATACAAGCATGTTTTCTATAAATTCATACTTTTGTTCCCACGAAAAATGTTAAACTTAATTTTTAACCGTTTATGGCAGTAAAAAACATTACCAAAAGTTTGGAAGATTACGGTATTTCAGGCGTCAAAGAAGTGATTTACAACCCATCTTACGATGACCTTTACCGCTATGAAACCGACGAAAAACTCGAAGGCTACGAAAAAGGTGT
>JAASSU010000096.1 GCA_021767705.1 Bacteroidota bacterium | reverse complement strand
GACCCGCCTTATGGAATAGGTTTTAGCGATTATGAACGTGGAAGTAGTGGAATTAAAGTAAAAGAACGCTATACAAAAAATGGCAAAAAAGACTGGGACAAAGGAATACCAACGGATGAATATTTTGAGCAACTATTTAGAGTTAGTAAAAATCAAATTATTTGGGGGGGTAATTACTTTGATTTACCACCGACTCAATGCTTCATTTTTTGGTATAAACAAAACCCTGTACCTAATTTTGCAGATGGTGAACTTGCTTGGACTTCATTTAAAAAACCTGCCGTGTGTATCGATTACCGATACTACGGAAACTTGCAAGGTAAAACAAGTGTAACAGATGAAAAAATACACCCAACACAAAAACCTGTTGATTTATACCAAAAAGTAATAAAACTATATGCAAAAGATGGATTTAAGATACTTGACACACATTTCGGAAGCGGTTCAATAGCTTTGGCAGTTGATAAAGTCAACCGATTAGATAAAATGAACTTACACTTAACAGCGTGTGAAATCGACAAAGAATACATTGACAAGGCAATCAAACGAATTTCAGAAAGTATCAAACAAGGTACGCTGTCTTTTTAGGTTTCCGATAACGGGGTCGGGCTAAACGATAGTGGCGGATTTCGGAGCGATACACTTTCAATTTACCACTCACTTTATTAGATGCACAAATGTTTGATTTACCACTTAACCCGCCATTTCGTTTTAGCCCGTGTTATCTGCTGGCGGACTTTTTAGCAGCAAATTTCAATCGAAGCACAGTGATTTTTTATTTTTTTTTGTGCGGTTTGCAAAATTATTCATATTGAAAATCAACTACATAGAGAATATTTCAAAAAAAGTTGCTAAAAAACTTGTGTATATCATATACCTAATGTATATTTGTACTATCAATTTAAAACAAGAACAAAATGGCAACTGTAAAAGAAATCCTAAGCAACAACAGAGAAAGCATCATCTCAAGCATCAAATGGACTTTTAAAATCTGGAAGCAAGAAGATGTAAAAGTTAAAATGATTGATTTTTTAAACTGGGCTGAAAAGCACGAAGCCGATATTTTCAGAGCAAATGAAGCAAAAAACACCAAAACTCTTTTGAAATCATTTATTATGAATATGGCTTATGAGCAAAATCGCCCACAAAGAGAGGCTGAAAAGAAAGCAGAGGAAGAAAGAAATTTGAGAATGTACGGAACTAAAAAACCAAAACTTGCTGATTTGATGGCTTACAGTGCTGAAAAAGAAGAAGAAAAAGGAAACGTTTGGCATCCAATTTACAAGACTTGGGTAAAAAACGAAGGCTTCAATCCAACAATGAGAAAATAATAATCACTTATAAAAAAATAGACAAATGGAAAATTCAAACATCATCTTCAGAAACGACAACTTGGAAATTTTTTGGCAAGTTGGAAGCACTCCAATGAACGGAGAAGCTAAAGGAGTAAAAATGAACTGCAAAGCAGTAAATCCAAACGATGGAAAAGAGTATGAAAAATACGCTGGTTGGATTGGTTTATCTCTTGCATTGCACGGTGGGGCAAAAACACCTGGTTACATTAATGATGCAGCTTGTGATTTAATTCAAAAGCACAAAGAAGAAATTTTACCTGCAATAATTGATTTTTTGGAAGCAAACGGAAAGCAATATCGAGCCAAAGAATTTCGTGAAGCAAACGGAAGAAGTGCAGGTAATGGAGTTGATTTTAAAACTTCCTACCCAAAAGGTGAGGGGCAAAGACAGAAAGTAAGAACTATGATGCAGAAAAATGCACCCGAAGGCACAAATCACTTGTAAAATGAGAAAGAACATAGACTTATCCGATGAAGCCGTAAAGGCTCTTTCAATTCAGGCGATTGAAAACGGAACCAACTTTAAAAATTACGTGGAAGCAAAATTGGAAGAATTAGCCAAAACTAAATTGCCCCAAAGGGCAAAAGAGGGCGGGAAAAAAAAATAAAAAATTACTTCCATAGATGTTTATTCGGAGCGATTCACCCGCTTGCAGATAACTTGGAAATATACGTATTACGTATATAAACTCAATAAGAGTGATATATACACCATTTACAAATTAACAACTTATGGCTTACATTCCGAAACCAGAAAAAAGCAACCCGGCAGGCAGCCCGCACGGCAGCCGCAAAAAGTCGCATGACTTTTATCGTTCGCCACTTTGGCGTAAAACCCGGAAGCGGTTTATACAGCTTAATCCGTTTTGCAAAGAATGTAAAAACAACGGAAAACTGGTAAGCGCCAAAATCGTCGACCATATCCAGCGCGTCAATCCATACAATCCGCTTGATACACAAAATGGAACATGGGGCGAACCGCTGAATTTCGATAATATGCAGCCGCTATGCCGAAGCTGCCACGACAGTAAATCAGCACGAGAAAGGTGGAGGAAATGAACACAACGAAATCACTGACGCAACTATCGAATGAATTTTTGATACAGCACGACATCAACCGTCTCACGATGTTGCAATATCAAAGCAACCTGCGGCAGCTCATTAAGTACCTGCGCAACGAAGGCAGGAGTGAACGCCACATTACCAAGCATGATATCATTGCGTTTAAGCGCGCAATGCAGGACCAGGGCCGAAGCGCCGCCACCGTGGCCAGCTACCTGACCACCTTCCGAATGTTCTTTCAATTTCTAAGGGATATTAACCTGATGAGCGAAAATATCATGAACGGCATCAAATACCCTAAGAAAGATAAGAACTACAAGAAGCTGCCACTCACAGACGACCAGGTCTATCGGCTTATGAAAAGCATCAATAGAGAAGTAGGATCAGGCCTTCGCGACTTTGCTATGATTAACCTAATGCTGTTAACCGGGCTGCGCACCATAGAGGTAGCACGCATCCGCATCAAAGATATTATTGAAAAGTATGATAAACGTATGCTGCTTATCAAAGGAAAAGGCCGATTCGATTACAGCGATGCCATCGACTTAACCGACGATGCCTGGGAGCCTATCAATGATTACCTGGTTACCCGCGACCTGGATGATGAAAGCTATATGTTCATAAGCGGAAGCAATCGAAACAAAGGTAAACCGCTAACTGCCCGACGCATTGGCGTTATTGTTACTGGCTATCTGCAAAAGGCAGCCATTAAATCGAAGTACTACACCGCTCACAGCCTGCGCCACACAGCAGCCATGAAGTACTTAGAGATTCATAATGAGGACTATGAGAAGCTGCGGATATTTATGCGGCACGAGAGCGCCAGCACCACGCAGGTCTACACACATATGTTTCGCGAAAAGATTAAGCAAAGCAAAAATCAATACAATATCGCAAATGCTTATCCGGCGCTTAAAAAGCTGGAAAACGAAACAGCAAAGTAATATAACGTTCAATTATTTTACATAGAAAGATACACAGGATTAGAGAGTTATAAAGGCGATTAAACAAGGTAATAAATTAATAAATAAATGTCACGTAAAAATCACAAAAAGAAAGAGTTAAGGGGGTGGGGTCTATTTTTTTCAGCCGAAAAATGTACAACCGCAGCCCTTAGTCAATTTTTTATGCGTGCAAAATTGGGATATCATGGGTAAAGGAAGGAAGCCACAAACGAACGATTTGAAAAAATTAAAAGGAACTCAACCTATTCGCATGAATAGGAATGAGGGTGAAAGCAAGCAGGTGTCTAAACTACCTAATGCTCCACGCTATTTTGGTAAAACCTCAAAGTCGGTTTATCGTACGTTGGGGCTTCAGTTGGCTGGATCGAAAGTGTTATCTGTAACTGACCTGGAGATGTTTACTTCTTTTGCTTTTGAGTATGGTGAATACATTGAGAGTATTAGCGAGTTAAAAGAAGTGGAAAGCGAGGAACCACAAGTGCAGGATTTTGATGACCCGAAAATGTATAGTGCGGCTGTTTATGGTTGGAATGAAAAATATAAGCGTGTGGAACGAAAGAAAAAGCAATCTTGGGAACGCTCTATGAAACTGGCTTCGGAGTTTGGAATTACACCGGCGGCGCGGGCCAAAGCGCAGGCTATTGCAATAGGAAAAGAAGAAAAAGATCCGATAGATGAGTTGTAACGTTCCGCAGCTATGATGCGGGGCTTTGGTTGTGCGTCTGAATTGCGGGGCACTGCATTATGACCCGCTGTTATGCCCCGTTTTTTCTTTGCGTTCTTTAAAATCATTCTAAATATACAAAATAATTAAAAATAATTGTAAGAAAACTTGCATAGTACAAAATAGCGTTGTATATTTGTATCATAAACATTAAAACAAAGTAGCAATGACAACAAAATGCAACATTACAGGAATCGAGTTTGAAGCAAAAAGCGCAAGGCAAAAAAATCATCCTCAAGTTTCTAAACTGATGAATGACTTGAATAAGTACGAAAGTAGCCGTTATCGCATAGTAAAAGATGCTTTAATTCAAAGAAAAGGTACTTTCAAAAACGTTGAAGAAGTACTTGAATTTGCTAAAAACTACAAAGAAACTGACAAAGAAGAAATCTTCCCTGAAGACACAAATACAGATGCAGTTTATTATTAATCTTTAAAAACAAAGCGATATGAAAACTTTAGTAGAAAATTTAAAAAAATTAGAGCCTCAAATCGTAACTGAATTAGATTTAGGTGAGGCAAGTGTATTTCAAATTGAATATACTTCAAGTTTTAATACAGAAAAAGGTAAGGAAACTTACAATGAATTATTAAATCAATTTAACTCACGCAAAAGAGTTTATTGTGAAACAACGCCGCCTGAAAAAGATTATAAAAAAGAAGGCCGCAAATATTTACACGGGGGATTTCATGAGACAAACGGCTATCATTATACTGTTGATAGCCTGATGCAAAAGGATGCTAATAATTTTCATTTTGTAAAATAATGGCATTCTGGATACTAAACAAAGAAACAAACACTCCTGCGATATGTGGGAGTGTTATTGCTGTTTCTGGATACACAGGAATTAGCAAAGATACTCTATACGACTACTTTTCGAGAAAGAAAGTAAGCGAATACTCTAATGCTCAATTTAGGATATGTAAAGTTTCAATTGTACGGGCTTTGCGTCCTTAAATGGGGCATAACGGATACGGCTAAACTCTCGTTGCCGACTTAAATACGAGGGATAAACTTAATTAAAAGCAAAAAAATTATGAGTACAGAAAATGTTTCAAACGAAGAAAAAGGCAATGGAGTTTCAGCCGATGTTAGGCGTATGTTCCCGACATCATTTAAGGACAAGAAAGGAAATGTGATACGTGAGGGAGATTATATTTCTTTGACCGAAACTAAAACCATGAATAACCATTACTATAACGGAATGGGAGCAAACGGGAGAAATTTTGTTAATAGAGACCCTTACAAAGAATGGGAGCAAACAGGTACAGTAATTTACCTTATTAAATGGAGTGGGGATTGCTTAGTGGCTGAGAGGGTAAAAGAAGTTGGGCAACCACACCCAAGTCTATCTACTGGTTTTCATTACTTGAACAGTTGCTTTGAGTCAAAGAAATATAAGATTGAAGGCAATAAACATGAAGGATGGCACTTAGGGAATTACGCCTAACGTTCTTGGTATATGTCCAGTGCGGATTTCAATGGGGAATTTAATAGCAGTAATAACAGATTTTCCAGCTACGTTCAATTGAAATACTGACTTAAAAAAAATTAAAAAAAGGATGGGAGAAATAAACTTCTATAATACTGATAACATCGAATTTATGAAGCAAAAGCCAAATAATTACTACGATTTGGCAATTGTTGACCCGCCTTATGGAATTGGCGAAGATGGAAAGAAAAACCATAGCAGAGATAGGTTAGCAAAGGCGACAAGATATTCAATTAAAAAATGGGACAAAGAACGCCCTACACATGAATATTTTGTTGAATTGTTTCGCGTATCAAAACATCAAATTATTTGGGGTGGAAACTATTTTATAAATGAGCTTTTACCGACACCGAGTTTTATTGTTTGGGACAAAGATAATAGTGGCGATTTTGCGGACTGTGAATTGGCGTGGACAAGTTTTGACAAAGCTGTAAGGAAGTTTAAATGGACTTGGAACGGTATGCTGCAGCAAAACATGAAACAGAAAGAAAAGAGAATACATCCAACTCAAAAGCCTGTTGCCCTTTATAGATGGATTTTACAAAATTACGCAAAACCGGGGATGAAACTTTTAGACACTCACGGCGGAAGTATGAGTATCGCAATAGCTTGCGACATTGAAGGATATGATATTGATATAACTGAGGTTGATAAAGAATATTTTGATAAAGCCGTTAAGCGCTTTGAATGGCACAAACGCCAACTCAAACTGTTTTGAAAAAAACAGTGGCGCGTGGGCTTTTAATTTTTTTCTTATTAGGCTATGACGTTGATTAAAAGAAATGAAAAATGTAGTTTGTTGCGTGTTATACCGCCCGGTATTCCGGGTTTCGGTTGCGCAACGATTGCTTTTCTTTTATTACAAATTATCTGCGCAACTGCGGTATAACGTTTCGCAGGTAAATGCCGTGCCTGCACAATTTTCAAATCACGGCACAAACTTAGACAGCATGGCATTTTACCTGCTGTTAGCTGTCTGAAACGAACGGATTATTATGAATTATAGGTTAATAAATTGGAAGGGTATAAAGAGATTTAGATTTAACATCAGTAAATCTAAATATCTTTATACTGATTGCACAGAAACAGAATATCATATACAAATTGGCTGGCATGAGCTTAGAGTGAGTTTTTGCAGCTAATACAGAAGCTCGCAGGGCACGCATCCAGCAAAACAACGGAGGTTTACACTCACATTAGTAATCGAACACTATCAAATATTCCTTTACCTTTATGAAAATAAAATTTACATACGAACAATATGCCGCAGATGTTGCATCAGGAAAGCAGGTGGCTTGCGATTATGTTAAGCTGGCGGTGAAGCGCTGGGATGATGATCTTAAAAACGGACATCAGCGCGGACTGTGGTTTGACGAGCAGGCAGCACAGCGAGCTATTAAGTTTATGAGCTTGCTCAATCAATTTGAAGGAAAGTTTCATGGTAAACCCTTAATGCTTGAGCCGTGGCAGCAGTTTATCGTGGCTAACTTGTTCGGGTGGAAATGGGAAGATGGTAGTCGACGCTTTACGGAGAGTTACATCGAGCTGGCGAGGAAAAATGGAAAATCCACGCTTGGCGGTGGTATTGCCGATTATATGTTTGCGGCGGATGGCGAGTATGGTGCGGAAATATACAGCGCGGCCACCAAGCGCGACCAGGCAAAAAAAGTTTTCGAAGCCGGGAAATACCTGCTAAAAAACAGCACCAGTAAAAAGCTTCGCGAAATGGTGACCTTTCAGAACTACAATCTTCACATCGAAGAAAAGTACAGCAAGTTTGAGCCTTTATCATCCGATCATAAGCGGCTCGATGGTCTGAACCCGCATTGTGTGATTATTGACGAGTATCATGCCCATCCCGACAACGGTGTGTATTCCGTTATGAAATCCGGGATGGGCTCCAGGCGGCAGCCCTTGCTTTTCCTTATAACCACCGCCGGGTTTAACCGGCAAAGTCCATGTTATATACAAAGGAATTTGGTTGATAATGTGCTGCGCGGCGTTGCTGAACAAGACAGCCTTTTCGGGATGATTTACACCCTCGATGAAGATGATGATTGGAAAGATGAAAGCAAGTGGATAAAATCAAACCCCAACTTGGGGGTGAGTGTTAACACCAAGTGGCTGGCCGCTGAAATCAGCCGCGCCGATACAGACAACTCGCAGCTGGTCCCGGTGATGACAAAAAACTTAAATGTTTGGACGGATGCGGCTGAAACCTGGATTAAGGATGACGACTGGATGGCTTGCAATTTTGGCGCGCTGCCCGACCTTAGCGGAAAAGAGTGTTTCGGAGGGCTCGACCTTGCCAGTACCCGCGACTTGTCTGCGTTGGTGTTGCAGTTCCCATCCATCGACGGAAAGCGGCAAATTCTGCCAATTTTTTGGATGCCTGAAATGAATTACCAGGAGCGCGTGGAGCGTGACAAAGTGAATTATGATGTGTGGATTCGTGAAGGCTTTATCAGGGTAACACCCGGAAACGTTACGGATTATGAGTTTATAAAGGCTGATATTTTAAAGCTCTCAAAAAAATACAAAATCCGTAAGATTGCATATGACCGATGGAATGCCAGTCAGCTTGTTATAGACTTGATTGAAAAAGGGATTAAGATGGAAGGCTTCGGGCAGGGTTTTGGCAGTATGAGTGCACCAACTAAGGAATTGAACAGGCTGGTGTTAAAAAAGGAAATCAACCACGCCGGAAACCCTTTGCTACGATGGATGTGCAGCAACGTATCCATCAAGCGCGACCCTGCTGATAACATAAAGATAGACAAGGCTAATAGTCAGGAGAAGGTCGACGGTATGGTGTCGCTGGTCATGGCATTAGGTATGGAGTTAAACGATGATGGTAAAAAAACCTACAACCAGCACGGGCTGCGAAAGCTGGTAAAAAATAGTTGGTATTTAACGGAATTGTGTATAGACCTTGCTGCAAAGAATTAGACAAAGAAATATTTAAAAAAAAGATTGATTATGGATAAAGAAAAATAAAACTCCGGAACAGCACTGGGAGGATATAAAGGAAAAATTATTTAAAGGTAAAATTTCTGAATCTACAGATAGAAAAGTAAATAAAGCATTAAACGATGCTGAAGATGAAACTGAAAAATGGGAAGTGCTAATGATTTTTATGGAAACACTCAGAAATAAATTAGGATATTAATAAAATAAAAAATCAACTATGAAGAAGCATGTAAGCGAATGTTGCGCTATTAATTGTTGATAAATATCTAATAACTTACTAATATCTTTCTTGGTTTACGCTTGCATATATCGAACCCTTTAATGTAGTTTTGAGCATTAAAGGGTTTTTTATGTCAAAAAAAATCACCAGGATTTTAGGGATACCAATTTACAGCGTGGAGTCGCGCAGCGATACTACCACGCTTCGCAATCCGGCAGAGTGGCTGAAGCGTGTTTTTGGCGCTACTTCCAGCGCCGGGGTCGATGTAAACGAAGATTCGGTGTCGAACCTGATGGTGGCTTTTCGGTCTATCGACTTACTGGCCTCTACCATCGCCGGACTCCCCAAAGGTGTATTTGAAAGACTACCCAACGGAGATAAAAAGCAGCTTATCGATAACGATGTGGCTTTTGCTATTCATCGCCCTAATCAGATGATGACTGAGTTTGTGTATTTTCAAACCGTCCTTTATCAGCTTTTGACCCGCGGCAACAGCTACAGCCGCATCATTACCAGTCGCGATGGCTATACCTTAAGGCTTTATCAAAATAGTGATGTAACGGTTTACACCTACAATCATAAACTTTATTACCGTTTTAAAGATGCTCCGGGGCTGCAAACTTCAAATAATGTCCTTCACTTTAAAGGTCTTGGCGATGGTGAAATCGGATTAAGTCCTATCCATGCAGCCCGCGAAGGGTTCGCCACCGCCATTGCCTCGCAGCGTTATGGCAACAACAGCTTTAAAAACGGAAGCATGCCGCCAGGATACTATTCCACACCCGAACACCTATCGGATGATGCTTTCGAACGATTAAAATCTGATTTGGTGGATACCAAAAAGGGAGTGGAGAATGCTAACGAGACCCCGCTTCTTGAAGGGGGGCTGGAGTTTAAGAATTTCGCGCTGAAGCCCGAAGACCTGCAATTTATACAGAGCCGTGAATTTACGAACGCGGAAATCGCGGGATTTTTTGGCGTGCCGCTGCACCTGGTGTATGGAGCAATCAAACAGGGTGGATATAACAGCTTTGAGCAGTTCAGCACCGAGTTTGTGAAGTTTACGATTATTAGCTGGGTGAAACGAATAGAGCAGGAATTGGAGCGTAAACTTTTTACGCTTGATGAACAGCGCCAGCAGAAGTATTTTATAAAATTCAACGTAAAAGGACTGTTGCGTGGCGACATTAAAAGCCAGACGGAGTTTTATGATAAGATGCTTTACCATGGCGTTTTCAATAAAAACGATGTGTTAAAACTTGAAGATATGAACAGCGCGGATAATGGCGACCGCCATTATGTTGACCTCAATAAAATCCCGGAAGATATGATTGATAAATATTACCAAACAAAAATCAATAAAGAAAATGGAGCGTAAAGATTACATCAAAAACATAGAAGGCGCGGAACGGCGTTTTTTCACCGCTCCCGTAAAGGTAGAACATCGCGCTGAAGCGGATGAGGATATCGTGGAAGGCACTGCCGCTGTGGTGGAGCAGGTAACCGACCTTGGGTATATGAAGGAAAAGATTGAGCGCGGCGCGTTCGATGCGGTGCTTACCGATGATGTGCGGGCACTCTTCAACCACGATCCGAACATGGTTTTAGCGCGCACGGCCTCCGGCACGCTGAATCTGTCGCTAAACGATAATGGCGACTTGGTTTATGAATATCGCACGCCCGACCGCCAGTATGCCCGCGACCTTTACGATGCGATTAAAAGTGGCGATGTTAACCAGTCATCCTTCGCTTTCCAAGTGGAGGAGCAGCGTTGGGTTTTTGATGATGACAACCCGGACAATGATTTGAGAGTGATAACAAAGTTTAGCCGGCTGATTGATGTCAGCCCGGTAACATATCCTGCTTACCAGGACACTACAGTTGCTGCGCGCAGTCGCGATAATCTGCGTCAGCAAAACAGTATGACACCTAAGATGAAAGTAAATCAAAGAAATCGAAAAATTAATTTAATACAAAAGCGATGAATAAGTATTTGAAAAAGGTTCAGGAGCTGAGAGAAGAGAAGAAAGGGCTCACTGCTGAAATGAAGCAGATGAACGCAACTGCTGAGAAAGAAGAGCGCGACTTTAACGAAGATGAAGAGAAGCGCTGGGGCGAATTGGAAAAGGAAACAGCAAAGCTCGACAAGCAGATTGAGCGCAACCTGAAACTCGAGGCTGAGGAGCAGGCTGAGCGCGAAGCTGCCGAGGAAGCCGAAAAAAGAGGAGAGATGAAATCAAAAGGAAACAACGAGGAGAAAAGAAAAAAGGATTTACGAAAGTTTTCTTTTGTAAAAGCCATCCGCGAGTATCGCAACGGCAACCTTACCGGGCTTGAGAAAGAGATGCACGAGGAAGGGCAGCGCAACAACCCG
>JAASSU010000407.1 GCA_021767705.1 Bacteroidota bacterium | reverse complement strand
CCAAGTCGACAAGGAAACTTTTATGCTGGTAGTGAATGCTGCTAACATCAAAAAAGACTGGGACTGGGTGAACAAGCAAAAACACCTTTGGTGCTGAGCTTTACAATGCTTCGGATGAGATTTCGCTGCTTGCCGTTCAGGGCCCGCTGGCGCTGAAGGCAATGCAAAAGCTGACCGATGAACCTATCGAGGACATGGGCTTCTACACGTTTAAGAAGCTGAACTTTGCCGGCGTTAAAGATGTGATCCTTTCTACCACCGGATACACAGGTTCGGGAGGATGCGAGATTTACTTTAACAACGGGGATGCCAAACAGATTTATGAAAAAGTACTGGAGGCAGGAAAAGAATTCGGCATTAAGCCGGTAGGTCTTGCTGCACGCGATACCTTGCGCCTTGAGGCCGGCCTTTGCCTCTATGGCAACGACATCGACGACACCACTTCACCAATTGAAGCAGGTCTGGGCTGGATTACAAAATTCACTGAAGGGAATGATTTTGTGAACCGTGAATATCATGAGAAGCTGAAAGCGGATAAGCCGGCACGCCGCCTGCGTGGGTTCGAAATGATTGACAAGGGTATTCCGCGTCAGCATTACGATATCACCGACGCCGACGGAAACAAAATCGGTGAGGTCACTTCAGGTACGATGGCGCCTTATTCAGGAAAAGCCATTGGCATGGGATATGTCAAAACCGAACATGCCAAATTCGACAGCGAGATTTATATTTCTATACGTAAGAAATTGAAAAAGGCCAAAATTGTGAAGCCGCCTTTCTTCGAAAAGAAATAGTGGGTTAAGTTAAGTAAGTTATTAAGTTTGTAAGTTAATAGGTTAATAGGTTGATAATAGGTTTTATATGGGTTGAGTTGAGATCCTGAAACTTTAAACCAATTACACTAATAGTTGCATAAAAATGGAGGCAGACTCAGCAGTAATTTTAAAAGTTGCTTTGTCTGCTTTCACTTTTTAATGCGGCCGAAGACTTTAAATGCCAAAAAGAAGTACGATGAATCATTCCTGCAGCAGATCGTTGGAAGTCTGCCTTTCGCCTGCGCTTTTTCCTTTTCGGGATGCCAGAGAGAGTGCCCTGGTGGTGGTTGTGGATATTCTGAGGGCCACCACCTCCATGATTACAGCTTTTGATTATGGCATTGAGTACATCATTCCACTCTCAGGAACGGAAGAAGCCAAACGTTTTAAGAATCGGGGTTTTTTGGTTGCTGCTGAGCAGGACGGCCTGAAGCCGGATTTTGCGGATTTTGGCAACGGCGCCTTTGAATTTATGACTCCTCAGCTGAAAGGAAAAACCATTGGCTACAGCACCACCAACGGAACGAAAGCCATAAAAACGGCCGCCGATGAAAGCAACATTGTTGTGATAGGGGCTTTCATCAATTTTGATTCTCTGCTGCGAAAGATACAGTATTCCTATCGTGATGTTATAATTCTTTGCAGTGGCTGGAAGAATAGCTTCTGTATGGAGGATACAGTCTTTGCCGGCGCGCTGACCGAAGCGCTGTTATTGGCTGGTTCCTTTACTTTGAATGGTGATGCAGCGATGATGTCTCTTGATCTATGGAAGAGCGCAAATGAGGATTTGTCTGGATTTATGCACCGTACATCACACATGCAGCGACTGAAAAAGCTGGGGCAGGACGATGTGCTTGATTACACCATTTCATTCAACAAAGTGGAAGCCCTGCCCGTTTATGATCATCATAAAGAGTGGTTGTATAATGATGTTACAGAATAAATCTTCATCAAAAAATTATAGAAAGATATGAATAGCAATTTTGACTATTTCTCAGAACAGTTTGCAGATATAAGGATTTTACGATACGAAGTTCCGGGGTTTGAGGATCTAAGCCTGAAGCAAAAGCAATTGCTGTATTATTTGTATGAAGCGGCATTGTGGGGGAGAGACATAATCTGGGATCAGAATTACAAGCATAACCTCGCTATCCGGCGTGCAATGGAGAATATCTATGAATCATACGATGGCGACAGGATGGAGCAGCAGTTTTTGCTTTTTGAGAAATACCTGAAACAATTATGGTTTGCCAATGGCATCCATCATCATTACGCCATGGATAAAATGAAGCCGGAGTTTGAGCAGGAGTTTTTGAATGAGCTGGTGGAGCAAAGCAGGAGCGAGGGGTTCGATTCCGCTTTTAAGGATGATGATCATGTAGTGAAATTCCTAAAAAGACAGCTTTTTGATGATGAAGAGGCTAAAAAGCGTGTGGTGCTAGATGATGGTGTGGATATTATCAAATCTTCGGCTAATAATTTTTACGAAGGAGTCAGCCAAAAGGAAGCAGAAGAATATTACGCCTCTCTCGAGCAACCTTATCCTGATGAGCCGGTGAGTCTTGGCCTCAATACAAAGCTGGTGAAGGAAGATGGTGAGGTAAAAGAGCACGCCTGGAAAGTAGGCGGGATGTATGGAAAAGCACTTTACCAGGTGGTTTTCTGGTTAAAGAAGGCAAAAGAAGTGGCTGAGACCGAGATGCAACAGGATGCTTTTGAGAAGCTCATTGCTTATTTTGAAACCGGCGATCTCAGGAAATTTGACGAGTACAATATTTCGTGGCTCAAAGACACCGAATCGGTGGTGGATGTAATCAATGGATTTATTGAAGTATATGGCGACCCATT
>JAASSU010000095.1 GCA_021767705.1 Bacteroidota bacterium | reverse complement strand
TCAACTATTTAACGAATTAACTATTTCACCAGTTGCCTATTGGAATTTGGGTTTTCTAATTTGGAATTTCACAGATCCGGGGCTATTCTCATGAAGCCCCTTCAGGGCTTGATACCGAAAATGTTACTATCATACTTCCGCTCCTGCCGGAGCTATTGTACGGCAAATACCAGGATGACAAGGCCGAAGGCCTTAGACACCTCAGCACTGTGCCGATAGTTATCGGCAGCCCTGTGATCCTGCGAATGCCAAAACAAGACAAAAGGCTGTAAGCCTTAGACAAAAAGAGTGTTGAAATCCCCGGCAAAGCACCCACTATCAGCAGGAAGAAGAGAAAAGTAAATAGTAGGTAGTAAGTTTACCCTGCCTGTCCTGTTGATTATATTCCTAATCAACCGGGATGAATTCACGAAGTGAGTATTTAACTGGGGTAGTACATAGGGGAAGTGCAAAGAGCATAGAGCAAAGAGCCAGGAGTGAAGAGTGAAGAGGAACGAATCGGGAGAACCGATAACTTGTTTTATTCACGCAAAGTGTAAAACAAACGGTTATTTATCCATCATCTTAAATCCCCTGGGATTTATATGTTTATAGCAAAAGCAGGCTCAATGGCATCCATCGACTCCAGGAGTCGGATATGGAAAAAAGATCATGCCGCCAAAATATTCGACCCTTCAAGGGTCGTGAGAATCTCACGAGTTATTCGACATACTATACACATGTAATGCCTCCGGCATCAAGAGGTTTAACCCATCAACCCAAAATAACTGTCGTGATGTTAAATTAGTAGAAAAAGAGTATCTTTGAAAAAAGCTTAAAATGAAGACAATACAATTGAATATACCTGATGCCGTTGACTTAAGCGACCGGGAGGCAAAAATGTTATTGGCATCACGTTTATATGAGAAGGGGAAATTAACGCTGGGGCAAGCAGCCGAAATGGTTGGGTTATCAAAAAGGGCTTTTATGGAAATATTGGGTGACTATGATGTATCAATATTTAATTATCCGCTGTCTGAACTGGAAAATGATATAAAGAATGCCCGGAATTATAATCTCTGATACAAGTTGTTTGATTTTATTGGATAAGCTCGGCAGAATTGAGTTATTAAAGTCGCTTTACGGTAAAATAACAGTTACCAAGACTATAGGGGATGAATTTGGAAAAGACCTTCCTGAGTTTGTTGAGATTGAAAATCCTAAGAATAAAAATTACCAGAAGATATTAGAAAGCTTTTTAGACCCGGGAGAAGCAAGTGCAATGGCCTTGGCACTGGAAAAAGAAGAATGTCTGTTAATAATTGATGAATTTAAGGGTAGGCGGAAAGCCAGGCAATTGGGATTAAATTATACGGGCACTTTAGGTATTTTAGTAGTTGCCAAAGAAAAAGGATTGATTGATTCAGTTACTGAGATAGTAAATGAGATTGGTAAAACGGATTTTAGGATAAGTGAACCATTAATAAATGAATTGAAAAGAAAGAGTGGTGAGTGAAGAGTGGAAGAGAGTAAATAGTAGGGAGTAAGTATTAGGTAGAGCTTAGGGCAAAGAGCATAGGGTGAAGAGGGGGCGAGCTGGTGCATTTGCGAATTGGCGAGGGTTGTTGGATAGTAAATAGTAGGTAGTATGTAGTAAGTGGTAGGTAGAGTGAAGAGGTGGTAAAGTTGCTTGCCCTGTGAAATTCGATTCCGATTTTTATCGGAAGAAAGTATTTCATCCGGGTCAGTTTTCAGTTATCGGTTGTCAGTTATCGGTTATCGGTTGTCCCGATTCGTTCCTCATCGGGATTTCCGCCCGGATGAACCGGAACAAGCTATGCCACCTAAACTGGCGTAATTGTGCCAGCGATACTGGTCGAAGCTGTGCCGCTCCTGCCGGAGCTCAGAGAATTGTGCGCGAGCATTTTACTACCATACTTCCGCTCCTCCGGAGCTATTGTTCGGCATTTGCTGGTAAACAGTCTAATTATTTTTTTCATAAATGCTACACAAGCGTATTCCTCTTCTCCTCGAGGAGAACCCCGATAGTGATCGGGGGTTAGGTGATGGGGTGATACCCGAAGGTTACTGCCACTCCTCCGGAGCTTTTATCTGGCAATAAGGAAGCGCACAAGGCCGAAGGCCTTAGACAACTCAGCACTGGGTAAAGTCCTGTGTAGCAAACCAACCATCCAGCTACCCAAAAAGGCTGTAAGCCTTAGACAAAAAGAGTGTTGAAATCCCCGGCAAAGCGCCCACTATCAGCAGGAAGAAGAGAAAAGTAAATAGTATGTAGTAGATAGGGGAAGTGCAAAGAGTAAGAAGCCAAGAGTGAAGAGGAACTAAACGGGAAAACAGAAAACCGATTCAGTGACACCCAACTTTCAGAAGTGCGCAAGCGAGCTTCCATCATCAAAACAGGCTGTAAGCCTCAGACAATCAAAGGGGTCGCCGCTGTGCTGCAGCTCATGCTTATAACTAGTGGTCAATGCTATAGATATAACCGCGGCACTATCGCTTAGACTGCAATAGTAAAACGTTGAAAGCTTATGGGTTAGTGACTCGTCATCCATCCATTCATAAAAAGAGGATGGAGACCTTAAGATTGCATATCATACCAATTCATTATAACTTTGAAGAAAATTAATCAGCCATGCAAAGCATAATTGTAACACCAAAAAACAAAAAATCAGGGTTGTTCCTGAAGAAACTCTTATCAAAGCTTACCGATGTGAAAAGTGTTGAAATAGTTGAAGATAAGCAGGAAAAGCCTTTTGTTGTTTTGTCAGAAAGTGCCCTTGAGAAAGAATGGGGTAGTGAAGAAGATAATATTTGGGATGAATGGGCTGAAAAAAAGCTTAAAAAATCAGAGCTGTGATGTTCTGCCAGGGAGATATTGTAATCATTCCGGTTCCATTTACTGATAATGTGGGATATAAATTATACCAATTGTATTTCAAAGTAAGCTTGAGCGAAACACTGAAATTACAATGGTTAATGCCGATATGCAATTGAAGAGGCTTAAGGAGCGAAGCGAACTTAAGGCTCATTTCAATTGATAATCGGTATTGCGTCCGGCGGTTATCATTTCTAACGAAACGGTTCATCGAACAGGAGATGTGATGATAGTTCAAATCACCTCAAAACAGAAAAATGACAATCTCAGTATCAGTATTTCGAATGAAGACGTATCAGAAAATCTACCCGCAAAGAGTTATATTCGTGTTCATAAAATATTTGTTCTCGAACAAAGTCTCATAAAGGGAAAAGTTTCCCGATTGAAAAAGGATAAGTACCAAGAACTAGTCAAAGAAATTAAGCTTATTATAACTTCAAAGCAAACCTGACAGCGTTAGACATAAGAAGAAATCCTCTAGAAAGCGATTTGGTGCATTTGTGCCACGATAGTCATCTGGACAAAAGGATAGCCGCAAGGCGCATAAGGCCATGCGTCCGACCGGAATTTATACTCCGTGGTACCTCTTCCTGTTTTATCGGGGCGAAACTCGAAACGAATCCCGATGAGGAACGAATCGGGACAACGTACCCCAATGACTCATTTACCCATGACGGCCTTGAAGACCTGGAACCCTGCTCGTCATAATTTTTATTAATTTTGCTAAAAAGATAGAGAACATGGAATCATTGACAATACATCCACAAAACAATGAACAGTTAAAGGCTATTAAATCCGTGTTAAAAGCCTTGAAAATTCCTTTTTACAAAAGCCCTTATAATCCTGAATACATTAAAAAAATACAAGACTCAGAGAAACATCAGGAGGGTGCGGTTATCTTAGAAAGTGAAGAAGATATAAGCAATTATTTTAAAGATTCTGAATCGGATGTACAAGATTAAGATTTTACCGCAAGCCGACAAAGATATTCGTAGCTACCAAAAAGCAGGAAATAAAAAAGCAATTAAAAAGATCCATACGATTCTAAATGAACTTCAATTGCATCCGGCAACCGGAACAGGTCAGCCAGAAAAGCTTAAATACGAACTTACTGGTTATTGGAGCCGTCGGATTGATAAAAAGAACAGACTAACATACCGTATCGAAAAAGATATAGTAACAGTAGTTATCGTATCAGCAATGGGCCATTACATATAAACCTGGATAGTAAATAGCAGATAGGGAAGAGCGTAGAGCTTAGGGCCAAGAGCATAGAGTGAAGAGGGGCGAGTTGGCGAGCTGGTGCGTTTGCGAGTTGGTGCGGACGATGCGTGAGAAAGATAAGCCCCTTTAGGGGTGACAGTTTGGTAGAAGCGAGGGATGTTCGTGTATTCATTGAGCCTCGTAGAGGCGACACGAAGAAGTAATAGGGTCGAGTTGGCAAGCTGGCGATTGTAGGACCTCAGTTGGCAGTTGGCGAATGTGGAGTTTCGGGTTTCGAGTTTCGAGTTGAATGGATGAATGGTTGGATGATTGTATGAATGTATTGCTTAGGTTTTGGTTATCAGTTGTCGGTTGTTCCGATTCGTTCCTCATCGGATAAACCGGAGCAAGCTATGCCACCTAAACTGGCGTAATTGTGCCAGCGATACTGGGCGAAGCTGTGCCGCTCCTCCCGGAGCTAAGAGGATTGTGCGCGAATATTTCACTACCATACTTTTGCTCCTGCAGGAGCTTTTATCTGGCAATAAGGAAGCGCACAAGGCCGAAGGCCTTAGACACCTCAGCACTGGTGCCGATAGCTATCGGCAGCACCCTGTGATCCTGCGAATGCCACAACAAGACAAAAGGCTGTAAGCCTTAGACAAAAAGAGTATTGAAATCCCCGGCAAAGGTTCAGCCACAGTTAGTGCCGCTCTTTCCGGAGCTCTCAATAACAGCTTACTGGATATTTCTACCATACTTTCGCTCCTCCGGAGCTCATGTTAGGAATCAGCTTATCATAGATAATGCAAGATGTTATATTGAATTATAAATACCAACCCAACCCCAATCCAAACCCAAACGAATTCCTCTTCTCCTCGAGGAGAGCCCCGATAGTGATCGGGGTTAGGTGATGAGGTGCTTCCGCTCCTCCCGGATCTGCTGATAATTAGCCCTCTCCTTGGGGAGAGCCTCGCCCGAAAGGATCCCGAACCTTCGGGATTCGGGCGGGGGTTGGGTGAGGGGAAGACCGCAGGCTGAATTAAAACAGAAATCCCGGATACAATAAATTGCTTATCGCGGAAAGCAAAAAATGATTATATTTGCTTAATGAAATAAGCACAATATGGATTATTTAAAGGAAAAATTCAGGAAAAAGCTGACGCGTGTTTCACTATCCTTCATAAGAAGCATAATAGAAGAGATAGAGTGGGATGCCCGTTTGATAGGGATTAAAGGGGCGCGCGGTGTTGGTAAGACGACACTGATGCTGCAATACATAAAAAAGCATTACAAACATGATGATTCGGTTTTATATGTCAGCCTGGATGATATCTGGTTTTCTGACCACCGCCTGACTGAGCTTACGGATGATTTTGTAAAAAAGGGCGGGCGCTACCTCTTTCTGGATGAGGTTCATAAATATCCTGACTGGTCGATCGAAATCAAGAATATTTATGATGATTACCCGGAATTGCATATTGTATTCACCGCTTCGTCGATGCTGGAGATTCTGGATGCCAGGGCCGACCTTAGCCGAAGGGCTGTAATCTATAAAATGCAGGGACTTTCGTTTCGTGAGTATTTAAATTTTACACAAAATGTTGAGTTGAAGTCATATTCGTTGCATGATATCATCAAAAATCATTATTCTATCGCGGAGGAAGTAACAAACCAGCTAAAGCCCCTGAGGTATTTCAACAGTTATCTGAGCACGGGTTATTATCCGTTTTTCAAAGAAACACCTTCTCTTTATTATCATCGTATCGGAGAAGTCATAAATATGATTATTGAGATCGAGCTGCCACTGCTGAGAGGGGTTGACATTTCATATGCTCAGAAGCTCAAAAAGCTTTTGCTGATTGTTTCGGAGAGCGCGCCTTTTATTCCGAATGTGAAAAAGCTCAGCGAAAGGATAGGGATAAACCGGAATACGCTGGTTAGTTATTTACATTTTTTACGTGAGGCTGGTCTTACGAAGAATCTGTATAAGGATGCCTCTGGAGTCACCAGGATGCAGAAGCCCGACAAAGTATTCCTGGAAAACACGAACCTTGGCCACGCTATAAATCCTTCAGATCCGGACAAAGGAAATTTAAGAGAAACATTCTTCCTAAACCAGCTCCAATACCATCACACAGTATCCTACCCCGAGCAAGGAGATTTTATCGTTGACGATAAGTATCTTTTCGAGATAGGAGGCAAGTCGAAAAACATGAAGCAATTGTCTGGCTGGCAAAAGGAAAATGCATTTGCAGCTATTGATGATATTGAATACGGTGCCGGCCAAAGGATTCCACTCTGGTTGTTTGGGTTTTTATATTAAGATATGGCAATATCAATATCAAGGACCGTTTGTTTCGTAAGAATAGAACAGGAGGGTGGCACCTTGATGCGATTTGTGTCGAGGCTGTCCAAAAAGCCATCCAAGCTGATTTTCAGGAACTTATACCCTCCCAAAAGTTTTCTGGAGGAGGGGGTAAGAATACCGTAAACCAAAAAACAAACGATAATACTGGATTCTAACGTTCGTTTCTTTACCCCTCTAAATCTCCCCTACAAGCAGGGGGAGACTTTTGACAACTTAGGTAAGATCCCAGCCAAAACCAACATGGCAAAACTAGCCCTCTCCTTGGGGAGAGCCATGCCCGAATGGATCCCGAACCTTCGGGATTCGGGCTGGGGTTGGGTGAGGGGAAGGCCGCAGGCTGAGTGCCGCTCCTGCCGGAGCTCAGAGAATTGGTTACCAGACATCTTTCTACCATACTATCGCTCCTCTGGAGCTATTGAAAACTATCACTTACCCTTGGGAGAGCCTCGCCCGAATGGATCCCGAACCTTCGGGATTCGGGCGGGGGTTGGGTGAGGGGAAATCCACCGGATTCCCTATCTTAGCAACAGAAACAAAACACGGAGTATGGAGCCTCACTATCCGGCAGCAGACTGGTGGACAGACTTTGCGCAGAACGAACGGCTCTGCAAGACCATTGCAGAACACTTTGGCTGGGAGTATATCACTATTCCCCTTGAAACAGGAACCAACACCGAAAAGCATCCCCATAAAAAGTCCTCTTATGGGCTGCAGAAACACCCTCCTAAAAAGTCCCCTTTAGAGCCTGTCCCGTGCTTTAGTCGGGAGGATTTAGGGGTAAGGAATTCAGGGGTAAGGAATTTAGGATCAGCTTTGCAAGCAGCTCCCTCGAATCCCACACAGAAAGTATACTTCATCAACACCGGCCGCGAATGGGTTTCACTGCCTCACATGTCCTATGGCGGGGCGGTGACAGGGGGCGAGGATATGAAGAGGCTTTTTAGCGGCCTAAAAGGAAAGCCTGCCCGCTGGCAGGTGCGGACCGATCGGGCGATGTCTGAGCATTACCGCAATGAAAAGGTGACCTCCTGGCTCCCCTTGATGCAGGATGAGGAATCGCAACTTCAGCGTTTACCCTCAGGCGTGCGCCGGAAGGTGAAGAAAGCACAAAAAAACGGGGTTGTGGTAAAGGAAGGAGGGACAAAGCTTCTAAATGATTTTTACAGGGTGTACACCTGCAACCTCCACAGGCTGGGAGCTCCTGCCTTGTCGGAAAAGTTTGTGAGGGCATTGCTCTCAAAGTACCCGGACGATAATCAACACCATTCGCGACTGTTTGTGGCATATGACGGTAACCGGGCAGTGGGTGCGGCCCTATTGCTGGGAGCAGGAAGCAGTTTTGAAAACCTGCTCTTCGGAAGCCTGCAAAAATACAACCGCTATTACACTACCTACCTGCTGCATTGGGAGATGATAAAGTATGCTATCAGCAAAGGAGCAAAAGTTTACTCTTTTGGGAGAAGTTCTCGCGGCAGCGGCGTCCACCGCTACAAACAGCAGTGGGGCACACACGATCTGCCCCTCTTCTGGAGCTACTCCCATCCCGTAAGGAAAAGCATCAAAGATCTGAAATTCCTCGCCACCTTCTGGCGAATGCTGCCTTACCCTCTGGCCAAAGCCATCGGGCCATGGTTTGCCGGAAAAGTTTACTAGATGTCGGTTGTCAGTTATCAGGTGTCAGTTGCTTGCCCCCTAATGAAATTTACTTCGTATTTCATGGGGTAAACTGTGAAATTCGATTCCGATTTTTATCGGAAGAGAATATTTCATCAGGGTCAGTATTCAATTATCGGTTTTTTCGGGCATAGCTAATGAGATTATGGGGTCCCGCTATAGCATGAATCTTTGAGAGAGTAAATGAAAAAGTAATATAAAACCCTCACAAAGAACACAAGGCCGAAGGCCTTAGACAACTCAGCACTGGTGCCGATAGCTATCGGCAGCGCCTGTGTAAAATGCAACCCCATTCGTAACCCAAAAAGGCTGTAAGCCTTTGACAATCTATGAAGTTATCGCTGCGCTGAAGCATTTTAACAAAAATAAAATATTTTATGCTGTAAAGATTTTCGTGGCTATGTAGCTATAAGCGGTTTTTGCGTGATTTCTTTTGCGGGCTTGGTGTGGAATTTTCACTCGGTAAAGGCTAAGGTCATGGAGCCAAGAATGAAAGCACAAAACACGAAACGCTAAACACGAAATCCGAAAACAGATTCAGTGACACCCATCTTTCAGGAGTGAAATGCCTGCCCCGCCGAAGGCCTTGGGGAACTGAAAGATGAAGGTGGAACTAATCCCGATAAGGAACGAATCGGGAAAACAGATAACTGACAACCGATAACTGAAAACTGAAAACTGAAAACTGAAAACCGACAACCTACAACCGACAACCGACAACCGACAACTTTAACTAAAAATTCACACTTAAGTCGCAAAAACAAATAAACAATCCCACAGACAGGCAGTTAATAGGCAAGACTAACAAAAACTACAGATTATGCTAATAGATTTACTCATCCTTTCGTACATAGTGCTGTTGTTTCCATTGTTTTTTGAATGCGAGCGCCTGCCTTACGGCGGGTATAAAATATTATTAACCGGAGCCGTCCTCACGCCATTTGTAGGCTATGCCTACCTGGCCTATCATAAAAGAAAAATCCAGCCAAAAGACTAAATGAAAGCGACTGTAAAATAGTTGATTAGTTAATAAGTTATCGGTAAAATAGTTGTCGTTAATGGTTAAGGGTTTTGCGTTTCGAATTTCTGGATTCAATCAACTAATAACTGAAAACCAACATCTATTCCCTTCTTGCTCAGCTCTTCCCTTCGATTTGGGACTTGAAATTTGTTATTTAGGATTTTTAAAATACTCATTCCACACCATCCATTCGGCGAAGATGACCACGTAGAAGAAGGGGCGTAGAATCCACATATGGATAAAGTCCCAGTGCTGTGGCCAAACAAAAAGCACCAGCGAGAGAATAACGATGCGCGAGACATTTACCAAATACATCACCGCGAGAGAAGCCGGGATATACCATGCCTTATGCTTCCAGGGTCCGGGGTAAAGAAGGAAGAGGAAGACAATCTGGTAAAACTGCTTGAGCCCTGAGCAGCTTGGAAGTACAGCCACATAGCCTGTTCCCGGAAAGGTGATGGTGTTATCCATGGCAATGTGGCGATAGCCAATCAGGTCGAGAAACCACGAGCTTTGCAGGAAGGTCTGATGAGCCAGCCATTGTGCCAGCTCAGGCAGGAAAGACAGGAAGCCACCGGCATTGGCACTTTTCCAGATGGCATTCCACCACAGCCAGTGCAGCGAATAAGTAATGACAGCAAAAAACAATACATCAACCAATGGTTTGAGATGGTATTTACGAATTAAATGGGTCAGCTTATTATAAAGTGCAATCATTTTCTATTTTTGCGCTAAGATAAGAAAAAGCAATGCACATTCTGACCTTCGATATTGAGGAGTGGTATCATATTCTGAATCATAGCGAAACACGCACGGAAACTCAGTGGATGAGCTTTAAGCCTCGTATTGAGGAGAATACTGACCGTATCCTGCAACTGCTTTCTGACCGTCATCAGAAAGCCACTTTTTTTGTGATTTCATGGATTGCCGAAAGGCATCCTTCCATTGTAAAAAAGATATTATCGGAAGGCCATGATATTGGGGTTCACTCGCATCATCACCAACTGATTTTTGAGCAAAGCAGGGAGGAATTTCGCGAGGATTTAAAGAGGGCCAAAGGCATCTTATCTGACCTTAGCGGGAAGGCGATGACAATGTATCGTGCACCGGGCTTTTCGATAGATAAGCAAACGATATGGGCACTTGAAGTGCTTATGGAGGAAGGGATAGAAGTGGATGCTTCCATTTTTCCGGCGACCCGCATGCATGGAGGTTTCGCAGATTTCCCCACTTCAAAACCATGTGTTGTGGAATACAATGGCTTGCAGTTGAAGGAGTTTCCGGTAAATACTTCCTCCTGGCTGGGGCATAGGTTTGTGTTCTCGGGAGGCGGCTATTTCAGGGCCACACCCTATCCTATGCTACGGAGAATATCGAGGCAGGCCGATTATTTGATGACTTATTTTCATCCGCGCGACTTTGACGCCGGTCAGCCCCTGGTGCCCAAGCTGCCATTACACCGCCAGTGGATGTCTTACCACGGACTCAGAGGCAGCAAAAGAAAGCTCGAGCGCTGGCTCGACGAGTTCAGTTTCATCGACATCGCTACCGCCATCAAACAAATTGACTGGAATAAGCAGCCGGTGGTGAAGCTTGAAGAGTTCGGTCTTAAATAGTTGATGAATTTCAAGTCTCGGGTTTCGCGTTTTGAATTTCTGAAATCAAGCAACCGACAACTGATAACCGACCCTGATGAAATATTCTCTTCCGATAAAAATCGGAATCGAATTTCACAGTTTACCCTATGAAATACGAAGTAAATTTCATTAGGGGGCAGGCAACCGACAACCGACAACCGATAACTGAAAACCGATAACTGAAAACCGATAACCGATAACTGACAACAAATTAACCATCGCCAATTCGCCAATTCTCCAACTCGCCAGCTCAACAAAATAACTGCTGACCAAAAACAGCGTCATCAAACCATTTTTCTGCCACTATTTTGCTATTTTCGCAAGGTATGAGTGGCATTCACTAAAATAAACTATTGTGCTCACTTTCGACGGAATCATAGTACTTATCGTCATTGCCTTCATCATCGTCTCGTTATACG
>JAASSU010000406.1 GCA_021767705.1 Bacteroidota bacterium | reverse complement strand
CCCGCGAGATGTTTACGGAAGATGGATGGTTGAAAACCGGCGATGTGGGATATCTTGAAGATAACCGTTTTCTGAGAATTACCGACCGGAAGAAAGAGATGTTCAAAACATCCGGGGGGAAATACATTGCGCCTCAAGTGATCGAAAATAAGTTTAAGGGCTCTCCATTTATCGAAAATATTATTGTCATCGGCGACAACAAAAAGTTTACCTCAGCTTTGATTGTGCCAAATTTTGTTCACCTGCGCTCGTGGTGCAAGGTCAAGGGCATTCCTTACAAAGGGGATGAAGAAATGATTCGCGACAAGCGTATTGTGAACCGTTTTCAGCGTGTGATTGATGAGATGAATGAAAACTTCGGGAAAATAGAACAGGTCAAGAAATTCAGACTTCTGTCTGATGCCTGGAGTGTGGAAGGGGGTGAGCTTTCACCCACGCTTAAGCTCAAACGAAGGATAATTTACGATAAGTATCAACACCTGGTTGATGAATTGTATGATGAGACCGCCGGGTCTTAAGTCCGGCTGTTAGTGCGTTATTTTAAAGATAAGCTCGCGAAGAAGCCCTCCTGAACTGGTAGATGCATTGTCGAGGCCTTTCGCCTTGAGATCATACACCCTGAGGTCATGCATGATTTTTGATAGTTTTTTGGTCGGGTAGTTGGCGGCGGCATGTTTGTATTTATAAACTAAACCCACCGGCACTCCGATTTTGGAGGCTACGCCATGCTTCGATTTATCCGTAAGGAAATGATACAGAAACAGCTTCTGAAAATACGTGTATAGCATGGCCACCACCATTACTGCCGGATGGTCTTTCTGGTTGGCGTTGAAATAATTTACAATGCGGTTGACTTTTACCATGTTCCTTGAGCCCAGGGCGTCCTGGAGCTCAAAGATGTTATAGTCTTTGCTGATCCCGATATTGCTTTCGATGTCGGTCTCATCTATCGTTTTTTTATCGCTTACATTGATCAGCATTTTATTGATTTCATTGGTGATTTTGCTGAGGTTGTTACCCAGATATTCGCCCAGCAGCAGCGCACTTTTTTCAGTGATGCCGTAACCCTGCGTTTTCAGATAGTTTTTTATCCAGTCAGGGACCTGGTTGTCATAGATAGGTTTTGATTCAAAAGCAACACCGTTCTTCGAGGCCAGCTTGTAGAAGCGCTTGCGTTTATCGAGCTTTTTGTGCTTGTAGCTTATTACCAGAATGGTGGACGGCATCGGCTTATCAAAGTACTCTTCCAGCAATTCGATCTGCCTGATGTCTTGCGCCTCTTTCACGATCACCACCCTGTGGCTGCCCAACGATGGATATTGCTTCAGCGAGTTCATCAAGGTGCGGACGTCAATATCCTTACCGTAAACCACCACCTGGTCAAAAGCTTTCTCGCTGTCATCCAAAACATTGTCTTCGATGTAATCTGAAATTTTATCAATAAAAAACGGTTCATTCCCGTGAAGGATGTACACCGGGTGATAAATTTTCTTTTTCAGGTCCTGGATGATTTTATTGTAATCCATTGTTATGGGATATCAGGTTCAAAATCAAATTTCAAATGCCTTACGGTTTGTCCGTTATTGATAAGGTGATACAAAGAGTCGAGCCCTATTTTTATGTGTTCATCCGCATATTTCTGTGTGATGACACGATCTTTCTGCTCCGTTTTCACCCCGCTCGAAATCATGGGTTGGTCAGAAACCAGCAACAATGCACCACTGGGGATTCTGTTGGAAAAACCCACGCTGAAAAGGGTGGCCGTTTCCATATCAATGGCCATCACTCTTATTTTGCGCAAGTATTCCTTAAACTCCTCGTCGTGCTCCCATACCCTTCGGTTGGTGGTGTATACCGATCCCGTCCAGTAATCGCGCTGATGCTCACGGATGGCCGCTGAGATGGCTTTCTGAAGGTTAAATGCGGGCAATGCCGGCACCTCCGGCGGAAAATAGTCGTTAGAGGTACCTTCTCCCCTGATGGCCGCGATAGGAAGAATCAAATCGCCCAGCTCATTCTTTTTCTTCAGGCCTCCGCATTTTCCTAAAAACAAGCAGGCTTTGGGACTTACAGCACCAAGAAGGTCCATAATGGTGGCGGCATTGGCGCTTCCCATTCCGAAATTAATCATGGTAATGTCTCCGGAAGTGGCACTGGGCATCGGACGATCCAAGCCCTTAACCTCTACTTTTTCTAACTCTGCAAACTTGTTTATATAATAGGTGAAGTTGGTGAGTAGAATATATTGTCCGAAATTTTCGGGTTTCGTCCCGGTGTACCGGAACAACCAATCCTTTACAATTTCTGCTTTCGTTTTCATCCTTTTTATGCAAAATTAAGAAAATAGCTTGAAGATAAAACCCGGTTTCAAAAGCTCTTTTTTAGGATCCTTTTTGTCGAGCATCGCCTCAAGTAAAGCCAGAAATGATGGGTTTCTGTGGGCTTTACCAACCACGAGGTTGATCAACTTAGGATATTTCAGTATCCGTTGCAAAATGCCGCTGATTTTAAACTCATTCCACATCATTGCATACAGGTTCTTATCGTAGTTTTTGTTGAAGGCGGCATCAAAGCGCTCCTTTTCTGTGGCTTTTTTAATGTGCTGTGCGGCAAGCCTTCCGCTCCTGATGGCGCTGGCCACACCTTCTCCGGTAAAGGGATCGATCAGGCT
>JAASSU010000008.1 GCA_021767705.1 Bacteroidota bacterium | reverse complement strand
TATTGCACCTGATCTCCCGCTACGGCAGCGATCGTGTTACCTCAGCTTGCCGTAGGGCACTGCTGTATGAGAGCCCTGAATACTCCGTAGTCAAGCGAATCCTTACCAAGGGGCTTGATCAGCTGCCAGACCAGCAGGCAATCAGTTCAGCCGGCAATTACTGTTTCACCTTTGCCAGGTCTCCCGGTTACTTTGAACCGGGAGAGAGACAGGAGGTGCGGCCATGAATGATGTAGCCCAGTTAAAACCCAAGCTCCTGCGTCTAAAGCTCTCGGGAATCCTCGAAACCCTTGAGCAGCGAATGGCGCAGGCAATGGAGGAGAAACAGGAATACTCCCAGTTTCTTCTGAACCTTCTCACTGATGAGGTAGAGCGTCGGGACAATAAACAACTCTCTCGGCGCTTAGGTCGCTCGGGGCTCAACCCGGAGAAAACCTTAGCAAGTTTCGATTTTCAGTTTAACAAGAAAATCCATAAGCCGACGATCAGGGAGCTGTGCACCTGCAACTTTCTCGTTGAAAAGCGAAATCTCTTTTTCGTAGGTCCAAGCGGAGTTGGAAAAACGCACCTCTCTCAGGCCATCGGCAACGAGGCATGCCTGAAGAACATAGATGTGCTGTACCGCGGTACCCACGAGCTGCTGCAATGGATTCATTCCGGTCGAGCGGATGGGAGTGTGGAAAGACGCATGGCAACGGTAAAAACCATTCCGCTCCTGATCCTTGATGACTTTGGTCTGCGTCCGCTTTCAGATGCAAATCAAACAGACCTGTACGACCTCATCTCAAGTCGCTACGAACGCCTCTCAACCATTCTCACCAGCAATCGGGACTTCGCCGAGTGGCAGCAGGTTTTCACAAATCCTCTGATGGGAAGCGCGGCAATGGACCGGTTGGTACACCGGGCGATCAAGATATCAATCGAAGGAGAAAGCTATCGGATGAACAGTTTTATTGCATCTACAAAATCCTTGACAAAGGGTGTAGAAGAGCTACCATGAAAACATAGAAGTGGCGGTATTTGGTGGGTCAGTTCCCATAACGACTGCCCGGGTCATTGCAAATGACGTTTAGCAACCCTCACAGGCGCAGGCAAAGCCCCGCAGTAACCCCGAAATCGGAGTCCGTATTGTAATCGCGCAGCGCCCGCACCACCGGCACATCCACATAGAACCACCCCCACAGCAGAGAAACCCCGCCGGTCAGCATCAGCGAGTCGGTAGTATGCAGCTTAGACCGGTAAAACTCCACCCCCGCCCCGCCGTAGCCGTACAGCTCAAACACCCCCTCGGCGCCACGCAACAGCCGCAGCCGCAGCACCGCCGGCAGCCGCAGCATCGTCGAGTCCTCATGAATCGCAAATGAAGCCTTTACCCCCAGCCCCACCGCACCGGCCAAAAAGCCCTCCACCTGCCCGGTAAAGTATACCTGCTCCACCCCAAAGGGGGCCACGTCGACAGTGGCTCCGGTAGAGAGGGTTAAGATTACTTTTTCAGCACCACTCGAATGGATAGTAGCAAGGAATGCCATAAAAAGAATCGGAAAAAAAATTGCTTTTTTTGATCTCATATTTGCCGAATAACTCCTATGTCAAACAAATTAGCCCTTTTGGGCGCATATAAGCGTAGTTTTCCCTTTTAGTTTTAATTCTGAATCTTAACATTCAAGGCGACATAGATCTTGATGTACGTATTTAATGGCTTTCTGTCTGGAGATGTGTGGACATAGTAATGAACAGTGGCCTATAGATAGTTTTCAAATGCATCTCAACCTGGATGCAAAGTGTAAACCAATAAGATCTTTAAGCTAGTTTATAAATAAAAGGCAGCCGCTCACTTCAAACTACGTCTAAATTGAATAACTTTTAAGTGAATTAGTTATCCTTGGTGAATCTGAGCAAACTTTTCTTACTAATATAGTCTACTTTTAACTCACCGTTTATAAGTTCATTATAATCATCAATTACACGAAAAAAATAGTACAATGTTCTCTTTCCTTCAAAATGCACATCATATTCATATATCACAGATTTTGGAATGCAACTAAAATCTTGATTGAAGCTCAACCTAATGTATTTATAAAAGGGTGTTGCTTCTTTGTCTCCTGACATTTCTTCGTTCCAATCAAGGACCATAACGAATGTAGAAAGCGAAGCGAGATACCACATGTCAGAAAGAATAATAGAGTTACGTAAACCAAGCAAGTTAGCAAACAATTCAGTACTACTATTCTTGATTACAACTTTTTTATAATATTCTTTTTTTCGAAGCATATGACAACGGTAGTGATTGAACTTGAACCTTAGTTCAACTGATGATTCAAAATCTAGTTGCCCCCCAAACCCATCGAAGTTATACCATATGTATTTTATTTCATTATTATCTACGACTTCAGTAAACTCTACAGGTTCATCGACCGTAATTATGGTATTAAAGTTGCTTTCTACAGTATATTTTTTTTGTTTACTTAAATTACAAGACTGGCACTGAACCGCAATTCCACTTAACAGTTGAAATGCAGGAATGATTGGTTGTTTACCTAAAGCATTCATAACGTCAAGGAGATGCTGATAATTTGTGTCATTTTGATTTTTAACAAACGCGTTAAGTTCTGAAGATGATATACTTACTTGGATAAGACACTACCTTTTTACAAATCATTTCTATTTTCATATCTATATTCACAAGTTTCTCAATCTAAGCCAGTGACAGAATCAGTATTGTACCAACTACCATATTTTTGTTGGCCAGTGATCTAGAACTCAACAATAATTTATTTATTCTGAATATCTTCATTCCAGCCTGCGATCCGCGACCACATCCACCAAGCCGCATACGCCTTCATATTTGCATTCAATGGCTGACTGTGAGGAGAATTACAACTATACCAATCTTCCCCTTCAGTATGACTATTTTGCCAAGCTTCAGCCCAATTTCTATCATCTTGATCATCGGGAAAACCATCACCGTTTTCATCAAGAACGGGGCCATCACTGTCATAATCATACCAACACCCATCATTTGCATATCTATCAAGGTAATAGTTTCCATCTGGATCGTAGCTTTCTATATCTGCAAAATCATAGAGCCATTTGTCATTGGCTTTACAGTAGGTTCGTATTTGTTCATTTCTTAGATGTAAATTCCCAGTTTCTCCCCTACCATCCAAGTGACCTGTCATATAGACAAAAGTAACTAAAGGATAATCATGCTCCAACTGATTCATAGGCGCTAAATAGTGATCAATCAAGCCTTGTTCACTAATACTTGAAACTTGTCCACACCAAGACCAAATTATTACATTGCACTCATATTGTGTTAAAAAATCACGTGTGTTCTCTACCCACGATGAATCTCCTAAATCACCTGGCAAATATCCATCACCATTATCCCGCAAATCTAAAGCGCCATTGACACCGCCACTATTCCATGTAAAAAGGTTTTCGGAATAAGTACTACCGATTCCACCTAAATTTGCAAAATCAATTAAACCACTCATCCCTTCGGTGATCTGTCGACCGTGTGATGTATGTCCATAACCAATATGTAAACTATCTTTTGCATCTTGAATTGCAGATTCGGGTATTTTTCCTAATCTTAACATATTAGCAGATTTATGATTTGCTATACGGGAGTTATTTGAATCAGGCTCACCGGTTGTATTTGGTATAGTATCTGTGCATCCACACAATAAGAGAAAAACAATGGTTAAAAAAACTAAACTAACTTTAGAATGATTAAATAATAAATTCATAAACAAACTCCTACTAAAGGAATGAAAGCATTAGTAGTTGCACACGTTCTTCAGCAATAGTTGGAAATACTCATGTGTTAATTACTATTGATTGGCTAAGTTCACAATTTCTATGATGGTTAGAATAAACGCGAAGCCAGTGGTCACAACAGGAAAATATCTATTGAAATTATACACAAAGTCATTATTCAAAACCGTAACCGTATCTCCTGGCATTATCGGCAACTCCGGGTTACGACTGTTCCCATATCTGTCTACTATTGTCACTTCGTTATCCGAGTTACGTTCAAAATCAATTCCTCCGGCCTGATTCACATAGTACATAAATTTTTCTGGTGGATTATACTCATATCGACCGGGATTAAAAACAGCGCCTACAACCGTAACCTGTAAATCTTCACTTCGTTTGGATGGAACGGTTACAATATCACGGTCTTCAAACTCAAAGGTAGTGTTATATTCATCGTAATCCAGTACTATCAGTTCGGCTTCTTCACCACTATAACGTTCAACCGTTATACGGTTAAGATCGGCCAGAGGGGTAAAACCGCCCGAGAAAAACTCAACATCCTGCAAACTCTCACCTGATCGCAGCTGATATCTACCGGGCCTATATACTTCACCATTTATCTGAATCTCTTTTTCCACCCGGGATATTTCAACCCGGTCACCCGGCCGCACATACGGATTCTGAGTCAGATCACCCTTGTAATTGGCCATCCAAAGGTCAAATTCCCGCCAGGTTCCATTCTGGGAGATAACCCGTACATCTCTTAGAGATGAATGACGGCCAATAACATCGTTTACTATTTCACTGAGTCTGGATAAGCCCCACGCAGTTACATATCTTGTACGAGGTATCTCACCTACAACCGGTACTTGAAAAGTGCCGATTGATATCATACTAAGCGATGGCAAACTGCGCGGATATCCCTCGAGTATCAACCGTTCTATCTGCTTTTTAAGCTCGGGAAAATTAATACCCCGGGCATCTATTTCCCCAAAAATGCCTAAGTTTATAGAATAGTCACTTTCAACAATTACTTGATTCGAAACGGGCGAACCTGCAGCACTGAAGGACAGCCGGTAAATATCACCAGGTGTAACAGGATAATTTTCATTCGATACCGCCAGTTGCAAGCGGTTTACCTGCTCTTCTACCATCTGTTCGGCTTGATCGATGACGATAGCCCCTTCTTCGTCTTCTGTTAATTCCTGACCAGTTTGGGGGACCTGTATTTCCTGAGCAAACAAAAGCGCGGAAGTAATAGCGAGTAAAGCACAAAGTAGCAAAACTCTTTTCATAATTGTGAACCTTCGGCAAAATGCTCCTTTAAACAGTAGTGTACCCATGATTTTCTAAATTGTAAAGTTAAGATATGTAGTTCCAAATCAACGGGGGAATAACTTTGGGATAGAATCTAATAACCCAATAACCATAAATTGGTGTATCTATCATTTCAACAACTAAACTCTAATAGGTTTTGTATTATTTATCTTATAAAGTAATAATTCGATATCTGCGTTATACTTCCTCACCTTTTAGTATTTTCTTTTTTCTAGGATCATTCTTAATATTTTTTATTAGCTCTATAAAAATTGCTAATAATATGCTTGCTATGAAGCCAACTAAAGTTACTTTGATACATAATTCTCCACGCATTGGACCAGTTTTTTCTTCAGGTATTTCAGGAGGTTCCAACACATTAAAAACACTACTTGCAGTAACGCTTAATTTTTGAACTTCATATTGTTCCATTAAATTTTGATAAATACGCATTTGTAGTTGATGGGACATTTGCAGGTGAGTAAAGTCTATTGCGAGTTCCGGCAGTTCTTCTAACGAAGGCAGTTTATGTGATCCACTCCCTGCCCCTTCTTCAATTTGTCTAATAAGCTCCTGTAAACTGTCGCGTTGTGCCTGGAGTTGAATTATTGCTTGGTCCTCTATATTAGAGAAACCTGCATAGTTTTTTATTTCTACTTCTGTTTGAATAAGTTGTGATCGTAAATCTGAAAGTCGCTCAGCCTGTGCTTCAGCAAGCTGGTCTATCGATAATACTCCATATTCCTTCTGAAACGCCTTTATCTCTTCTTCTAATCTTTGTATTTCAACCGATACTTCATTTATTTTATCTCTGACAGTAGACAGCTCCTGTTGTGTACTTGTTCCTTCCCATCTCTGGAACCACTCTTGTAAATTGTCTACCATAGTCTGCACAACATCACGGGCAAACACTGGATCAATATCTTGATAACTTATTTGCAATGTACCGGTACGCATATCAAATTCGATATTACTGTTTTGAATTAATAATCTGCGTGATTTGGTTCTGACGTTTTCGTCTATATTATATTTCTCAGCTATGTTAAGCCTATTCACTATATTGTCCAGGAAGGGTCTACTGTGTAACACATTCATTGCAAGATCGCCATAATTCAACCCCTCTGCCGCCATATCCGGACTTACACCCAGAGTTGTAAGAATACTGTCGAAGCCGCTAACGGTATCCTGGTTAATAATCAGCACTGCATTGGATTCAAAATAGTTTGGCATATAGCTCTTTTCTGGTGGCAAACGTATTGAAATAAGTGAAAATACTACAACCGATACAGCAAAGAAAGAAGTCACCCCAAAAATAAAGTATTTATAGCGTAGTAAAAAACTGATATAGTGCAATAGCGCCTCTAACGGCGGCCTCTCTTGGGGGTAATGTGCGGGATAATTTTCTTTTTTACTCATACTATATAGCCCTAATTATCCTTGTTCATAAATTGTTTCTGTATATGTATTAAATAGCTGTTCAGCTTGACGCCGCAAGTTGAACTCACTTTCTACTTTCTTGCGTGCCTTAAGTGCAAACATATTACGCAAATCAGAATTCTCCAATAACTCGGTTATATGATTCTGATAACTACGGATATCACCGGGATCAGCCAATAAACCATTCTCTCGATGCACCACCAATTCTGGAATACCGGCAATACGAGGAGCAACTACCGGAGTACCATGCAGCATTGCCTCCATAAGAACGACTGGTATTCCCTCCGCGAAACTGGTCATCACAAACACATCCGCTTTCGAAAAGAACTTTTTTAGTTCTTCCTGAGCTTGATATCCATGGAATGACACTTTGGTAGTTAAGTGCTTTTCTTTAACAATTTTCTCAAGCAGGTTCCTCTCGGGACCATCTCCCACTAAATCCAGATGCAGATCATTGTATTTTTCAAATAGCGTGGCACACACGTCCAGCAATAATGGAAGTCCCTTCACATGGTCAAACCTTCCTACAAACAGCAGGTGCTTGCCACGGCCTGAATGCACCCGTTCCATCTTACACACGGCTTTCACTCCACAGTGAACTACTCTAATTCTATTCCAAAATTCTAACCGTGACCACAGCATTGCCTGGCTCTTCGCGTATTTGCTTACACATATTGTTACTAAAGCATTTTCAATTTTTTCCTTTAGGCGCCAACGCCTCGGTTCTGAGAGAATTCCAAACCCATGTATTGTTATACTATAACTGATTCCACCTAAAAGATGAGCCAAAAGCGTTACATAACCACTTGAATTTGGAGCGTGATTGTGCACATGCGAAACTCCAATTTTTCGCAATTGTGCTAATAGTACAACTGCTTCGGCAAAGTAAAAAAATTGAAAAATAAGCGCCTTGATCCCGGGGGAACGAACCGTACACGCATAAGAAAAACTCTTTACATATCGAAAAGGGGATTGAATAAGAATATGTATATGATCCTTCAATAATGAGAAAGGCGTAATCGGCAACAGGTAATAGGTGTTATCCCTTTCATGCTGCTGTTCAGCGGTACCGTATTCTACACCTTTAGGCTTTCTTACAGAAATAGTATAAACCTGCACACCCAGATCACGTAACTCCTGTACCTCACGCTGAATGAATGTATCAGTTGTACGCGGATATTCTCCGCACAGATAGGCAATTTTCAAGCTCACTGTAATACTCTCTCAACTGCCTCTTGCCAGGAAAACTTAGGAGTCCATCCTAAGACTTTCTGGATTCGACTGTTGGAATAGAGGAATGGTTTACAGCGAGCATGTAAACGTGAGGGTATGAACAATCCCGGCACTTTTGCCTCTCCGCCAAAAAATACCGCGTTAGCAATCCAGGCTGCACGTGCCAACAGGCGCATCGCCGGCCATGGTATTGTTATTATCCGAGGTTTATTGCTGAGTCGAGAAATAATAAAACGTAAATACTGTCTTTGTGATGGATTCTGTGAATCAACTACATTTAGGATGAGACTCTTTTCTTTACCTTGATACTCAGCGGCCTTGATGAATGCTTCCGCACAATTTTCCACATACGTTACTGGAAGTTGTGCCCGGCCTCCAATTCTTATCCATGTATGTTCACTCAGTTGCATTCCAAGCCTGGCTGTCCATAAATTGTCTTTGCCAATAATAACACCCGGACGTAATACGATTACCTGGACACCACCATTAGCTACGTAATCGAAGAGTAATTCTTCCTGCATTAGCTTTGTCTGGCAGTACTCGTCCCGGTCATACTGGTTTTCAGCGATTGGAGAGTTCTCATCTATGTTGCTTCGAGTACGACGGCGGACGTATTCATATACGGAAAAGGAGCTAGCTGCCACTACTATTTTAACCTGACTGGTGGATATGTATTTCAAAAGGTTTTCGGTGCCTATCACAGTTCCACCAATTTGTGCATATAGATCTCCTGATTTTACGGCGGCCAAATGGATGACTCCATCTATTTGTGGTGGTAGCTTTTGAACTGAAAGCGAGTCTCGCAAATCTGCCCTAATCACTTCTATTCTCGGCTCGGTTTCCCACCACGAAGAAAAGGTACGCGAAGCTGGGCGTATCAAGACTTTTACGGTATGCCCGGCTTCCACAGCTTTTCTCACAACTTCACGCCCCAGAAAACCGTTTGCCCCTGTAACCAATAACTTCATTTCCGATTCTCCGGAGCAAGAAGAGCATCAACCAGAAGATTTGCTGTGTTTATATCCTTAAAACTCACCGGCATTTCACCGCCATTTCGGAGGGCTTCGTAATATAGTTTTATGAAAATTTCCAGTCCTTGATATGCATTCTTATTCCTGATTTTTCTCCAAATACTCCTGAATGCAGACTTAAGCGATGTCACACCTTCCTTCCAATAATTCACAAATGGAGTTAGATGTATGCCCCCCCTGCGTGAAATAATAATCTGGCATACCGGCTGAAAAATCTCAGCATATGCGATTCCTTTCGAACCACGAACAGTAATTGAGAATGAATCAGGCCACTGTCTTGAAGAAAAGCGGATTCTGCCATGAGTGCTTCCAGCCATCACAATAGCATCAAGATCATCGTACTTAAACAATTCATCATGTTCATGATTTTTCCAATATGCGTGCATCACATCGCACTGCTCAACAGTATCTATCGGCATAAAGTAAAGAAATAAATACGCAAGGTGGGTGATGAACTCATGCAGTACTCCACCAGGCAACTGATGGCTCGGGTGAGGCATATTTCGATCTGCATACCTACCGCCATTACGCAGATTTAGACTCATTCGCACTTCCACCTCCTCTATTGTCCCCAACTTTTTGGAATCCACTATAGAACGCAATTGCTGTACCGGTGGATTAAATCGGTAGTTTTGGTTTTCGATGATACTCAGATTATGATCTTCTGCATATGACCACAAAGCATTAAACTCGGGATTCGAAAGAGTAATTGGTTTCTCAATAATTACGTGAGCACCACTGTCAATACAATCTCTGGCAATTTCGGTGTGTGTTGCCGGTGGTGTAAGTACGTGAACAACATCTGGATTTATACTCTTTAACATTACACGGTAATCAGTGAACCACCGTTCCACACCAAAACGACGGGCAGTGTATCTGGCCACTGCCGGGGAAAGATCACAAACACCCTTAACATTAACTCCGGTCGTTGTAGCTAAAGCTATTAGATGTTGTTCAGATATTTTTCCGCCTCCGATCAATGCTACCTTTATAATTTTTTCAGCACCTTTCATGATCACTCCGGTAGGCTTAATTGGGTATCAACACACATAATCTTTTTTTGCTCTGAAAGGTTATGATAAACGATGGAGTTTATTTTTCTACGTATTTCTGGCTTTATTCTAAGCCGGCTGTATAGCAAATCGGAAAAATGTACACTGTGGTGCACTTCCGGTTGTACTGCGTAAACATGACTAGAAATGAGGCGGGCAAGCATTTTAGCATAATCTCTGTATTCCTGTCGAATCCAGAGGTACTTTTGGGCACACTCGAAATCGGTACGATACAATTTGTGATATTTATCGACAATAAAGTTATTGAGTTGATGGTCAATGTCGATCACACAAAGATTTAAGATTTTTTCTGTGCACTCAAGAACACTCTGTTCAAATTTCTCAGCAGAAACAAAATCATTCATTGAGTATAATTTCTTAAGATAATCCAATCCAAGTGTAGTCTCGCCTAAATCCTCTACAATCATTATCTCATACTTTTGATTTCTATTAATACGTATACGCTTGAACTCAAAGGGAGTCGGTGTTTGAATCCCAAATCGTAAGAGGTACTTCTGCATTCTCCATTCACGAAATCCGTTACTTAGTCTAATTTGGCTCTTAAATTGTTCTTTTTTTTGCTTTATTCCCCATATTTTTATTATTAGCGGTATTCCATCTCCATCACTGTAAGAAATAACCCCTTTTCCATTTTCTGACCACTTATATATATGCTGATTAAGATTAGATGGATTTTGCATTCGTTGAATAACCTGCTCAAGCTCTTTTATTTTTATCATTTCAGTCACAGTAAACTTCTCCATGCTGCTCTCAGACGAGAGATTTCAGAGCGAAAATTTAGGAGTCTAATAGCATGAATGGGAGCCATTGTACGCTGCATCGTAACCGGGATTCTTTTTATCTGAAATTGATCGGAATCAGTATAATTTGCCCCTTCTTCAGTTGTGAGCGCATAGATATAATCGTTTTTCTTTACATCCCCCAGAACCCTTTCATTGTATGTTCCATTTGGAAAACAAAATCCATAAATATCGCCGCCGGTCAGCTCTGAGAGCTTTTCGGATGACAGCTGCAACTCATACCTTAACTCATTATCCGACAACATTGTGAGAATAGGATGTGATAATGAGTGTGATGCAATTTCGTGCCCCATGTCCTTAAGAACTGACAAATGACCCAAACTCATTGGTGCATACCTCTCTTTAGAGAAATGCCCCTGCACTGCTTTTTCTACATTCCTAATTGTCATATCACGTCGCGTATTATTCATGTTCTTAAGTTGCTTCATCCAGCTCTGTATCGAAACATCATGAGAAGAAAAAAGATCTGCAAAGTATTGTTTTGGTTGTTTTTCGAGTCTGGACCAAGCATCTGCAGCCCTATCAAACCACATCGAGTGGCCTTCAGTTAAAAAGTTAACGGTAATACAGAACGTTGCCCTCAAACCATAGCGTTGAAGAACCGGTGCAGCGTAATGGAAGTTATCTTCATACCCGTCATCGAATGTAATTGAAACTAACGGCTTGTCATAATCCTGTCCGGAACGCATAGCACTCAAAGCTTCATGAAGCGGCAGTACATTGCAGGTCTTTGCAAGCCATTTCATCTGTTCATCGAACACATCAACCGGCATCGGTAAAGACTGAAGAGGATATGTCCTACAGATATTCTCTGGAAGTACCCGGTGATACATAAGAACTGTAAGACCTTTTTGCATTTTTCGCTCATACAACCTTAGTAAACCAGTAACAAACCCGCACACATCAACTAATGTTCGTAAACTATGTTTAATGGTGTAATAATTAGCCTTGGCCATTTTACTATATTGAATGAGGATCAGGAAATCTAGAAGTCGTCTTGAATGAATACCTATAGCTGAGAAACCCAAACAAGTAAGGAAACTTGCGAAGAATACAAAGGGCTGAATATAACAAGGCATCTCCTACTTCATCACCGAGACTTTTTCTATCATGCATAATTTTGAAGAGGATGAGAAGATACGTACCGATACCAGTAATAGGTAGAATAAGAGCTATAGTCCATATTGTCGAAAGAATCGCGCCGGTGATTGAAAGGAGCGGGACCCAGAAGGCCCAGAGGAGCGAGCTTTTATACTTTCGAAATTCTGGTATTCCACTATTTTTACCAATCAGGTCTATTCTTTGGGCATCCCCACGCCCCCCCCACACAGCCCTACGCCACCAGGCAGAAAAGGTTACAAGTGCTGAATCGTGTTGCGCCATCTTTTTATTCAATCGTACGACTTTGAATTCCATTGCACGCACACGTCCACAAAATTCAGCTTCCTCGCCGGTAAGTAATCTTGTATTGAATCCGCCGACAGAGCTAAAAATAGCTTTATGTGTCATAAAAATACCACCACAAGCTGTAATATCTCCAATTTGGGCCGTTTTCCAGTGTAATGAGTTCATTCTGTTAAAAATAGATGTATATGGGGCTGTCTCTTCAAGCATTCCGCACACTACCCCTACTCTCGGGTTGTTTTTCAGGTACTCTAAAGCAGACTCAACCCACCCCTCACACAAAGCGCAGTCTCCATCTATAAACTGAACCCATTCTACATAAGGGAATCGAGTGAGCAATATCTCAAAACCTTCTTGACGTGCACGGGCTGCAGAAAATGGCTTATCAGAACTCAATCTATGTACTGGAAAATGCTGTGCTTCAATATACTCGGCACTACCGTCTGCAGAACCTGAGTCAACGTAAATTACTGAATTAATTCCAAGAGGCAGCGAATCTATTGCCCTTTTTAGGTGCGCTCGTTCATTCCTGCCGATGAGAACAATTCCGAGATTTGTAAGTAAATCGCTCATTCCCCACTCTTCTTTCTAATAAGCTTCTTTATCACTCTTTTTAGAAGTTGGAGGGTATATACAAAACCTACCAGTGGATCCTTTATTGAATAGCGTACGAAAACTTCGGTAGTAAATATCGTCTTAATGTATTTCCAGATGGTCATTTTTTTTGTTTTTAGATAATACCCCATTGAGCGCAGTTCGAACTCTTCGTCAAGCTGACTCACAACTCTACGCGATTGTTCATATGAGGGTATCTTCAAGCCGGCAACATGAGAATAAACTAGGAATGGAAAATTAAATCCTTCGCCGAGACTTGTATATATGTGGCTACTGGGTCTTCCCACAAAAGGTTCGATAATTTTGTACTCACCACTTCTGTCATCTTTTTTAAATTCAATACCGCCGATTCCACTGTAGTGATCGAGAGAATCAAAGAATCTTTGTGTAATGTCCTTGATAGCGGGGTTATAACAGGATGAAATGTATGCGCCTGTCCCGGTAAGAGGTGGGGATTGACGGATTTTCTGATCTGTGTAGGCCGCCACCATTCTTCCCTGATCATAATAAACATGACAGGTTTCGATATTCTCATCTCCGCCAAGTATATATTCAGATGCTAAAAAAGAAGTTGCATATGGTTGAAAGAGTGAATAGGTATCTTGCATTTTTTGAAGATCGTCGCAGATGACAGCTTTATCAAAATGTGTCGGCCAGTTGTCATCCCTGTAATTGGGCTTAAATATCACAGGGAAATTCATCTGCCCAGCCGACTCTTTGAGTTCCTCTTGAGTAGTAATTATTCTTGTTGTTGGGAACAGAAACTTTTCATTGCCCCAGGCATACAGTTTTTCTTTTTCAAGCAGCATTTCCGCAGTGTTGGACTCAGGGACGTTAAACAAAAATTTAGTTCGCAGTTCATTTTCGTTTCGTAGTATAAATTTCAATCCTTCGTCAGAAGTAGCTATAAGTACTGGACTTGTAACAGCAGTTTCACCAATTTCACGCAGGACTTGCAGCGTACTGTCACCATACAAGTCTTCAGAAACAACCTTCCTGCAACTATTGGTATGGTAGAAACAGAGTTTCTTTGATTTGATGATTCCGATAACCGGCACACCTTCATAATGTAAAGCACGAGTAAATAGCACACCGTTGTAGCTAAGTGGAAGTATAACAGCGGGTATTCGTTCTTTTGTAACTAATATTTTTTTTATTCCAGCATCCATTATTAATCTCCCATCTTCATTCACTTAAATACATCCTTTTGTCTCAGAGGTTTCATCACTCCTATCTTTTGAAAACCAGCTTTTGTGATGGCTCGCTCGGAAGCTGTGTTATACACTCGGCAGTCGGCATAGGCAAAATTACTTGTATTAAAGAGGTTGTCATGCATCGCATACCTTATTAGCGTCGGACATATACCCCTTCCTCGAAACTCCGGGTATGTCTTTGCACGGAAAAGGACAATATCATTATCAGCAAGATCAACAAACCACCGTTTAAAATACTTACCCTGTCTAGAGAACAATACACCGGCCACTTTGTCATCGATGTAACCAACATAAAGTACTGCGTTATTCTCTAGTTCAACTCTGTTTATTTCCATTACATCATGCCCCCCGCTGCTCAAAAAAGCCTTTTTTACATTTTCCGGAAGTTCAGCAAAACTACTGTACTTTTCTATTTTACATGTGGGGGCTGTTTCTGGGTTATACGGGCCTTTATGAACAAACACGTAATTGCGGTGCTGGAACAGTCTTCTATACATTCTTAGGCCCTTATAGTAGAACCAATTGTATAGTTTTTTCATCTTAGTCCTCCTTTTGGCTCTCTACTGGTATCGCTGCAACCGTTGATACCGCCGTACGGCTCGTACAGGTAGAGAGATGAGAGGTTTGAGAATATCTGGAAGGTTTATTTTTTCAATATTGATAATATAATCGTGTATTGAATTACGAAATGCTGGCAAACTGATACTACCCTGGGCAACATAGTTCGCATCATTCATGACCCTCTTCTTATAGAGGGAAGCCCCTTTTCCCAAGTCGATGTATTTGACTTTTTTATTGACAGCCTCTTGAATCATTCGATAAAGGAGGATAAGTCCCGGTGAAAATTCTTGAAACTCATGATTATATGCGGGAATCCAGGAGTGCCACACATGCTGAGTATACATACCAAAGTGAGCGGCAATCAGAGTTTTTCCTATGTGGATACATGACAGAAAACCTCCAAAATATTTTGTAGGTGCGCGATAGATACTCGTAATCAGATCTCTGCACCATGGAATCGCAAAATAATCAACAGTTCCAGTCTGTCGACACTGCTCCGATTTCCACTGGATGAGTTGATAAAACGCGTTCTCATCATCACTGTTCTGATGGGAGAAACTAACCGGACCGTATCTATCCTCCAGTTTATTGAGTTTTCGTATTACCTCCCTGTACTGTTTTCTTCCATTTTTATCCAAGGATTCAACATATTTTTCAAAACTATCACCAAGCCGAATTATTGGAGCCTGAGTTACACTGTTACAACTTCTAAATATTTCAGCCTGCTCAGAGATTAGGTGGTCAAATTCCCAACGAATAAGATGTAGAGCCTTGAGCATCTCTTCAACGGACCATCTAATTGATTTTCGTAACACCACACCATGATAATCTGAAAGTCCTAAGCCGACCGGACGTGCAACTCTGTTTTTACTTTTTTGGAATGGAAAAAAGCCACAGATACTTCCCTCTTCCTCCAAAACACCAACATAGACATCGTCACGTACACTTGCAACAGTTCTTGTGAAGTCTGGTGAGAAAAACGGACTCGCATATACACTTTCGTCAGTTATTATTTTATTCCAGCTCTGCACCATCGAATCATTCAATTCGTATGGCCGTATTAAGTTATACTTCATGACGTTTTTCCACCAACGGGGGTAAACGGAACAGTAAATTTATTTTATTTATAGACTTGTTTTTATTTCTCTTCACTAACTGGTTTTTAAGCCAACGCGCATTCTGCAGCATTCGGGCTATCAGGTCACTACTATACGCGACTATTCTTCCATGATGTTTAACTAAATAGTAGAGCCGGCTCTGATAGAAATGTTGAGAGATACACCCAGAAGCATACTCTTTTGCGCTACTGACCGCACTTGCACCGCCCACATGGGTTGCAATGGCTGTGCCAATCGCCCAAATCTCCTTCCCCTTTTCAGTAACACGCTTACACAAGTCGGTTTCCTCAAAATACAGAAAAAATCGTGGATCAAACCCATGAAGCTGCTTAAAAAGAGCTGAGTGAATAAGCATGACTGCTCCGCATACCCAATTTGTTTTAAACGGTGTATCTCCTGGATAGATTATTCGTTTGTGGGGGTACAAATTACCGGTATCCAGCATGCTACCAACCACTGTCTTTGGTGTAGACATCAGCCCTGCCGCCTGATAGTGCTTTCCATTTTCAATAATTGCAGGTGCCACGATACCGGCTTCCGGATTCAGATGCATAAACCGCAGCAACTCATCAATCGATTTAGATGGAAGCTCAACATCTGGATTCAGTATCAACACATACTCTGATTTGACGTATTTAAATCCCAGGTTACACCCGCGACCATACCCAAGATTCTCTTCACTGCGAATAAGTTTAACCCATGCAAAACTGCTCTCGACTATATATGCAGTTTTGTCACTGCTGTTGTTATCTATTACAACAACATCAAGAATTCCATCAACATACGTTGGAAATAAGCTCATTAGAGCTGCGGTGATTGTTCTGGCTGAATTATAAGTTACTATGATAGCGGTAATAGGGGGAATTGAGCTCGTCATGGATATAACCTTTTCCAGAATCCTCGATAGTGTGGATCAATCAGTAGCTTGAATAACATCATGTTTGAGGGTGCCGCTACCCTCGGAAGCTGTAATACATTGTTTTCATGTGTTATTGATTGATCAATCCCTTCTCCTCCGCAGGCGCTCTTAAACCCAGCTTTTATAACCCCTTCTCTTAACTGTGCAGAAGTCCTGCCATAAGGAAAAGAAAAGAATTGTGGCACTATCCATAGTTCTTGCCTTATTCGGTCTCTACATTGTATAATTTCTTTTTCAGCGAGCTGCTGACTGATTGCAGTCAAATCTGTATGTTCCACTGAATGCCCGCCAATTTTAAAGCACGTATACTCCTGCAATATCTGCCTGACTTCATTCCAGTTCATAGTAAGTCTCGGTGGCATTGCAACTGGTTCAAGCTGTTGCTGCAAATCATGTAGCACAGAGGTGCGGGTTGATAGGTCTGCGGTAATCATTATCTCGTTCAACACACGGCGCAGTTCCAACATTTGTCTTTGCTTGCTTAAATTAAAAACTCTTTCAAAGTCTAAGCAATATCTGTATTCTGTGTTTCGGGCGTACTTCAGTACTGTGTAAACTTGATCTACCCACTGAGTCTCGCCTCTGTCTATATAACCTGTAGGTAGAAATATAGTAGCTGTTAAACCATATCTCTCCAGAATCGGAGCTGCAACCGTAAGGTTATCCAAGTACCCATCATCAAAGGTGATTACAATAGTATCGTCTGGTATGACTTCTTGATTAACAATGTGCTTCACCAGTCTATCCAATGAAATTACCTGCTTTTTTTCAGCGAGGAATTTCATCTGTTCTTCGAACACATCACCCGGTACATGGTTGTGCGGATTAACCCACTGTGCTTTACTTTGATCCGCTACAGAATGATACATTAGAATATGTGTAGAGGGTGTGAGTTTTTTGCTGAGAAAGTACAGCAAACCAATATTGTAGCTGCCTATAAGTATGTGCTTTCCGAGTTTCTTTTTGATATAGCTCTTGATGGCAGTTCTCACAGTGCACGTATAAACATACAGATGGGATGTTAGTCTTTTATGATTGGGGTGAACCCAAAGCCATCTCTTACAAAATTAATGATTGGTATAGCAGTATACGCTTCATGCCAGTTACCTTTTCTCTGTGCACGAAGATTTATATAAAAGGAGCTGAAACTTGCAGTCTCATTCACAGAGGTGAGATAGTCAAGCAAACCAACTGCTTTAGACGGCACGGTCTGATTAGAATCTGAAGTGGAATCATTCATAACACTCTTATAACCGCTTAATGTGTATTCTGTTCCACCAATGTAAAACTGTTCAGACGGTGGACATGTTCCATAGAAGCTGTTATTTCCTGACTCTGTAATGTCATTGACTGCACTAAGTTGTACTATTCGCAGGTCAGAATTATTTGCATGGAATCTATTATTTGTGATGGATACATTTGAAATACGCGGGCCGATAAGTGACAGTTGTTCACCATCTATTACGTTACTTCCATTCCAGTTGTAAACAATATTGTTATCAATACTCACATTGTTCACACTCATACCGACTCCATCTCTAGTATCGTTACGAGCCAATATTCCAAACGGCATACCACTATTATTATTTTCTGCTACAATGTTCTCTTCAATAATTTGTCCATCAGCATTGGTGATGAGGATCCCCCATCCCCTGCGGTCATCACTACTGATATCAGTTCCATGAAGAACTACATTGTGTCTTACCTCTGCTGAACATCCAGTGTACCACGAATCTTCTCTTGTCGTTTGTATTGCTATCGGATTCTGGATACACAGGTTGCCAATAATCGTCCCGCCATTTCCGGCCTGTATTCCATGACTGGATGAGCGTGTGCTAATATTGTATTTCCAAATATGATTCTCACCGAGTCCACGACCGAGCATCACGTAAGTGTTATGACAACGGAGATCAGTATTACTCGGTACATCGAACTCATCCTCACCATTATCATCAAAGATATTTTCTTCTAGCAAGAGATTGATTGAATCATCAATGTACATTCCCATTACGTAACCAGTACTACCTGAAGGCCTATACCTTCCAGCTACTACACAGCGTCGCAGTGCAAGATAGTCCACTCCGCCAAATCCCGAAGGATTTTGAATCACCATTCCACCTGTTGGTCCAGGAGGACAAAGAATCCCCTCAATCAACACATGACTAATATTCCCTTCAAAATTTAGCGAGCGCTCATTTTCATCTAGCTCTAAATCAGAAAAAATTACATAACTAAAATCCTCGCCGTTTCGTAGTTGCCCGGTCTTCGGTCGATCAACACTTATATCTCCGTAAGCACCTAGTACCATACGCTCGATGACAGACCTCCCAGATTTTTCCCAAGAGGGGAGATTGTTGTTCCACGTATCACCACGTCTGAGCAACATAATATCTGGATAACCATCCCGCAGATAGGAATAAGCAGTATTAAGGGAAGCAAAAGGCTGAACATTACCTGCCGGTTGGAATGGATCGTTTCCCACAACACTATCACCTGCAGTATAGATTACTGCTGTACTGTCATTGCCTGAATTACTCACATAGACAATTCGGCTGTCCTGATAATAGTCAGGGTTTTGAAAGATATGAGCAACATCTGTCCACCCATCCGAATCAAGCGGCAGTTGAGTGAAGCTGCTGATTGTTCCACCGCTCGGTGGTGTTACAATTGGTTCATTACCTCCAAGTCTTATATCAGATGGTGCTCTTGAATATGAATCTTGGGCCCACACAGTACCAGAAAAAATCAAAAAGGCCGCACACATCATCCCAACACACTTTAGAAATCGTTCCATCGAAGTTTTTTTCATTTTTTCCCTCCCAGTAATAAAAAATATTCTTTTGTAACAATTAGTATAATGATCTTGTTTAATCTTACCTTGTGAACTGATTATACGGTTAGCTTTATGCTACTTTAAATTCTTTTCTAATATAATTAATTATAATCAGCCCAGATATTATTAACGGAGCCAAGGAGAAGAAGACAATACTCATATTTTTTACAAACATCACCATATGAGCATCAATCCACATTGTAATGTTTATAGAAAGAAAGACATAACTAATGCAGATGAACGAATAGAAAAAGCCTTGTCTTATGATAAGATTTCTCTTTACAGGAATGTATCTCAAAATAAAAAAGTGTGCGATTAATGGCCCCAAAGACAAACCAATAATAAAACCTGGTAATTTACCAAATCCATAGCCGACAACCGCTATGATACTACCTGAACACTGCACAATATTCGAAAAAAACAGTGCTTTTGAGTTACCCATAGCTAGCGGGATTCCATTGATTGTAAGCATGATTAACATTGCCCACATATATAAGGAAAGCCATTGTGATAGATAACCGGCCTGATGATAACGTGGGTCCCAAAGTATTTCAAAAAAAAGTGGAGCTCCTATGGCAAAAAAGAGAACTACTGACATTCCTGCAAAAAGAACAATTTTCCTTGTCTGAAGAGCTACATGCATCATTCTTTGGGGTTGCTCTTTTAGTCTTGAATAAACAGGGAACAGAACCGTGTCGCTTATTTTTAGACCCACATGTAATGCAACACGTGTAAACACCAGGGCAATTGAATACAGTCCGAGTTCCTCCAGAGTAAGAATGTTTCCCAAGATTACCTTATCCAAATTCATTGCCAGGAATGAAAATGCAGTACTCAAGAATATCCACCTTCCAAACACAATGAGTTCCTGAACACATTTTTTATTCCATGCAATATGTACCTTGTATCCAGGAACAATTTTATGGCTCGCCAGAGTATTGAAAGCAGAACCTGCCAGACCACCAAATACCAGTGCCCATAGTGTAGGGTGAATAAATGCCCAGACAATCATTACTATAATTGAAACAACTTGCTTTGCGAGTTCCAGCAGTGTAACACGACCAAGCTTCATATTTCGGTTCAAAGTTGCCAGAGCCGTAGATTTGAATCCATCAATTACTGAAATAAAGCTAGCTACCGGAATTACATACCATAATTGCCAGGCTGCAGGATCATTCCTAGCGAAGAGAGCTGCAACCGGCCAGGAGAGAATGCATGCGATAAGCCATAACATTACTCCCCGAATTATTTGTATAGTCCAGGCCGTGTTGAGAAATTCCTGGTCATCACCACGATTATTCTGTATGATACTAGGCTTGATACCAATATCTGAGAACATGTGCAGCCCTTGTTGCACTACCTTCACAAGAGCCATCAATCCAAAGATTTGCGGTGTGAGAAACCATGCCAACACGAGGTGATTTCCCAAACGAATCAACTGGCTAACCGTATATCCTGTAACTGTCCATATAGAGCCAGATAAAATCTTGGACTTAATTGACCTGTTTTCGGCGTTCACTTGTCCTTTACACCAACCTTTTTTAACGCAATGTCTTTACCATAAAGGAGTACTTTCAGTTGGTAATTTTTTAGGAACTTTCTGAAGTCCCGGTCATAATACCTTGGCATTCCCATTATAGCACTATGCGCCCATCCCCAAATCATTGCCAAACTACCTATTACTAATGGCTTTTGATTAAACCTCGATATTGCACTAGCACAGATATAGAGGAAACCAGTTCCCATAAAATACTGTCCATATCCATGCCGTTTCCTACCCACCAGGATATTCTCTTGGCTTGAGCCCATTGGTCTCAAATGAACGAAGCGAAGTTCTGGCACATCCCAACTACACGCTTTTAAGCCTTTCATCCTGCATTTATGACAATCAATTCCATCCCACATCACTTGGCGAACGAATCCTCCGATCTCCTGGAAGTGTCTCGTACGATAGAATTTAGTCATTCCGAGCGAGGTATCATCACCATGCCGCTCTGATATCAATTCACCATTCTGCTCTATATACGCTTTTCCGCTACAGGTTGCGATGGATAGATCCTCATGCATACGCTCCATGAGTTGCTCAAAATATCTGGGTGGTAAGACCAAATCCAAATCCAATTTACAAAGGAATTCATAGTCATCTGGGTTGATTGAATCGTATCCAACATAAAATGCATCAATAACGCCTGGACCTACTGCTCTGTACCCTCTGTTTGTGCGTGTAATTATCTGTATCCATTCATATTTAATCGCATAATCTTCAAGTATACGAGGACTTTCATCAGTTGACCCATCATCCACAATAATCCATTTAACAGGCAATAAAGACTGAGCTAATACACTTTCGAGCGTTCGTCGCATGTATTCAGCTTCATCACGGCAGGGAGAGATGAGGATATATGAGTTTTTTTTGGTTTGACTTGTCAAGAATACACCTATGTAGATTGTTATCGGTATGCATTCAGTTTAGATTGCTTATTTTTTACATCCTCATAATAACTGATGGAAGCTCCCGCACACAAAATATATATTGGATTTATCATGCCGTTTAACAGTGAGTCTATCATAAAAAACAACACAGTCGTACCCAAGATTATTCCCTCTGGAGTAATATAGCTATCAAAACTATTAAAACCCATTCGTAGGTATCGATTACCAAGAGCATTCTCTTTAAATATTTTCCATGGCCCCAATCCAAGTCCAACAAATAAGCTTACTAAGCCTACAAATCCAAACCTGCTCAGTACTATAACCCATAGAGAATCTACTGCTCTTGTAAGCACTTCACCAGTAGTTGGATCGACAGGCCACCCACGGCTGTAGCCTCCCCATCCAAAAAACGGACGTTGCAACGCTCTCCCACCAAAAAGTTCTTCTTGTCTTAGTCGTATAGCGAGAGATGTTACACGCTCATTATCAAAAAACAAATCAGCGAAGTTCCGTACTGATTCAACTGGAATAATATTTGATACTCTTACTATCATATAAATCGGAATGATAACTAAAAATATCCGGAGAATATTTGTAGAACTTGTTTTTTTGTAATAGTGAAAAAGCAGAATACTAAGACTTAGGAAAAACCATCCATTAGCAGATTTGCATAGTATAGTCGATATAAAGAGGACTAACACAAGAAATCCTATTGGAACCCCCATGACATATATTGCTTTCTTCATCCTCCATAACCAGTACGTGGTCATAGTCACAACTGCCATCCATAATGACACCATCAAACCGTGTTGCATAAAAACTATTGGTCTAAATCCCCCATAGCGCAAATGTTGACGCCAATCATGAGCAAAGAACCCATATAAATTGATATGAAGTCTGGGACTCATTCGTAACTCCCACACAACGAATGGCAGATAGATAAGGCCTGCTATGGCAATTGAATACACAAGAAATCGCACATTATCCTGATTTCTAAAATAACGCCTGCCTACCAGATAGAATACCCCCCATGTCAAGTAGTTACTGATCAAGCTCGATATGCCATCATACAACCCCAAATGATTAGCTAATGATGTTGCTATAGGAACAAAAAAACAATAACTCAACATGGGAATATCCCATGTACGGTACCTCAAGGGGTAATTTGTAATATTCCCGGAAATAAATCCACCAATTACCAATCCAATCGCGATCGCAGCACTCTTGTTATATTCAGATATTCCCGGGAGATCATAGGTTGCCATTGGAAGAAACAGGAAACCACCCATTACTGCAATTACTACCGCGCTCTGTGGTTTAGTTACAAAAAAAAGCAGAACCGTTACAATTACCCAACCAAACATTGTAAGTGGTACAAAAACAGTCAAAAAAATCTCCTACACTCATCTGATTCATTTACTATTCCTGAAAGCTCTCAAGAAATTCTGCAATTTCAAAAAAAGAACACCAAGCTGCATACGCCTTCATGTTGATATTTATTGTATGCTTATGATATTCAAGATCACTTGATCCGTAATAATCCGCATCAATGATATGACGATTCTGCCACTCTATCGTCCAATTACTGTCTCGATAGCAATGAGGCTCATAGCACTCAATATCCTCAAAATCAGGCAGCCATCGGTTGTGTTCAATGAAATGTGCTCTGATCTTTTGATTACGGAGACGACTATTTTTTCTGGAAAAGTCCCAATGACCCCAACCCACAGGAGATGTCATAAAAATAAAACTACTTCGGGATAACTTGCAACTATATCTTCCATTGGTTAAGGTATTCTGATTTGAGTTTCTGAGTAGTTAAAATAAGGTCATCCACCTCTAAAGATCTACACCATGCCAACATGATTATATTGTATTCTGTATATGCACGATCATTCAAAAACGCAATAGTTTCATCGTACCAAGTAGGATAATATATGAGATCTCTGTTGAGTCCTCCGCCGGTAATGAGATGGGGGGGGCGGGGCATCGCTCGTTCCATCGGAAATGTAAACAAACAGATTATGAGAGCAGGTCATTCCAGCCAGATTGTCGGCGTTCGCAATAACCACCAAACCTGACATTCTCTAATTAATCTAACTACCATGCTAAGCACATCCAAAGCAGATGTGCAGATAATCTTTTGCACACTGAATGTCGCTCTAAGGTATCAGTCCATTCCACAGTTTATTTACAACCGTATGGTCAGCAATTCGCTTGATGTTGCTTCATGCTAAACCGAGAAGAGTACCATATTTTGTCTACCCATTGTAAAATTGTCGTCGGCTCGATAAAGGGGGTGGCACTCTAAAGGTCGGTATTCCATCCAAGGAACGTATATACCCCTCTCCTTCAAGCTCACCAGTGTTACCCAGAACTGTAACTATATCACCTTCGATGTATACCTTTCTGTCAACAGGAACATCTCCACTCGTGTGAGTATTTCCACCATACGTCATCTAATAGGTTACCTCATCGTATCTGCTCCCACCTGCATCCTGAGAAATATATAAAATTTGCAAGTCAATAAACCTATGGCCATGAGTACACAGATAAACAATATTATTTTTCTTAAAATCACTTACCACTCTAATTATATCAGAGCATCAATCCTTTATTTCACGACCAGTGTATTGAAGAATTCGAGCTGGAACTCCAACTGCGGTAGCACCCGCTGGTACATCTTTTGTAACAAGAGAATTTGCTCCTATTCTCGCATTATCTCCAACTTTTACATTTCCAAGAATCTTTGCGCCAGCTCCTATGTAGACATCATTTCCGATTAAGGGTACACCTGGACGTTCAACATTTGTCCCAACAACCACATCCTGCTGTATTCCACAACGATCGCCTATAACCGCTTTCGGCGCAATGCGAATATTCCACCCATGGATTAAATGTAGATCACTCCCAATCTTAGTTTCACGGTGTAAACGAATACCACTGCTTATCATTATGATAAACAGATTAAATCCATAAATTTTAGATGCAATCCAACGAATAGGTCTTAGTCGAATCTTGCAAGCCCATACACCATAGTAATAGTTACCAATCGCCCAAAAGGCTGGATTAAATAAAGTGCTACCATGATTTTTGTAAGCACTTCTTATTGATTCTAACATAAGCTAACACCATCCACAGTTGCACTTCGTATTCGTTTATACATACCCTATTAGCCATTTGAGGATAGGTGCCCATTTAATTATCAATTTAATGAGTAGAACTGGTATTAAGACAGTTAAAAAGGTTAAACAAATAAAATTGATCCAATCGAATGCTGGACTAACGGACACAAACCCAAGAACAATGGAAAGAGGTAATAAGCACGGACCGTTTAATATGTATAGTTGATATGCAATTTTACCCAATTTTTTTAGATAACTACAGGACAACAGCTGGAACTGTCCTAATCGAATAAGCACGAGAATTGACAAGAAAGACCAAATATTAGTAGTAATTTTCCAAGGTTCAAGAGCCTTCATCAGTTTCCAGAATTCCATTTCTGGGCTAACTTGTCTAATTGCATAAAAAATAATTCCATGTTCACAAATTAGCATAACTGCGCTAATCCCGGCCAAAAAATAGATAAGACATGCATTCTTATGAATTAGTGTCTTGAATTTTTCCGGATAGTGCCCAATCCAAAGACCTAAAACGAAAAAGAATAAAAATCGTGGGAATATTGACTCTGGAAGGGTTCTCAATTCTATTCCAACGTTGAATACTCCTACGCGGGACATCCATACAAAATAGTTTGTACCTACGTACAACAAGGTTGAAATTGCAGCAATAATCACACTGATTAGTGGACGACACTTAACCAGTTTACTCAACAATCTCCCCAAAACATAATACTGGAGAATTAAAACAATAAATGAATACCCTGGCTGTGCTCCTCCCATCAGCGTGATCAAAAAAAATTGACGAAAATTCAACGAAGTGTTGAAAAAATAATAAATGTATAACAGACCAATAAATGACCAAAATGCAAAAGGTAAAATAAATTTTTTAAACTGACGAAGTGTTCCTTTCCAACTATTCGTAAAACAGGCCAAATAATGCCCGGCAAATACTATAAACAGTGGTACGGCAAACCGGGTTATTTCTTGAATTATAATCCAAAAGGGCATGACCATCTCCCATGGATACCCAAATGGAGCTTTTACACTTTGTATCGTACCATGAGCAAACCGATACTGTGTGATACCAAAAAAAGCGGCATGATTTATCACCACAGCAAGAATTGCTACACCACGCAGTTCTAAAAACACTTTCCAGACAGGGACTACGTTTTTCTGACACACTTTCATTTTCTTTTGACAGATTAACATTCTTTTTTATTGGCTTCTCTTTTTTGGTTTAATACCATTTTAAATATTTTCATATCATTGACAAAATACCGCTTCCAAAGTTTCTTTGGTTCCATTAAGAATCTCCAAAACCATTCAATACCTATCCTCTGCATCCACTTGGGTGCGCGTCTTACCATACCGGCAACAAATTCAAATGAGACCCCAATTCCGATTGAAACAGGTACTTCATATCTGTCTTTGTTCATGTAAATCCATTTCTCCTGTTTTGGAGCGCCCAGGCCAACAAAAAGGATATCAGGAGATGAAGCTCTCAACATTTCTATAATTTTTTTATTTTCATTAATATCATATTCGAACCCTAAAGGGGGTGCATATGTACCGACAATTTGTAAGCCGGAAAATCTAGCTTGAAGAATCTCCTTGGCCTTCTCTGCCGCACCTGGGCGGCCTCCTAGAAAAAAAACTTTGTACTCAATTTCGGCTGCTCGTTTGCATAGTTTCGGAAAGAGATCAGACCCTGTAATACGATGATGGAGAGGTTTTCCAAGAAATTTTGAAGCCCAAATTAGAGGCATTCCATCCGCCAATACTAGATCAGCTTCTTGGTAAACATCACGGAATTCCATGTCAGTTTGTAGTTTAATTAGATGATCAACATTGGGGGTTACAACAAAATTTGAAGTACCGTTTCGAACTAACCTTTCTATTCTTTCAATGGCTCCTGATTCCGTTAAGTTATCAATCATTATCCCACATATCTCAACCTTTGACATGTTCACTTATCAGCGCTCACTTTCCTTATAAAGGATAGGAAGTCACCAGCAACATGTACACGCCCTCGTTTATTAAGATGTCCGCCATCATATGTATATTCAGGTACAAGAACAGGATAGTCCCTACCGTTTTTTCTAAAAGATTGTATATTTCCATCAGATCTTGTAGATTCAATCATTGCAAGATCAAAAAGTCGACCGGTATGCGCTTTAGATGTTCGTAGGGCTTGGTTGAATTCATGTCTTTCAATGTTGTCGTCTCGCCCATAAATGGGACGACCTAAAATTTTGAATATTATGTTTTTTGCCCACACATCCAACTTACGTGGGGTGCCCCGTAGCGGCATCGTGACATACACAAAGGTTACGTGTGGATATGTCTGTTCGAGCCGTTCCATTTCCTGTATATAGGCATCGGCAAGCTCTTCAGATGATATCTCTTGACCGGAATCAACATAGCAAAATTTCATAAGTGCAATGTCCACATGATCACTGATCTCTGTTTCAAAATAGTGGGCAAAGTCTTCGATTTTTTCTAATGGATATCTATTTCTGCCAATTGTAGTTTCCAATAGATTCACATTATTAAAATCGATATTCTGAAAATTATCTTTTTTCTCGAGGGATTTGATGTGATACTCTTTTTGGTGTTCAGCAGATAGATCCTTTATTCCCTCAATAATATTATAGCCCACAGATTGGTGACCAAAAAACACAACCTTATCATTTATTTGTTCAAACATTTGCTCAACCTCTAGTTTATTATTGATTGATACATCCCTTTTTTGACAGGTAGTGATGGGTAATACACCTACAATAATAAAAAAAATGACTAAAAAATTTTTATATTTACTCAACTTTCCTATAGCTCCTTTGGAAATATATGATATATAATTAAAGGTATGTGAAAACTAATAGATTTTATAAGAATCTTTCCTTTGTCTTTCTATCTCTATTACCACTTATAGTAATATCTTGCGCGCCACTATTCTGGGATACGCTCAAGTATGCACGCCAATATATAATATTTGAAGATGAAATAAAAATCGAATGGAATAATCCTGTTGCTCTAAGCAAAAAGAATCTAATCAAATCAAATAGAATATATATTAGAAAGCATGGACAAATAATTTGGCAATTTGTCGAAGAAATTAAAATGAGCGAGAATCCGAGTATTACTGTTCATGGTAATTCTTTTTCTCCTGGGAAATATGACATTGGCGTGTCTACTGTAACAAAGGATGATGAGGAATCACGTATTCACTCTTCACTTGATAAAACAGCATATCCACCAACCGGATGGTATATATTTTGGATAATGGACTAAGATATTAAAAGGAGAAGTAAATGAAACGTTTTTTTTGGGGTTTCTGTATATTTTTGTGCGTATCTACACTCGCTTACTCAGAGAAACTGGTTGACGAAAGAATACCTCCAGTTGGAATCATCTTCAATGTTGGTGATATTCTTCAGGGTATAGATAGTTACCAAGGTGGAATCGGAATTAAATATAAAAGGAACGAAAAAATAAGTTGGCGTTTCTTATTAGATTTTTATTATGACAGTGCAGCATACCTTACAAGTGTTAATACTGGAATTGCATATGAAAAGCATTTTTATGATACTCGTATCTCACCGTATATTGGCGGTGAGCTAAAACCTGGCATTATTTACTATAAGCCAGAGAACAGTACAAATAGTGAAACAACAATCCCACTTAAATTAAATGGCATTTTTGGAGTTGAGATATACCTCACAGAATTTTTGTCGCTTTTTGCAGAATATTCTTTAGGTGCTCAATATACCTTCACTAATCCAGAAGTTGGTTCTAATAATTCAAGACTGATCATTGAAAGTGGGCTAGGTAACAGTGGAAAAATTGGAGTAACGGTCTATTTTCGCAATGTAATTCAGTTATCAGATTAAGAGCAAATTTCTCCTTATGACACTCCAATTGTATCAATTCGTTCGGAATCTCGGTCGACCACGGATGCCGCCGAAACAGGCTATCCCGGTTCTAATGTACACTTTAAGGGACTACAACTGGACCAAAATGAACCTATATCCGGTTAAAAATTGCCCTGGAAACTAATACGATTCATGCTTGTCTCATTGCTATTATTATAGCACAGAGGGGGGATGAATTCTAAATTAATTTTGAAATAATTTCTTTTCTAATAAGGAAAAAGAGCAAATTACACGTATTATATTAAATAGCTCTATCTTATCTCAAATACCAAACCGGTACTAATAGCGGCGGCAAATTTCAGTTCATCATCGCCGTAAGGTTTAATACTGAAATAGTAGGTTCTACCTTGAGCTGAAGTCCTATGCAGGGATAATTCTAAACCGTAGAGTAGCTCTGTTTCACGTTCAGATAGAAATTGCTGTTCTTCTTCGGCACCTAAAATAATGGCTTCAACAGTATAACGGTAACTACTAAATCCTGCGAATGGTCCCATACGAAAAGCTGCTGTGGAGGTGCTGCTAAAATCGTGAAAAAGGTAAAGGTTTATTTTATAGCCATGTCCCTCTTTCTGACGGTTTAGATCATCATAGTAGCTGCTATCAACAAATGAATACCCATAGCTTCCGCTCAGCTCGAGGGACACCGGAGAAAGATCTTCCTGCTTCAGCAGCATAATTCCGTATTTTAAGCCAATGTTCGTCTCTTGAGAATCCTGGCCCTCGACTTCATCATAGGTCATGGAGAAGTTCATACCTACATCTAAGATGCCGCCGATTGAGTAGCCCAGCTGGCCGCCGAAGCTCTGCACAATATCGTCCATATTGAAGGCGGTGTGGGCATCGAATAGAGCTCCGTTGAGCCCGCTTTTCGTGTAGCTGCTTTGAGCCATGCCGGGAAAAGATGCTATACAAAAGATAGCCAGCGTTAACAATAAAATAGTTCGCTTGGTTGATATCATTTTGGATTCCTTTATTTTTAATGATACCCCCCTTTAGAATGATTTACAATGATAAATTGTTGATGCTTTTTCAAATGCCCGTGATATAATTTACCAAGGCTAATGAGGAGCGGTAATGAAGGGTATTATTCTTTCGGGAGGGATGGGCACCAGGCTTTATCCAATTACTCAAATTGTGTGTAAACAGTTGTTGCCGGTGTATGATAAACCGATGATCTATTACCCCCTATCGGTTCTGATGCTGGCCGGCATTCGAGAAATCCTGATTATCTCAACCCCTAACGATTTGCCGCTGTTTGAAAATTTGTTCGGCAGTGGAGAGCAAATGGGACTCGAGTTCAGTTACATAGAACAGGCACAGCCGCGCGGGATTGCCGAGGCTTTTGTTCTTGGAGAAAAGTTCATAGATGGGGAACCAGTAGCTTTGATTCTCGGCGACAACATCTTTTACGGCCACTCCTTGCCGGAGCGAGTGCAGCGCGCCGCGCAGTTGCAGCAGGGCGCCACAGTGTTCGGCTACTATGTGAAGGATCCACAGCGTTATGGAGTGGTGGAATTCGATACAAATGGAAAGGTGCTTTCTATCGAGGAAAAGCCGGAGCAACCGAAATCGAACTATGCAGTGGCCGGGCTCTACTTCTACGATCATAAGGTAACTTCGCGTGCAAAAGAATTACAGCCATCGGCAAGGGGGGAACTGGAGATAACCGATTTGAATAACCTGTACCTGCACAACGGCGAGCTGCAGGTGGAGCTGTTGGGCCGTGGCTTTGCCTGGCTCGATACCGGCACCCATAACTCCCTGGTCGATGCAACCCAGTATATTCAAACCATTGAAGAGCGGCAGGGTCTAAAGATTTCCTGCATAGAAGAGATCGCCTATAAAATGGGCTATATTGATGGCAAACAATTAGAAAAACTTGCCGAACCTCTGATGAAATCCGGATACGGAGAGTATCTTATCAGCATTATCCGGGAGGAGTAACATGCCCTTTTCATTCAGTCATTATGAGTTGTCAGGTTTGATCTTAATCGAACAAAAAACCTTTGAAGACCCGCGGGGTTTTTTCAAAGAGACGTATCAATTTGACGCTTTTGCAGCCCACGGTATACAAGAAAGATTTGTCCAGGATAATCTGTCGGTATCCGCCCGGGATGTGCTGCGGGGGATGCACTTTCAAGCTCCGCCATTGGCACAGGCAAAACTGGTGAGTGTAATAAAAGGAACCATCCTCGATGTAGTGGTGGACCTTCGGCAGGATTCTCCCACCTTTCAAAAGTGGGCGGCAATTGAAATCGCGGCGGAACGCCATCAGGCACTCTACATCCCGGTTGGGTTCGCCCACGGTTTTCTGGCATTGGAGAACGACAGCTATGTCACCTATAAAACCTCCGCCCCGTACAGCCCCGAGCATGAACGGGGTATTCGCTGGAACGATCCTGATATAGGAATTGTGTGGCCGATTGCCTCACCGCAGGTATCCGCAAAAGATGCCGCCCTGCCCTTTATTGATGAGTTACCGGATAGCCTGTTCTAGAACTGTTGTTAATTTCCCGCACATCATCAATCAACTGCGGCGGCAGATGCAGGTAGGCTGAGGTACGTCGTTTCTGTTCGATATCGGCATAGATGCGCTGCAGCTGTTCGACGGTGATTTCGGTAGCAGCAGCCACATCGGCATCCGGCAGGTTGTGGTTTTTGCCGTATAAACACAGGTCCATCTTTTCATAAGGTAGGGAGAAGTAGAACTCCTCCTGCGACTGTGGCAAGGAGTAGGTATCGGTGGTGGGCGGGCGGGAGCAGATCTCTTCCGGCACGCCCAGGTATTCGGCCAACTGGTAGACTTGGGTTTTATACAGATGGGCAATCGGTTTGAGGTCGGCCGCACCGTCGCCAAGTTTTACGAAAAACCCCTGGTCATATTCAAGCCGGTTGGGGGTACCGGCCACCGCATAATTCAGCCGATCGGCATGGTAGTACTCCAGCATTTTGCGCACCCGCTGTTTAAAGTTGGTGGCTGCCACGATTTCTAAATACGCTTTTAGTGAGAGACGCTTTTTTATCTGAGTCCCTTCGGGGTCCTCGGCCACCAGTGAAAACAGCCTCAGTGAATCTTCAGACAGCACGCTCGGTAAAACAATTTTTGCCTTCCAGCCCGGGCCATATTGCGGCAGCACCTTCTGGTAGGCGGCCTCCTGTTTTTTGTAGCAACCGACAGCTTCGAGCACCGGTGAAATATCCTGGAAAATAGTCTCGATTCCCAAATGTCCGGCAATGAGACCACTCAAGTCGCCGGTGTCTCCGGCGGAGTGGCGCTCGGGCATCTGCAGCCCGAAGACCTTCTCCTTTCCCAGGGCTTTGACACACAGGGCGGCCACGGTGCTGCTGTCAATGCCGCCGGAAAGGGCAACTACCGTCCCCTGGCGCCGGAGCCGGTTTCCTACTATGTCACGTATCGATTGGGTGATGTGCTCTACCTCTTTTGCGGCATCGAGCTTCAGGCTCGCTCTGCTGAATGCGGTGGTCATAGTCAGGCACCCAACTTCCGGGCAATAAATGCATCTACATTGTTCATGGAATCGAGGTTCTCCGGAATCAGCTCGTTATCTTCGATTGCTATCGAATAGGTATCTTCCAAGTACTCGATGAGCTCCAGGATTCCGGTGGAGTCAATTATACCTTTCTCTAAAAAGGAATCTTCGTCGTTGAACTGGACTGCATCCTCACTGAACAAAAAGTTGCTGATAAGGAATTCCTTCAATTTGGTTTTTACATCACTCTGTTTTACATTCGTGTCAGCCATTCTCGCCTCCTGCTGCATATATCTGATTATTTTTGAAAATCCCCAGCTTACCGCACACACTCACCCAGACCATTTCGGTGATGGCCGGGACTGTGAGCAGGATAATTTTGAGGTCCAGCCACAGCGACATCTTGCGTGCATACTTGATGTCGAGGCTGATCATTTGGTGGAAAGTCAGTTTGTTTTTTCCGCTTACCTGCCACAGGCCGGTGGCGCCGGGCATTACATCGAAACGCTGAGCGTGCCAGCGCAGATAGGCCTCGGCTTCGTAGGGAATACAGGGGCGTGGGCCCACCAGGCTCATGTCACCACGCAGAACGTTCCACAGCTGCGGAAACTCATCGATACAGGCTTTGCGAATGACTCGCCCGCCGGGGATGATGCGCGGGTCATGTGAGTCGAGTTTTTCCATCGGTACATTGCTGCGGGTGATGAAGTTGGAGGCGTGGTTGGAGTGAAAGCCTTCGTCGTTGCCGTACTTCATGGTACGAAACTTGATAAAAGTGAAGCTGCGGCCCTTGAATCCCACGCGCTGCTGTGTGTAGAAAACCGGCCCCTTGGAGACCAGTTTGATGTGCAGAGCGGTGAGTATGAAGATTGGTGCTAAGATAATCAGGCCGACCAGAGATCCGAAGATATCCAGGCTGCGCTTCCATACGGGAATCTCCTGCCCGAGGAACTGCTTGAGTTTTTCGTTGATGCAGAGGTCGTTGTCGCGGTAGATGTTGCGGGAGATTTTGAGTTTGCCTTCGCCCTGCCCGCGTTCCTGGTCGGGGTAGGAGAACACTTCGTACGGCGGGGCCGGGTGGCGGCCGTTGCCGGACATGGTTTCGACGCTGCCTTGGATTTTGCGGGCGAACAGCTCGGCGCCGTCGGCGTCGGTGGCGGTCAAGACTACGCAGACGGTGGACGCATCGTACCAGCCCAGGTGGTCGATCAGGCGGGTGCTGTTTTTGAGCAGCTTGACGAAGCGGGCGTTTTGAGAGTCGGGTTCTTTGAGGGTAAACAGTACTACCGAAAAGTAGCCGCCCTCGCGGTCGGCCCGGCTGCGCTCGTACTGCAGCACCTGCTGGATGAGGACGGGTGAATAGATCCCGAACTTGCCCTCTTTATCGTGTGCCCCGATAAAGGAGGGCTTCCACAATGCGTTGAGTTTCAGTTTTCGCATATAGATCGCCTCCCCGGTATATGCGGAAGAAGTGAGTAGATCACTTTACCTAGCAGCCTCCGTTGCTCGGTAAAATGGTGTACTTTTTGTCGAACTGAATGCCTACTCCCTCGTGTGTGCTGCGGACTACCTGACCACTGACCTCGATCCGAACCGAATTGTCCAGCTCGAAGAACTCCTGAAGTTTGTTGATCGAGAGGTATATCTCCAGATGTACCTGCTGCCCTACTTCCAGGCCCGTGTCCATCTGCAGGAAGGTGCCCCGCGATGAGACATCCTTTGTGTATGCCTGCAGCCCTCGCAGCTGATGATCATGATTCATGACGCTGACTTTGGCCGGGACTGTCAGGCAGTACCTCTCCATACCCCGCTTCTCTTCCATTACCATATTTCCTATATCTATTGTTATCACGGTATCGGAAATGGTACATCGTAAGGCATAATGATTTTGAGGTGGCAAATAGGTTGTAGGGGAATACGGTAGGAGGACTAGAGTATTAGACGAAAAAGATAGGCAGTACTAGTACTACTCACAGATGCTTGGCAGCCCAAAGGGCCGCCTGCAGGCGGTTGCCTACCTGGATCTTTTTGAAGATGTTGTACATGTGGGTCTTGACGGTGTTGACGCTGATGAAGAGCTTGTCGCTGATCTCCTCGTTGTTGGCGCCGATGCTGACCAGTGAAAGAATCTGCTGCTCCCGTTCGGTGAGCTCTACCTTGGGGCGGGTGTGATGGGTACCGGCGCTCACGTTCTTCATCACGTAGTCGAGGAGAATCTGGCGGCTGATCCACACCTCGCCCCTGAAGATGGCACTGATGCCCTTCAGGAACAGATCCATGCTGTCATCCACATAGAAAAAGCCGCGCACCTGCTTGGTCAGGGCCTTCGCTTCGGCCTCGGAGTAGGCACTCAGGTTGTACAGGGCTATCAACTGGGTCGGAATGAAGGGGTTAGCGGCGATTTCGGTCAGCACTTCATCGATCGGTTTTTCGTGACAGTCGAAGAGGAACAGGGTGGAATAGCCGTTTGAAACGGTTTCGGTGAGTTCGGTGCGGGCTTCCTCGGAAAAGAGGTGAGAGGAATGTGTACATACACTGCACTTCATATCCAGCTCGTGCTCGAGCGAATACACCAGCATTTGATTGCTGAGATTGTCTGAGCCGATAAGTACGATCTGCTGTTTGCCCGTCGCTTCCATCCACCGCTACCTGAAATTTTATTACATGAAGTAAGGCCTTTGGTCTAATACTCCATTCTGTACTGTACTTTTTATTAATTATTTTTCTCATGAATTGGTATTACACTGTATCTATTTAAATATAACATGAAATTCTATTTTTCAATGTTTTTATATACAGAAACGTGATTTTTGTGGAAATTTTTTCCGCGGAACTCGTTTTAATATAAAAAGTTACAATAACTCCAAGAAC